>NZ_PSRR01000117.1 GCF_004296405.1 Bradyrhizobium sp. Leo170
CCGTCGACATCGGCGGTGTCGGTGTTGGTCATCGACTGCACGACGATCGGGGCGCCCCCGCCGACGGCGACATGGCCGACCATGACCTGGGTTGTCTGATGCCGGGCCTTGGGACCGGCGACATCGCTCAATAGTTCGGGCTTGTTCATGGCGTCTCGAATATCAGGTTTTGGTGACATTCACCAAGGGGGCACGAAGGCGGGCTGGCGCTTTATTGGATCACATATTTTCTAACGGAGATTCAACGAGTTGCGCCTGAAGCGGAGATCGGAGCAAGACGGGCGGTTGTCCGGACGCTGACCGGTATATCGGGGGAGGATTCGGGGGATTAAAGGGCCCGCGAACACGCGAGGACGGCTTTTCATCCCCCGCTGCGCGCCATAGCTTAAAGTAAACACAACCTGCGGGAGGTGCAGATGGCAACGAGGGATGGGCTTATCACCACGGCGGAACTTGCCGATATCCTGCATCAGCCGGATCTTCGCCTGTTCGACTGTACGACCTATCTGGAGCCTGCGCCCGAAGGCAGCGGCGTGCCCTATATTGCGGTGCCAGGGAAAGCGACCTTTGAGGCCGGCCATGTCGCGGGCGCCGATTTTCTCGATCTGCAGGGCGAATTCTCCGATCCGAACACGGAACTGCGGTTCATGATGCCCCACGTCGGGCAGCTCGAAGCCGCATTCGGCCACCACGGGATCGGTCCCGACAGCCGGGTGGTGCTGTATTCGATCGGCACCCCGATGTGGGCGACGCGCTTCTGGTGGATGCTGAAATCGCTGGGCTTCGACGGAGCCTCCGTGCTCGACGGCGGCCTGGACAAGTGGAAGGCGGAAGGCCGCCCGCTCGAGACTGGCCCCGCCAAGGGCTATCCGCCGGCGACGTTTGCAGCCAAACCGCGAACGGGTTTCTTCGTCAGCAAGAACGACGTGCTCGCCACGCGCGGCGACCAGGGCACCGTCACCGTCAATGCGCTGGGTCCGCAATTCCACGCAGGCCTTGAGCCCAGCCGCTACGGCCGGCCAGGCCGTATTCCCGGGAGCGTCAATGTGCCGGCGGCGACGTTGCTCGATCCGGCAACGAAAACGTTCGTTGCGCCGGCGGAGGCCGCAGCAAGATTCGCGAGCCAAGGCATCAGCAAGGACAAGCGCGTGATCGCCTATTGCGGCGGCGGCATTTCCGCCACGGTCGATTTGTTCCAACTCCATCGGCTCGGCTACGACAACCTCACCCTCTATGATGCGTCGATGGGCGAATGGGCCAAGGACGAGACGCTGCCGATCGAGAGGGGATAGGCGCGAAGCGCAAGTTCTCTCCGCGTCATTGCGAGCGAAGCGAAGCAATCCATGGCGCCGCCTGCGGAAGCATGAATTGCTTCGCTGTGCTCGCAATGACGCGGAAAGTCTACCACAACACGCACCTGTCATTCCGGGGCGATGCGAAGCATCGAGCCCGGAATCCATTTATCCACTCGCGCGTGCGGCCCGATGGATTCCGGGCTCGCGACTTCGTCGCGCCCCGGAATGACAGTGATGGTTCACGCCGGCACGTTGGGATCCGGCGTCACTTTCGGATCGGGCTTGTTGACGAGATAGAGGCCGACGATCACCAAGAGCGCCGCGACGCCGAAAACGGGCGTCAGCGTGTCGTGCATGATGATGTAGGCAGCGACGACGCCGAACAGCGGCGTGATGAAGGTGAAGGCCGACAGTTTGCTGGCGGAATACATCTTCACCATCGCAAACCAGATCACAAAGGTGCAGCCGACCACCCAGATCGCCTGGTACGTCATCAAGGCAAGCGACAGCGGGCTCGGAAAATGGGTGACGGTTTCGCCCGCAAGCCACGAGGCGATACCCAGGATCGGAATCGACAGGGCGACCTGGTAGCCGAGCGCCTTTTCCGGCGCGGCCTTGCGCAGCGCCGTTCCCTTGGCGACCAGCGTCGTGGCCGCCCATAGTGCGCCGCCGCCGACCACCATCAGGTCGCCAAGCAATATTTTGGCGTCGACATCAGGCTGCGGCACGCCGATCGCGAGCGCGACGCCGGCAAAACTCAAGGCGAGCCCGCTCCACTGCAAAGCGGAGAGCCGCTCGCCGAGGAACTGATAGGAGCCGAGCGCGACGAAGAACGGTGCCGTATAAAGGAAGACCGACGCGCGCGAGGCTGAAGTGAACATCAGGCCGCTGAAGATCAGCACGAACTCGATGCCGAACATCAAGCCCGCGGCCAGGCCGGCCAGAAGCGTGCCGTCGCGCTCGAAGAACTTGACGCCGCGCAGCCAGCCCACGATCAGCATCACCGGCAACGCGCCGGCGGAGCGGATCATCGCCTGCAGCATCGGCGGAATGTCTGATATCACGAGCTTGATCGCGATCTGGTTGAATCCCCAGCTCACGCACAGCATCAGCATGATCGCGACCGCACCCGGGGTGAGCGCGCGGCCGGTAGCGGCGACGCTGGAGATGGTTTGCGTTGACATGTTGCCTCAGTTTCCGGCTTGGCGCCGTGTTATCTTTGTCAGCCTGATCGCCGGAACAGGGACTTCCGGATTTCGTGCAGAAGAGATCGTCATTGCGAGCGGAGCGAAGCAATCCATTTCACCGCTCGTGGAGGCGTGGATTGCTTCGCTCCGCTCGCAATGACGGGAATTCGATTTTCCTAGATTACTTCTGGCAATGCGCGCAAGTGCCGGCGATCTCGACCACCGACAGCTTCGGCGCAAAGCCCGCCGCGCGCGCCGCGGCCTTCAGGCTCTGTGCCACCGGCGCCGCCGGGATTTCGCCGACCGCGCCGCAGCGATCGCAGATCAGGAACGCCACCATCGAAGTCTCGTCGTGATCATGGGCGCAGGCCAGAAACGCGTTCCGGCTTTCGATGCGGTGGACGAGGCCGTTTTCCATCAGGAAGTCGAGCGCGCGGTAGACGGTGATCGGCGCCGGGCGCGGCATCGACTTGGCGAGCTCGTCGATCACCTCATAGGCGCCGAGCGGCCGGTGGCTGGACAATAGCGCCCCGAGCACCTGACGGCGGATCGGCGTGAACTTCTGCGCCCGCCGCGCGCAGACCTCCTCGGCATGCGCGATCCCCTCCGCAGTGCAGCGGCCGTGATCGTGGTCAGGTGCAGGAAATGTGGTTTTTGCCAACGTCATATGCATCATTTTAGCAGCCTGACGGGCGATCCCAAAGCCCCGGGCCCCGTCGCGTTCCCAGCCATGTTCTGGAAGCGGAGCTGCCTTCCGTTAACCGAGCGTGCGGAAATCATAAGCTAGCTTATTATAGCCAAAGCTTATGGAGGGTAATTATGCCGGGGTCCGTCGACGCGAACTTCATGTTCACGCTCGGTGAATTGTTTCGCCTGATCCGCGTCTACGCGGACAAGGAGGCCGCGCGCTACGGAATCACCCGCGCGCAATGGGCGGTGCTGACCAAGGTCGAGCGCAGCGAGGGAATGAAGCAGACCGAGCTTGCCGAGCTGCTCGAGATGCAACCGATCACGCTGACGCGGCTGATCGACAAGCTCTGCGACAATGGCTGGATCGAGCGCCGCGGCGACGAGAACGACCGTCGCGTCAACCGCCTCTATCTGCGCAAGGCGGCGCGCCCGCTGCTCGCCAAGCTCGCCGGCCTTCGCTCCGAACTCACTGCGACCGCGCTGGAAGGCATCAATCCCGCCGATGCCCACCGCCTGCTCGCCCAACTCGAATCAATCAAGGAAAACGTCCGCAATGCCATCCAAACCCCGGCCGGCGAACCCTCCAGAAAGGAGCAGCGCTATGGCTGATCCCGTCCTGAAACTCGCGCCCGAGCAGAGGGACAATCCGGCCTCGGCTCCAGCGAAGACCGATCAGCCGCGCGGCCTGATGGCGGGCTTGCGGCGCTATCGCCGATTCCTCCTCCTGGTCGTGTTGCCGCTGGTGGTGCTGGTCGGCGGCGTCGTCTTCTATCTTAACGGCGGCCGCTACGTGTCGACCGACGACGCCTATGTCGGCGCGCAGAAGGTGCTGATCACGCCCGACATCTCCGGAAAGATCGAGAAGGTCGTGGTCAAGGAAGGCCAGCAGGTCAAGGAAGGCGACGTGCTGTTCGAGATCGACGCGGTGCCGTTCCGCCTTGCGGTGGACCAGGCCAAGGGCGCGCTCGACCAGGCACGCACGACCTACGACAACCTGGTCGCCAATATCAGAATCTATGGCCAGATGCTCGACCTGGCGCAACGCGGGGTCGACCTCAAACAGCGTGACGTCGACCGCAAGCAGTCGCTGGTGAAGAGCAATTTCGGTTCGCAGCTCGACCTCGACAATGCCGCGACGTCGCTGGTGACCGCGAGCGCGCAGGCTGAGTTCATCAAGCAGCAGATCTCCAGTTCCAAGGCGCAACTACTCGGCAATCCCGATCTGCCGCTGGAGCAATTCCCGCCTTATGCGCAGGCCAAGGCCAAGCTCGATGATGCCCAGCGCAACCTGGACCACACCGTGATGCGCGCGCCGATGGCGGGCACCGCCACCCAGGTCGAGCAGATCCAGCTCGGCCGCTTCATCGCCGCCGGCACGCCGGTGTTCTCCATCATCGACGTGGCCAACCCCTGGGTCGACGCCAACCCGAAGGAATCCGACTTCACCTATGTCGCGGTCGGCCAGCCGGTCGACCTCGAGGTCGACGCCTTCCCGAACCACACGTTCAAGGGCACGGTCGGCTCGCTCTCGCCCGGCACTGGCGCGCAGTTCGCGATCCTGCCGCCGCAGAACGCGACCGGCAATTTCGTGAAGGTCGTGCAGCGCGTGCCAGTCAGGATCTATTTCGACCAGAACGACAGGATGGTGCGCAAGCTGAAGGCGGGCATGAGCGTCTACGCGACCATCGACACCAACCATCGCCGCTCGCTGTCCGGCCTGCTCGGCCTGTCCTCGGCCGCAGCGACCCACGAACAGGACTGATCTCAGCAATGTCGACGGCGGCCCCCTCGCCCAGCATGGTGCCCGGCATGCGCCGGAACATGGTGACGGTCTGCGCCATGACGGCGACCGTCATGCAGGCGCTGGACACCACCATCGCCAATGTCGCGCTGCCCTATATGCAGGGCACGCTGTCGGCGTCGCAGGATCAGATCAACTGGGTGCTGACGTCCTACATCGTGGCGGCGGCGATCATGACCGCGCCGGTCGGCTGGATCGCCAACCGGTTCGGGCGCAAGCGCATCTTCATCATCTGCTCCGCGGGCTTCACCGTTGCCTCCGTGCTGTGCGGCCTGGCGCAGGACATCACCCAGATGGTGCTGTTCCGCCTGCTGCAGGGCGTGTTCGGCGCAGCGCTGGTGCCGCTGTCGCAGGCCGTGATGCTCGACTCCTACGCACTGCATGAGCGCGCCAAGGCGATGTCGATCTGGGGCATGGGCGTGATGATGGGCCCGATCATGGGCCCGTCGCTCGGTGCCTGGCTGACCGAGACCTATTCCTGGCACTGGGTGTTCTTCGTCAACCTGCCGTTCGGCGCCATCACCGTGCTCGGCCTCATCGTCTTCATGGACGAGACCAAGCAGAATTTGAACCTGCGCTTCGACTGGTTCGGCTTCGGCGCGCTCGCGCTCGCGATCGGCTCGCTGCAGCTCGCGCTCGATCGCGGCGAGCAGCTCGGCTGGCTCGAATCCAACGAGATCATAGCCGAATTCATCATCTCCGGCATCGGCTTCTATTACTTCTTCGCCCATTCGTTCACGACGACAAAACCCTTCATCCAATTCGAGCTGTTCAAGGACAAGAATTTCGTCGGCGGCTGCGTGTTCATGACCGTGATGGGGCTCGTGCTCTACTCGACCATGGCGCTGTCCTCGCCTTACTTGCAGAACGTGATCGGCTATCCCATCATCACCGCCGGCGTGCTGCTGGCGAGCCGCGGCTGCGGCACCTTCGTCGCGATGATGCTGGTCGGGCGCATGATGCGCTTCATCGAGGCGCGCACGCTGATCATCTCCGGCCTCGCGCTGACGGCGGCGTCGCTGTTCGTGATGACGGGCTGGACCGACCAGACCAGCGCGACCGAGATCGTGGTCGTGAGCATCGTCCAGGGTTTCGGCTTCGGACTGGTGTTCGTGCCGCTCTCGACCGTTGCGTTCTTGACCCTGCCCAATCACCTGCGCACGGACGGCACCTCGATGCTGACGCTGCTGCGCAACGTCGCGAGTTCGATCGGCATCTCTATCGTGATCGCGCAGCTCACGGAAGGCTCCCGGCGCATCTATGCGACGCTGTCCGAGCACATCAACCCGTTCAACCACGCACTGCAGATGCCCAATGTCAGTGGCATGATCAATTTGAACACCGACACCGGCCGCGCGATGGCGGATAAGATCGTCGCGGTGCAAGCGCAGATCATCGCGTTCGCCCACGACTACCAGCTCGTGATGGTGTTCATCCTGGCCTCGATCCCGCTTGCGATCATGATCGGCTCGACCAAGGCCGCGCTGCGGTCGCAATCGCAGGCATCGTCGGACCATGCGGCGGTGATGGAGTAAGGCCTGAGCCCCTTTCCGTCATTGCGAGCGGAGCGAAGCAATCCATCTCTCAGCTTGCGGCGGCGTGGATTGCTTCGCTTCGCTCGCAATGACGACGTGGCGGCCCCGGGTTACGCTAGCGCTCCACCCGGGCTACGGCGCTACGGCACTCACGAAGGAGTTATTCCCGGCACAGCGGCCCTGGTTGATGCGTCGACCAATCCTATCTCCTCACCGAGATCCCTGGAGGTTGGAACATGGCGGGTTCAGCGCTGGTCGTTGGTGCGAGCGGTATTGTCGGCAATAATTTGGTCCGGCACCTTCGTCGGCAGGGGTGGCAGGTTTACGCCTTGGCGCGTCGGCCGCCGGCCAACATCGACGGCGTGCAGCCGGTGGCGGCGGACCTGCTGGATCCCGCATCGGTTGGCAAGGCGCTGCAGGATTTGAGACCGACGGACGTACTCATCAGCACGTGGTTGCGGCAGAACACCGAGGCCGAGAATATCATGGTCAACTCCGGAATGGTGCGCAACCTGCTCGATGCGTTGTCGTCCGCAGGCTCCGTCAGGCATGTCGCGCTCGTGACTGGGCTCAAGCACTATCTTGGTCCGTTCGAAAATTACGGCAAGGGCAGCCTGCCCGCCACGCCGTTTCGGGAAGACCAGCCGCGGCTCAATATCGAGAATTTCTACTACGCCCAGGAAGACGAAGTGTTCGCCGCGGCCAAGCGCGACGGCTTTGGCTGGAGCATCCATCGGCCGCACACCATCATCGGCTATGCCGTGGGCAACGCGATGAACATGGGCGTGACGCTCGCGGTCTACGCCACCATCTGCCGGGAGACCGGCCGTCCCTTCCTGTTTCCCGGCTCGGCGATGCAGTGGAATGGTCTTACCGATATGACGGATGCGCGGCTGCTCGCACGCCATCTGGAATGGGCGGCGACAACGCCGGCCGCGCGTAATCAGGCGTTCAACGTCGTCAATGGCGATGTGTTTCGCTGGAGCTGGATGTGGCAACGGCTGGCCGACTGGTTCAACCTAAAGCCAGCGCCATTTCCGGGCGAAGGGATTCCGCTGGAGCGGCAATTGGCCGATGCGGGCCCGATCTGGTCCGACATCGCGCAGAAATACCGGCTGACCGAGCATGATCTCGGCGTGCTCGCTTCGGCCTGGCACACCGACGCCGACCTCGGCCGCCCGATCGAGGTCGTCACCGATATGAGCAAAAGCCGCAAGCTCGGCTTCCTGGAATACCAGGCAACCGACGACAGCTTCTTCGATCTCTTCGCCCGTCTGCGGGAAGAGAGAATCATTCCGTAACGCCTGCCGGTCACGCCACCGCGTCGAGCCGGACGTAGCCCGGGTGGAGCGAACGCGTAACCCGGGACATCAGCGTCAAGGTTTGCGAGCGGCCCCGGGTTACGCTGGCGCTCCACCCGGGCTACAGCACTCCAACGCGGCGCCGTCAGCCGGCGATCTCGGTCAATTCATCGACGGCGAGCAGGGCTTCCGAGCAATCATCGTCGCGGAAGTAGGCGCTGCGGGTGAACAGCACAGGAATGCCGGCGCGCGAGGCCGCGAGCAATCCGTTGCGCGAGTCCTCGATGGCGATGCAGCGCGAAGCGGGGAGCGAAAGCCGCGCCAGCATCATGAGATAGACGTCGGGCGCCGGCTTCTTCTCCGGCACATCGTCGCCCGCGACGATCGCCTCGAACCATTCAGCCCAATCCTCGCCCAGCGCGACCGACAATAGCGCATCGATATTGGCATGCGAGGTCGTCGTCGCGATCGCCAGCCGTTGGCTGCGCCGTCGTGCCTTTCGGAGCAAGGCCTCCACGCCGGGCCGCAGCGGGCAGCCGCCCGTTGCGATCAGCTCGGCATAACGCGCGGTCTTGATCCCGTGCAGCTCTGCGATCTCGCGATTCGATAGCAGCGGCATGGTTCGCTTGCACATGGCAAACGCGCGGATCCGCTCCTTGCCTCCGGCGACACGCAGCAACCCTCCGTAGGTCGCCTGGTCCCAGTACCAGTTGAGGCCTGCGCGCGAGAACGCGTCGTTGAAGGCGCGGCGGTGTACCTCCTCCGTCTCGGCCATTGTGCCGTCGACGTCAAAGATCAGTGCGTGGGCGCGAGCGATGAGGTCCTCGAAGGCCGCCGTCCGCACGGCTGTCAGCGTCTCGCTCATGTCTCCTGGTCCGTCGCGCCTTTCGAAAATACCCGGCTTGCCAGCACATCACCGGCCTCGATCGACATCACATCGTCGGTCGTGAGCACCCGGTCGAGCCGGGAGACGATGCGGTTGGCCTGGCGGAGCCGGATGCGATCCAGAGCATTGCGGATCGAACGCGCGTTGGAGAATAGCGGCTGGGTCTTGCGCACGGCGATGTAGCGGATGAAGGCATCACGCGCCGCCGATGAAAGACGATAGTTCTGCTGCTGCAGCATCAATTCGGCGATCGCGAGCAGCTCGGCGTCCGAATAATCGGGGAAGTCGATGTGATGGGCGATGCGGGAACGAAAACCCGGATTGCTCTGGAAGAATTTTTCCATGCGGTCGCCATAGCCGGCGAGGATCACGACCAGATCCTCGCGCTGCTGCTCCATGATCTGCAGGAGAATCTCGATCGCCTCCTGGCCATAGTCGCGCTCATTGTCGGGGCGATAAAGATAATAGGCCTCGTCGATGAACAGCACGCCGCCCATCGCCTTCTTCAGGATCTCCTTGGTCTTCGGCGCAGTGTGGCCGATATATTGCCCGACCAGATCGTCGCGGGTGACGCTGATGACATGGCCGCGGCGCACGAAGCCGAGCCGGTGCAGGATGCTGGCCATGCGCAACGCCACCGTGGTCTTGCCGGTGCCGGGATTGCCGGTGAAGGACATGTGCAGGGTCGGAAAGGTGGTGGCGAGCGCCATCTTCTGCCTGATACGCTCGACCAGCAGCAGCGCTGCGATCTCGCGGATGCGCGTCTTCACGGGCGCCAGGCCGATCAGCTCGGAATCGAGCTGGTCGAGCACGGCGCCGATGCCGAGGTCGGCGAATTCGCGCCGGAGATCGACGGCCTCCAGCGGGGCTTCGTGAGTCTGTGGCTGTGGTTGCGTCATCCTGCTCTCGTGTCGAAAAGCTCCGTCGCCGCAACCTAGCGACGACGGAGAAGTGCATCCGGACCAGGTCGGCCGAGGGAGCCACCCGCCTGGCTTTGAACCGGACGCGGTTAACGGTCGACGTAACGCTCGCCTTCAGGGCGCTCCGCCGCATAAGCGTGCGTCGAATAGCGGAGGTTGCGGCCGACGGATTCCTGCCGGTCGAGACGGAAGCCGGGCTCGTCCTTGGGCCGATTGACGATGAAGGAGATGCGAACGGATTCCCATCCGTGGCTCGAATCGAAACCGGAGATCCGGATGTACCGGTCGCCATAGACACGCCGGCATTCGGCGAGCTCCCGCATGATGCCAGCAGCGTCGGGCAAATCGAACATCGGCAGGCCCCACATCTCCCAATAGGTGTTGCGGGGATGCGGATCGTCGGTGAACTCGATGTTCACCGCCCAGCCCTTGTCCAGACAATACTGGACCTGCGCGGTGATCTGCTCGTCGGTGAGATCGGGCAGGAAGGAGAAGCAGCCCTGGGTTATGCGCATGATCAAGCTCCTTTCAGACCGCGACGCTCGGTGTCGGAACGAAATCCGGAGCATCGGTCGATTCGTAGTTGAAGGTGACGTCCTTCCAGACCTCGAGCGCCTCGCGCAGCGGCGTGCAGCTCTGCGCAGCCTTGGCCAGGATCTCCGGCCCCTCATGGACGTAGTCGCGCCCCTCGTTGCGGGCGAGGATCATGGCTTCCAGCGCGACGCGGTTGGCGGTGGCGCCCGCCTGGATGCCCTGCGGGTGACCAATGGTGCCGCCACCGAACTGCAGCACGACGTCCTCGCCCAAGAGGTCGAGCAACTGATGCATCTGGCCGGCATGGATGCCGCCCGAGGCCACCGGCATCAGCTTGTTGAGGCTGGCCCAATTCTGGTCGAAGAACACGCCGTGCTCGAGCTGCATCGGATTGAAGTCCTCGCGGCAGATGTCGTAGTAGCCGCGCGTCGTGTTCGGATCGCCCTCGAGCTTGCCGACGACAGTACCGGCGTGAATGTGATCCACGCCCGCGAGCCGCATCCATTTTGCAATCACACGGAACGAGACGCCATGCGACCGTTGCCGGGTGTAGGTGGAGTGGCCGGCGCGGTGCAGATGCAGGATCATGTCGTTCTTGCGCGCCCATTTCGCCATCGACTGGATCGCGGTGTAGCCGATCACGAGATCGATCATGATGACGACGGAGCCGAGCTCGCGGGCGAAATCGGCGCGTTCGTACATGTCCTCCATCGTCGCCGCGGTGACGTTGAGATAGGTACCCTTGATCTCGCCGGTCGCGGCCTGCGCGCGGTTCACCGCCTCCATGCAGTAGAGGAAGCGCTCGCGCCAATGCATGAAGGGCTGCGAGTTGATGTTCTCGTCATCCTTGGTGAAATCGAGCCCGCCCTTCAGCGCCTCATAGACGACGCGGCCATAATTGCGGCCGGAGAGGCCGAGCTTCGGCTTGACAGTGGCGCCGAGCAGCGGACGCCCGAACTTGTCGAGCCGCTCGCGCTCGACCACGATGCCGGTCGCCGGCCCCTGGAACGTCTTCACATAGGCGATCGGCAGCCGCATGTCCTCGAGCCGCAGCGCCTTCAGCGGCTTGAAGCCGAAGACGTTGCCGATGATCGATGCGGTGAGATTCGCGATCGAGCCTGCCTCGAACAGGTCGAGATCGTAGGCGATGTAGGCGAAATAGCTGCCGGGCGAATTCGGCACCGGATCGACGCGGTAGCATTTCGCGCGATATTTTTCCGCCGCCGTCAGGCGATCGGTCCACACCACGGTCCAGGTCGCGGTCGAGGATTCGCCGGCCACCGCCGCGCAGGCTTCGGTCGGATCGACGCCGTCCTGCGGGGTGACGCGGAACAGCGCGATGACGTCGGTGTCCTTGGGTACGTAATCGGGCTCCCAATAGCCCATGCGCTTGTATTCCATCACGCCGGATTTGTAGCGATCCTTGCCGCGCAGGGTCATCGACTGCATGTTCATATGGTCCTCCTGAAATTGTTCTGGCGTGCCCCTCACGCTGCTTCGGTCATCGCCCCAATTTGCGGATCGAGCGCGCCGGCGCGGTAGCGCCTCGCCATCTCGGAAAGCGGAATCACCTTGATCTTTCCGGCATTGCCCGCGGTGCCGAACTGCTCGAACCGGTCACGGCAAAGATCGCGCAAGGCTTCCATCGCGGGCTTCAAGAATTTGCGCGGATCGAATTCGCTTCTCGATTGGGTCGCGACCTTGCGGAAGGCGGCGGCCATCGCAAGGCGACAGTCGGTATCGATATTGACCTTGCGCACGCCGTGCTTGATGCCGCGGACGATCTCCTCGACCGGAACGCCCCAGGTCTGCGGCATCTCGCCGCCGAACTGGTTGAACATGTCCTGCAATGGCTGCGGCACCGAGGACGAGCCGTGCATCACCAGATGTGTATTCGGCAGCCGCTGATGGATCTCCTCCACCACGCGCATCGCGAGGATGTCGCCATCGGGCCGCCGCGTGAACTTGTAGGCGCCATGCGAAGTGCCCATCGCGATCGCGAGCGCATCCACCTTGGTGGCGCGGACGAAATCGACCGCCTGGTCGGGATCGGTCAGGAGCTGGTCATGGCTGAGCTTGCCTTCGACGCCGTGGCCGTCTTCCTGCTCGCCGCCGCCATGCTCGAGCGAGCCGAGCACGCCGAGCTCACCCTCGACGGAGGCGCCGACCCAGTGCGCGATCTCGACGACGCGGCGGGTGATACCGACATTGTAGTCGTAATCGGCTGCGGTCTTGGCATCGGCCTTCAGCGAGCCGTCCATCATGACCGAGGTGAAGCCGTAGCGGATCGCGGTGGTGCAGGTGGATTCCTCGTTGCCATGATCGAGATGCAGACAGAGCGGTACGTCCGGATACATCTCCTCGAGCGCATCGATCATCTTCGACAGCATGACGTCGCCCGTATAGGCGCGCGCGCCGCGCGAGGCCTGGATGATGACGGGCGCATCGCAGGCGGATGCGGCCTCCATGATCGCGAGCCCCTGCTCCATATTGTTGATGTTGAAGGCCGGCACGCCGTAGCCGCGTTCGGCGGCATGATCCAATAATTGCCTCAGGGTTATCCGCGCCATGCTTATTTCCTTTCGTTTGCCCTCTGGATCACGCGCCTGGCCGCGGCAGCGACGGCGGCCGGCGTGATGCCGAACTCGCGGTAGAGCACGTCGGCCGGTGCGGAGGCGCCGAAACCGTTCATGCCGACGAACTCGCCGTCGTCGCCGAGCCAGCGCGCCCAATCGCCTTCGACGGCAGCCTCGATGCCGACGCACGGCGCATCGCCCAGCACCTTGGCCTGATAGTCGCGCGGCTGCTTCCGGAACAAATCGAAGCACGGCGCGGAAACGACGGCGGCGCGGATGTTCTCGCTTCCAAGCAGCTTCGCCGCCTCGAGCGCGATCGATACTTCCGAGCCGGTTGCAATCAGCGTGACGTCACGGCCTCCGTCCGGCTCGATCGCCACATAGGCACCGAGCGCGACGTAGTTGGTATCGGTCACGTCGCGGAAGGCGGGTAGCGCCTGCCGCGACAGGCACAGGATCGACGGCGAGGTCTCGGCTTGCAGCGCGCAATCCCAGGCTTCCGCGGTCTCGATTGGATCGGCAGGACGGAACACCAGCAGATTGGGAATCGCACGGAGCGCGGCGAGATGCTCGACCGGCTGGTGGGTCGGGCCATCCTCGCCCAGCCCGATCGAATCATGGGTCATGACGTGAATGACGCGGATGCCCATCAGCGCCGCAAGCCGGATCGCGGGGCGGCTGTAGTCGGCGAACGCGAGGAATGTTCCGCCATAGGGGACGAAGCCGCCGTGCAGCGCGATGCCATTCATCGCCGCCGCCATCGCATGCTCGCGGACGCCATAGTGGATATAGCTGCCGTGCAGCCAGCCCGAGCGAACCGGCACTTGCGATTTCGCTAGCGTGAGATTGGAGTGCGTCAGGTCGGCCGAGCCGCCGAGCAGGTTGGGCAGCACCTCGGCGATCGCATCGATCACGTGTTGCGATGCCTGCCGTGTCGCAAGCTTCGGACGTTCGAGCTCGAAACGCTCCTTCAGCTTCGCCATCGCCTCGGTATAGACGCCAGGCAACTTCTTGTTCAGCGCATCGTGGAACGGCGACCTGCCGCCGCCGTTGCAGGCGCGCCGTGAACGCTCGATCCAGGCACGCCGCGCCGCACGGCCGCGCGCGCCGATCTCGCGCCATTCCGCAAGCACGGCTGGCGGAATTTCAAATGGCTGGTAGCGCCAATCAAGCGCCGCCCGCGTTTTGGCGACCTCCTCCGATCCGAGCGGTGCACCATGAACCTTCTCGCTGCCTTGCCGATTCGGCGCGCCGAAGCCGATCACGGTCTGGCAGGCGATCAGTGACGGCAGGTCGCTCTTCCTGGCTTCATCGATCGCCCTCGCAACCGCTTGCGGATCATGGCCGTCGATCCGACAGGCCGACCAGCCGGAGGCCCTGAAGCGCGCGAGCTGATGGTCCGAACAGGACAGCGACGTCGCCCCATCGATCGAGATCCGGTTGTCGTCGAACAGCACGATCAGCCGGTTCAGCCGTAGATGGCCCGCGAGCGAGATCGCCTCGTGGCTGATGCCTTCCATCAGACAGCCGTCGCCGGCGATGACGTAGGTGAAGTGGTCGACGAGTTCATCTCCGAACCGCGCGTTCATCAACCGCTCGGCGAGCGCCATGCCGACGGCGGTCGCGATGCCCTGCCCGAGTGGGCCGGTGGTCGTCTCCACGCCGGGCGTGTGGCCATATTCGGGATGGCCTGGAGTTGTCGATCCCCACTGGCGGAACGCCTTGAGCTGATCGAGCGTCACGCTCTCATAGCCAGTCAAATGCAGCAGCGCGTAGAGCAGCATCGAGCCATGGCCGGCGGAGAGGATGAAGCGGTCGCGGTCGGGCCAGGCCGGGTCATCGGGATCGAATTTGAGGAAGCGCGAGAACAGCACGGTCGCGACATCGGCCATGCCCATCGGCATGCCCGGATGCCCGGACTTCGCCTTCTCGACGGCATCGATGGCGAGGAAGCGGATGGCGTTCGCCATCTCGGCATGGCTGACTTGGGCGCGGCTGGCCACAGACGCAAGTGCGGTCATATCGTTCGCCTCTTTCGTTCCATCAGTTGCAGGATCAGCGGGGTGAGGATGAGCTGCATCGCCAGATCGAGCTTGGCGCCGTGGATCACGATCGAATTGGCGCGCGACATGAAGCTGTGCGGAATCATCGAGAGCAGATAGGGAAAATCGATGCCGCGCGGGTTCTTCAGCCGGATCACGACCATCGATTCGTCCGGTGTGGGGATCCAGCGCGCGATGAACGGATTCGATGTGTCGACCGTCGGCACGCGCTGGAAGTTGATGTCGGTCTCGGTGAACTGCGGGCAGATGTAGTTCACATAGTCAGGCATGCGCCGCAGTATGGTATCGGTCACCGCCTCCGTGGAATAGCCGCGGTGGCTGCGGTCGCGATGCAGCTTCTGGATCCATTCGAGATTGATGACGGGGACGACGCCGATCTTGAGGTCAGCATATTTGGCGACGTTCACCTTGTCGGTGACGACGGCGCCATGCAGGCCCTCGTAGAACAGGAGATCGGAATTCTCCGGCAACGGCTCCCATTGGGTGAAAGTGCCGGGATCCCCGCCATAGAGCCGCGCCTCGTCCCCGTCGTGCACATAGTGCCGCGTCGTGCCGGTGCCGGACTCGCTATAGTCGCGGAACAGCTTTTCAAGATCCTCGAACAAATTGGTCTCGGGGCTGAAATGGCTGAAATGCTTGTTGCCGCGATCGGCCTCCTCGACCATCTTGCTGCGCATCTCGGCGCGGTCGTAGCGGTGGAAGGCGTCACCCTCGACATAGGCGGCGCTGACATTCTCGCGCCGGAAGATGTTCTCGAAGGTCTTCCTGACCGACGTCGTTCCGGCGCCGGAAGAACCCGTGACCGATATGATGGGGTGACGCCGCGACATGCCGGCCTCCTTCAGCGAAACAATCCGCGGCGCGCGAACAAGGGCGCGTCGGCGTTTTCGAACAGCGGCTCGACACCTTCGTGCATCATATCGATGTCGCGCACGGTGCGCGGCGATCCCATGATCAAGGGCACCCGCTGGTGCGGCGTCCGCGCCGAAAGCTCGAGAATGCGGGCACGCCCGCTGGAGGCGGCGCCATCAGCCCATTCCATGATCAGCGCCACGGGATGGGCTTCGTAGAGCAGGCGCAGGCGGCCCTCGCGGTAGCCCGGGCGCACATCGGCCGGATAGAGGAAGACGCCGCCACGGACCAGGATGCGGTAGGCTTCCGCCACCAGCGATCCGATCCAGCGCATGTTGAAATCGCGGCCGCAGTCGCCATTGGCGCCCGCGAGGCATTCGTCGATATAGCCACGCACGGCGCCGCTCCAGTGCCGGCGGTTGGAGGCGTTGATCGCGAACTCTGGTGTATCGGGCGGAATGCGGACGCCGCGCCCGGTCAGCACGAATTCGCGCGTCGGGGGATACAGTGTGAAGACATCGACGCGCTGGTCGAGTGCCAGCACCAGCACGGTCTGCGGGCCATAGATGAAAAAGCCCGCGGCGATCTGCGCGGTGCCGGGCTCGAAGAAGGTCGAGAGGATGTCACGCGCTTTGGGCCGGATCGAAAAGATGGTGCCAACCGAGATGTTGTTCGCAAGATTGGCCGAGCCGTCGAGCGGGTCGATCGCGACACAGAGCGGCGCCTCGGCATCGAGCGTCTCCGGCAGTTCCACTTCCTCCGAGAGCACGGCGGCCACCGGCGCTGTGCGCAGGGCGTCGCGCATCAGCTGATCTGCGACAACATCGATGTCCTTTTGGGTGTCGCCGTCGGGGTTGACCGCGCCGTCGCGGCCGGTGATGCCGACCAGCGGGCCCGAGGCGATGACGCCTGCGAGTTCGACCGCCGCCGCGGCCAGCGCCTCCACCACCGCGACGGCTGCGGCGCGGACGCTGTCCTGACGCGCGGGATCGTCGAGATAGGCATGCAATGCAGGAAGATGATCCACGGCCGCTCTCCCATTCATCGAGCCCTCTCGACGGGACTTCGCTTGACGCGGCTCCGGGTTGGAGTCGCTGTCGCCACTATCAACACGCGAATTGCCGAATTAGTGAAATTTTAATATCTTAAGTGTGTCCAAAGTATTTTTTATGGAGGTGCTCGTGCCGGGGCATTTCTCGCGCGACCTCACCCTTCGTCAGCTACGCGCATTGACCGCCGTGCATGCGGCCGGCTCGATCACGGGCGCGGCGAACCGGCTCAACCTCACCCAGCCGGCGGTCACCCTGCAGCTTCGCAACCTGCAGGAACTCGCCGGCCTGCCGCTGATCCAGCGCACAGTTGAAGGCATGGCGTTGACCGATGCCGGCCGCACCGTTCTCGCGCTGGTCGAGCGCATCGAATCGGCGCTCGCCGACTGCGAACAGTCGCTCGACATGATTGCGGGCAAGAGCGGCGGGCGTGTCGCGATGGGCGCGGTCAGCACCGCGAAATACTTCGTGCCGTTCGCGATCGCGGCGTTCTCGCAGCGCTACCCGAAGATCGACGTGACGCTCAGGATCGGCAACCGCGAGGACATCCGCGACGCGCTGCGCGGCTACGATCTCGATATCGCCGTGATGGGGCAGCCGCCACCGGACATCGAGGTCGAGATGCGCCCGCTCGGCAGGCATCCGCACGTGATCATCGCCGCCGCCGATCATCGGCTCAATGGAAAGAAGCGCGTCGCGGCTAGCGATCTCGCCTTTGAGACCTTCATCACCCGCGAGCACGGCTCCGGCACGCGGATGCTGATGGAGCAGTTCTTCCAGAAGCATCGGATCGAGCCCAAGGTCGGCATGGCCATGGACAGCAACGAGACCATCAAGCAGGCGGTGATGGCCGGGCTCGGGATCGCCTTCATTTCCCAGCACACCGTGTTCCACGAACTGGAGGAAGGGCGGCTGGTGGTGCTCAAGGTCGCGGGCCTGCCCGTGATGCGCCAATGGCACGCGATGCGCCGCGCCGACAAGATCCTGCTGCCGCCGGCGCAGGCGATGCTGGAGTTTTTGGGGAAGGAGGGATCGCGCTATTTGCCGAATGTTCGATGAGGACAGCGCATATTTACGCTCAGAACGCGGACCCCGTCGTTGCGAGCCACCGGGTCGGCGCGTAGCGCCGCCCGATGACAGGCTCCGCGAAGCAATCCATGCCTCCACTTGCGGAGAGATGGATTGCTTCGTCGCTTCGCTCCTCGCAATGACGGCCGGGAGTCACACGTCGAAGAACACCGTCTCGTTGTCGCCCTGCAGGTGGATGTCGAGCACGTAGGCCGCACTCGCCTTGCGCTTGGCAATCAGCGTCGCGCGGCGATCCGACGGCACCAGCGCCAGCACGGGATCGGTGGCGTTGGCCGCTTCATCGTCGAAATAGATCCGGGTGTAGAGATGCAGCAGCATGCCGCGCGCGTACACCGCGAGCAAAATGTGCGGTGCCTGCGGCTTGCCGTCCGGATCAGGTACCTGGCCCGGCTTGATGGTGTCGAAGGAGTAGCCGCCCTTGGCATCGGTGCCGACGCGGCCAAACCCCTTGAACGAACTGTTGGGCAACGCGCGGGCATCCTGCGGATCGGAGAACCGGCCCTGCGCGTCGGCCTGCCAGATCTCCAGCATGCAGTCCGGCACCGGCACGCCGTCGCCGTCGAACACCGTGCCTTCGACGCGGATGCGCTCGCCGGAAACGTCAGGCGTGATCAGGTTGTTGGTGAAGGCGTCGTTCCACGCGTACTCGCCGTTCGGCGTCAGGCCGTATTTGAAATACGGGCCGACCGTCTGCGATGGCGTGATGCCGTCCGGCCGCTGCTCGCTCACGATTTATTCTCCATCGGCGTCGCGTTCCTGCCGCGCAGGACAATGTTGAAGCGGTAGCACAGCGCCCATTCCGGCTGGGTGTTCTCGAGATCGAACGACGAGATCATCCGCGCGCGCGCCTTCTCATCCGTCACCGAATTGAAGATCGGATCGAACGGAAACAAGGGATCGGCCGGGAAATACATCTGTGTCACCAGGCGCGAGATAAAGGAATGGCCGAATACCGAGAAATGGATGTGGGCCGGGCGCCAGGCGTTGTGGTGATTGCCCCACGGGTAGGCGCCGGGCTTGATCGTGATGAACCTGTAATAGCCGCTCGCATCGGTCTGCGCGCGGCCGGCGCCCGTGAAGTTCGGATCGAGCGGTGCCGGATGCTGATCGACGACATGGACGTAGCGGCCGCAGGCATTGGCCTGCCACAGTTCGACCAGCGCGTTGGGCACGCCGCGGCCGTCCTCGTCGAGCACATGGCCGTGCACGATGATGCGTTCACCGAGCGGCTCGCCCTTGTGCTGGATCGTGAGGTCGTTGTCGTTCTCGCGTACCGTCTCGTGGCCATAGACCGGGCCGGTCAGTTCGGAGAGCGTTTGCCGGATCGGGATCAGCGGCTTTTGCGGCGCGCGCTTGACCGTCGAGCGATAGGCCGGCGACAACCGCGGCGGATGCGCCGCGAGCGATTGCAGCGGATAGAGCAAGGTCATGACGATTTCCTCCCTGGCGCTCCTTGCCGGTGAGCCAGCCGTCGAATCATTATAGGATATAACTAACCCGGAAAAGCGGTGTTTTTCGCCTTTCTGTCCCGTCATTGCGAGCGAAGCGAAGCAATCCATGCCTCAGCAAGCGGCGAAATGGATTGCTTCGCTTCGCTCGCAATGACGCAGACAGATCAATTCAACTTCTCGATCGCTGCCGCAACGCCCTGGCCGACGCCGACGCACATGGTTGCCAAGGCAAGCTTCCCGCCCCGCTTCTCCATGCCATGCACCGCCGTCAGGGCAAGCCGCGCGCCGCTCATGCCAAGGGGATGGCCGAGCGCGATAGCGCCACCATGCGGGTTCACGAAGTCGGCATCCTCCTTGACCCCGAGCTGGCGCAGGCAGGCTATGCCCTGCGAGGCGAAGGCCTCATTGAGCTCGATCAAATCGAAATCAGTGATCCTGAGGCCGAGCCGCTCCATCAATTTGCGCGTCGCCGGCACCGGGCCGATGCCCATGATGCGCGGCGGCACCGCGGCCGATGCGAGCCCGAGGATGCGCGCCCGTGGCGTCAACCCGTGCTTCTTCACGGCGGCCTCGGACGCAAGGATCATGGCGGCGGCGCCGTCGTTGACGCCGGAGGCATTGCCGGCCGTCACCGTGCCGGGATTGCGCACCACCGGCTTCAGCTTGGCGAGGCCTTCCAGCGTCGTCTCCGGACGCGGATGCTCATCCTTGTCAACGGTAATGGGGCCCGCCTTGCCGCCCGGCGCGGAGACCGGCGTGATCTCCTCGGCGAAATAGCCGGCCGCGATTGCGGCGCCTGCGCGCTGCTGCGAGCGGATCGCGAACGCATCCTGGTCAGCGCGCGAGACCTGGAATTCCTCGGCGACGTTCTCGCCGGTCTCCGGCATCGCATCGACGCCATACTGCGCCTTCATCAGGGGATTGATGAAGCGCCAGCCGATCGTGGTGTCGAAGATTTCGGCCGAGCGCGAGAACGCTTCCGCCGCCTTGCCCATCACGAACGGCGCCCGCGTCATCGATTCAACACCGCCGGCGATCGCGAAATCGATCTCGCCGGCGCGGATGGCGCGGCCGGCGGCGCCGACCGCGTCGAGGCCGGAGGCACAAAGCCGGTTCAGCGTCTGGCCGGGAACCGTATCAGGCATGCCCGCGAGCAGCAGCGCCATGCGCGCAACGTTGCGGTTGTCCTCGCCGGCCTGGTTGGCGCAGCCGAAAAAGACCTCATCCACCTGCGCCCAGTCCAGATTCGGATGCTTCGCCATCAGCGCCTTGATCGGGGTGGCGGCGAGATCGTCGGTGCGCACCTTGGCGAGAGATCCGCCGAAGCGGCCGATCGGGGTCCGGACGGCATCACAAATGTAGACATCACGCATCGATTCTCTCCCTGATTGCCGCCGGTTCGGCGCTAGAGGCTTGGATTGGGGCCGAGTTTTAGGAGCGCCCTGACGAGAGGTCAATTGACGGGAACGCGCCCCTCGCCCGCTCTCACGACGTGGAGAGGGTGGAAAACCTTCAATCGGCCGGCAAAGCGGTGGGACGGAAGGACGAAATTTTGTAGTTTCCGCCCCCTCATGACCGTCCAGCAGCCCATTCCTGTTCCACCCGAAGCGACGTCGAATGCGGAGGCGCCTACGCGCATCACGCCGATGATGGAACAGTATCTCGAGATCAAGGCCGCCAATCAGGGCCTGCTCCTGTTCTACCGGATGGGCGATTTCTACGAATTGTTCTTCGAGGACGCCGAGATCGCCTCCAAGGCGCTCGGCATCGTCCTGACCAAACGCGGCAAGCACCAGGGCATGGACATCCCGATGTGCGGCGTGCCGCTCGAACGCGCCGAGGACTATTTGCACCGGCTGATCGCGGCCGGCCACCGCGTCGCCGTGTGCGAGCAGAGCGAGGATCCGGCGACGGCGCGCGCCCGCGGCAACAAGAGCGTCGTGAAGCGCGACGTGGTTCGGCTGGTGACGCCGGGCACGCTGACCGAAGACACGCTGCTCGATGCCCGCACCAATAATTACCTTCTGGCGATTGCGCGCGCCCGCGGCTCGTCCGGCGGCGACCGCATCGGGCTCGCCTGGATCGATATTTCGACCTCGGAATTCATGGTGACGGAATGCTCCGTCGCGGAGCTTCCGGCGACGCTGGCGCGGATCAATCCGAATGAAGCCATCGTCGCCGACGCGCTCTATAATGACGTCGAGTTCGGGGCGAACTTGCGCGAATTGCCGGCGGTGACGCCGCTCACCCGTGACGTCTTCGACGGCGCCACCGCCGAGCGGCGGCTGTGCGACTATTTCGCGGTCGCGACCATGGACGGCCTCGCAGCGATGTCGCGATTGGAAGCCACCGCCGCCGCGGCCGCCGTCACCTATATCGACCGCACGCAGGTGGGCAAACGGCCGCCATTGTCGCCGCCCTCGCGCGAAGCGGTCGGCACGACGATGGCGATTGACCCGGCGACGCGCGCCAATCTCGAATTGACCCGAACGCTCGCCGGCGAACGCCGCGGCTCGCTGCTCGATGCGATCGACTGCACCGTGACCGCTGCCGGCTCGCGCCTGTTGGCGC
>NZ_PSRR01000118.1 GCF_004296405.1 Bradyrhizobium sp. Leo170
GTTCGTCTTTCGCAACAACTGCGTCCACCGCATCTCACCGCAACGTTCGTGACGATCGCGAGCCGCCCCTCATCTTGGGTGAGACGCGCGGGGTTAAATCACTGATTTGCCCGACGACGGAAGCGGAATGTTTTTCGCGTGGGGACTGGACCGGGCAAATCACGTTGAAATGTCTAGGAAATTTGACATGCGCGCGATCGCGTTTCGGGGCACGCGGCAGTGTCATCTCGCCTTGTTCGATTGAGCCGAGTATGTGCCGAGGGTTTTGCACCCTACAACGACACCGCCGTGCGGAGCAGGGCTCGGCTTCCGCCTTGCTCTGGCCCCAGAGGGTGGCGATGTCAGATGCTTTGCAAAAGTGAATTGGAGCGGTGGGGCATGCGAGCAGGCCGAACGTTGATCGCCCGGTTTATCGTCGCTTTATTCCTTGCAGGCATGGTTACGTTGCCTTGCGGGGCAGGCGAGCAGGAAATGCTGGCGCTGATGCAACGCATCACGGCGCTCGCCAAGGAGGGGCGATACAGCGAAGCCCTGCCGCTGGCAAGAAAGCTGACAAGCGAGGCTGAAAAGACCACCGGTCGACAGTCGCTTTTGACGGCGACAACCCTTGTCGTGCTGGCGCAGGCTCTGCAGGCCCAGGGCGAGATGACCGAAGCCGAAACCGCATTGAAAAGAGCCCTTGCCATCCGCGAGAAGGCTCTTGGTCCAAATCATCCCGATGTCGCGGCAGTCCTTGCCACCCTCGGCCAGATCGCCTTCAGCCAGAACCGACTGGACGACGCCGAGCGCAATGCCTCGCGCGCGATCGCCATCAACGAAAGCGCCCTGGGCCGCGACAATCTCAACACCGCGATGGCGCGCATGCAGCTTGGCAATGTGCGTCACCGTCAATTGAGAGAGGCGGAGGCGCTCGAGATTTACAGCCAGGCGCTTGAAGTCTTCAAGCGCGCATCGGGACAGGCCGACATCATGGTCCCGGTGGTCCTGAACAACATCGCGGAGGTCTACAAGGCGCAAGGCCGGTTGCAGCTTGCCGAGGAACGGTTCCTTGAAGCGCTCGGTCTCCAGGAACAGCGCCACGGCCGTGACAGCGTCTATCTCGCCTCGACGCTCAACAATCTCGGAGAACTCAGGCGCCTGCAGGGGCGGCTTTCCGACGCCGAGCAACTGGCACGGCGCACATTGGCCATCAGGGAAAAGGCGCTCGGCAGCGATCATGCCGACGTCGCCGCCAGCCTCAACAATCTCGCGATCGTTCTTTCTCGGGAGGGCAGGGCCCAGGAGGCCGAAACCCTGCTGGTTCGCGCCCTTGCCATTCAGGAAAAGGCATTCGGACCTGATCACCCGAATGTGGCGACGACGTTAAACAATCTCGCTGACGCAAAGGCCTATGCCGGTCGCAAGAAGGAGGCCGAGCAATTGTTCCGCCGCTCCCTGGCGATCCGCGAAAAGAGCCTCGGTGCGAACCATGTCGATATCGCCGTCTCGCTCGACAATCTCGTCACGTTGATTGGCGACGATTCGCGCTACGCGGAGGCGGAGGCCTTGGCGCGCCGGTCGCTTTCGATACGCGAGGCAGCGCTTGGCAAGGTCCACCCGCTGGTTGCGAGCAGCCTCAACAATCTTGCTGTCATCATGGACAGCACCGGCAGGTCCCAGGATGCCGAGCCGCTCCTGAAGCGGGCGCTGGACATCCGCCTGAATACACTTGGCGAGGTGCACCCGGACGTCGCCAACAGCTTCAACAACCTCGGGGCGCATTACTTGGACGCCAGTGATTGGCAGCGGGCCTATGATGCGTTTGCGCGCGCTTCCACGATATTGATCAACCGCAGCGCTGGCGAAGCCAATGCGGCGCAAACCACCGCCGATCTGAAATTCCATGACAACACAAATCCGTTCCCCGGCATGATCGTTGCCGCCTACCAGCTCGCAGGCGCGGCTGATGGCGACAAGGCGACGACGTTGCGATCTCGGGCCTTCGAGACCGCGCAGTGGATCGGGGACGAACAGGCGGCAAAGGCCGTCAGCGGAATGTCGGCGCGGATCGCGGCGGGCAGCGGAGATCTGTCGGCTCGGGTTCGCCTGCGACAGGACCTGAGCGAGCAGGCGCTAGCGACGGACAGACTATTGATCTCGGCCATTTCACAGCCGAATGCAGCGCGCAATCAGGAGACGGAGCAGGCGATCCGTGGCCAGGCGACGCGCATTGCAAGCCAGATCGAAGCGCTCGATCGCGAGATAACGGCTCAATTTCCGGAATACGCGGCGCTCGTGGCCCGGACATCGATTTCTCTTGAAGAGGTTCGAAAAGCGCTGGGCCCGAAGGAGGCGCTGCTGCTGTTCACTACGACGTCGCGCTTTACCTTCGTGTGGACCGTCACGGCGTCCGATGTCCGTTGGCACGCCGCACCGATCGGCGCGAAGCAGGTGGCGGAGACGGTCAGCATTTTGCGCTGTGGCGTTGATTACGAAGCGTGGATGGATGCGAGCCGCGCCTGCGCCGAAAAGCTCGGAATGGATCGCCCGCCGAGCGATCAATTGCCGTTCGATCTGGACCGGGCGTTCGGGCTTTACCAGGCGCTGCTTCAGCCGGTTGAGAAGGACATTGAAGGCAAGGAGCTCATTCTCGTTCCATCCGGCCCGCTGGCGACGCTGCCCTTCCAGCTCCTGCTGACGGACAAGCCTGCATCTGACGGCGCTCGGCGGGATCTCGCCAAGCAGCCCTGGCTGGTTAAACGGTTTGCGACGACCGTCTTGCCGTCGGTCTCGAGCCTGAAAGCGCTGCGCCAGGTCGCGCAACGGAGCAAGGCGTCCAAGCCGTTCATAGGTTTTGGCAATCCGCTGTTGAATGGAGACGGTCAGAGCGACTGGGTTGTCGACCGCGTCAAGCAGGCGCGGCTTCATCAGACTTGCGCAGAAGGCGCGGAGCCACGAACAAGCCTGGTAGTTCAAAGAGGGCACCGGTCGGCCGTCGTCCTTTCCGGCGGCACGGCGGACATCGAACAACTCAGGCATCTCGTGCCGCTGCCCGAAACCGCGCTCGAACTGTGCGCCGTGGCGAACAGCTTTGCGCCTGCGAAGGGCGAGGTTTACCTGGGCAATGAGGCGACCGAAGCAAAGGTGAAGTCGCTCAGCGAAAGCGGACGGCTGGAACAGTTTCGCATTCTTCACTTTGCAACGCACGCAGCGCTGGCCGGTCAGGTCCGCGGCTCGATCGAGCCGGGGCTGATCCTGACGCCGCCCGCTGCCGCTACGCAGGCCGACGACGGCTATCTCACATCGTCGGAGATTTCCGCGCTCAAGCTCGACGCCGACTGGGTCGTGCTCTCAGCCTGCAACACGGCCGGCGGCGAAGCAGCGAACTCGGAAGCCTTTTCCGGTCTGGCGAGAGCGTTCTTCTACGCAGGCACGCGTGCCCTCCTGGTCTCGCACTGGCCGGTCAATTCGGAGGCCGCCGTCGCCATCACGACGGGCGCAATCGGTGTTATGACGTCGCAGCCTAACACCGTCCGCGCCGAGGCGCTTCGCCGCTCGATTTCGGCACTGGTCGCCAAGGGGGGCGACAATGCTCATCCCAGCGTCTGGGCGCCCTTTGTGCTCGTCGGAAACGGTGCCCCATAGCGCGTCAATCCCCGGCCAGGAGGACGAGGCTCGGTTGGGAACACCGCGAATACGTCACAACCGCGGCCGACCGTGGGAACTTGGTCGCCTGATCTGCTTTGAGAAGGCGAGGTCGCACGGCTGTGTCGAAGGCCGCCTCACGGGTGGGGGACCATGATCGCGATCATCCGCGGATTTTCCTGGCGGGACGGGCTGTTCTCGGTCAAGTCCTTCGCCGCTGCCGTGCTGGCGCTGTACATCGCATTTCAATTGGACTTGTCGCAACCGAGTTGGAGCATCACGACGGTCTACGTTGTGTCCCAGCCGCTGGCCGGGATGGTGCTCGCCAAATCGCTCTACCGGGTGCTCGGGACTGTGATCGGCGCGGTCGCGTCGCTGGTCCTGGTTGCGCTGTTCTCCAATGCGCCGGAGCTGTTCTGTCTGGCGCTGGCGCTCTGGATCGGTGCGGGCACGGCCGTTTCGATCTATCTGCGCGATGCACCGCAGGCCTATGTCGGCATGCTCTCCGGCTATTCGGCCGCCATCATCGGCCTTCCCGCGGCGCTCGCTCCGGAGACCGCCTTTGACTTTGCCGTGGCGCGCTGCCTGGAAATCATCCTCGGAATCGCCTGCGCGACGCTGGTCCACCACCTCGTGTTTCCGCAGCGCGCCGGCGCTGCCCTGGTCGATGCGCTGTCATCGACGCTGCCGACCATGGCCCGCTGGGCCGGAGACAGGCTGTCGGCAGACTCCGTCGAAGCCGAAATTCAGACGGACCGGCGCCGCATGATCGCTGCCGTCGTCGGCCTGGAGCAGTTGCGCGTCTTCGCCAACCTGGATACGCCGGCGGTCAGGGCGATGGACAGTTTGGTCCGCCTGTTCGAAGCCAAGCTGCTATCGCTGCTGTCGCATCTCGTTTCGGTTCATGACCGGATATTGCTGCTGCGGCAACGCGACCCGCAGCGGATCGAGCGGCTGCGACCGCTTCTGCAGATGACGAAGGCGCATATCGCCGCCTGGACCGGACCGGCGACGCCGGATGACTCGTGGCGGGAAGCAGGCGATGGGACGAGAATCCAGGCAGAGATCGACGCCGCACAGCCGTCGCGGCAGGAGCTTGAAAGCACACCGAACGCCTTCCTGGTCCGCAACATCCTGCTGCGGTTGCAGGACATCATCGATATCTGGCGCCATACGGTCTGGATCCGGACGCATATGGGCCTGGGAGTGCTGCCCCCAGAGCGCGAAGCCGCGCCGTCCTTTCAGCCCTATCGCGAGCCGGCGCTCGCGCTGACCGGTGGCGTTGTCGCCGCGTTGACGATCGTCCTGGCCAGCCTGTTCTGGATCTATTCGGCGTGGCCCAATGGTGCCACCGCCGTCACCTTCGCCGGCATCATGTGCGCGATCATGGGCGCGCGTGACAACCCGGCCGCCGGCGCGCTGATGTTTTTTCGCATGACGGCCGTCGCCGCCGTCATCTCCGCGGCCTACCTGTTCGTGCTGTTGCCGAGGCTCGATACGTTTGCCGCGCTGGTGGTCGCGCTTGCGCCATTGTACCTCGTTTGCGGGCTGCTGCTGACGGTCCCTCAGGCCGTTCCGATGGTGATACCCTTGATCTTCGTCGCGGGCGGCCTGATCGGCATCTCCAACCAGATGACCTACGACTTCGAGGCGTTCGCCAACAACGCGCTGGGCTACCTGGTCGGCATCGGCTTCGGCGCGGTCTCGCTGGCGCTGTTCCGTCCGTTTGGACGAGAAGTGGCGGCCACCCGCATGATCCGTGGCTTGCTGCGTGATCTGGCCCGCGTTGCGACAACCGCAACGCCCGAGACCCGTACTGCGTATGAGAGCCGGACATTCGATCGCATCAATGCGCTGCTGGCACAGCTCGACCCCGAAACGCCACGCTACGGCCAATCCGTGCAAGGTGGCTTTGCCGCGCTACGCGTCGGGTTGAACATCCTTATCCTGCGACGGGAACTGCCGCACGTGCCCCCCGATGTGGCGCGTTCGATCGAGGGGGCATTGGCAGGATTATCCGGTGCGTTTCGGGCGTCCTTGTCCGGACGCGCTTCTGCGTCTGTCGCACCTCTGCTCGAGTCGGCGCGCAACCGCGCGCTCTCGGCCGAGGGCGATCTGCTGATCGTTGCCGATGCGCTCTATGGGATCCAGACCACCATCGAGCAGCATGGGGGCTTCTTCTTTGGCGATCGGCGCCTTTCGTCCCGGCCGGTGAGCGAGGCGGCAACCGCATGATCAAGGAGATCAATCTGGGCGGCGTCTACGTCTCCCCGTTTCTTGCCTATATGGGGGCTGCCGCGGTCATCTGGGTGCTGATGCGGCTCGTATTCGACCGGATTGGCCTTTATCGTGTTGTCTGGCATCCGGCGCTGTTCAATACGGCGCTCTACCTCATTCTGCTCACATTGGTCGTCGGCGTGAGCATGTGAGATATTGGTGAGCTGTTGCCATGCCGAGTCTCGGACGCTTTGCGCAATACGCGGTGACGATCGCGACCGTCGCGGTGGCGATCGCTGCAGGGTGGTGGTTGTGGCGGCTGTACGAGGAGACGCCGTGGACGCGCGATGGTCGGGTGCGGGCCAACGTCGTCAACGTCGCTCCCGATGTCGCGGGTGCGGTGATCGACCTGCGCGTCAAGGACAACCAGCAGGTCAAGGTCGGAGATATTCTCTTCGTCGTCGATCCGGCGCGCTATCAGCTCGCGCTCGAGGAGGCGGAGGCCACAGCCGCGGGAGCCAAGGCGACGCTCGACGAACGGCAGGAGGAACAAGATCGCCGCGAGAAGCTCAGTGTCGATGCGATCTCGGCCGAAGCCCTCAATCAGGCACGAAGCGCCACGCTTGCGGCCCGTGCCGCTTACGACGAGGCGATGGCGCAGGTGGGCGTCGCCAAGCTCAATCTCGCGCGAACCAATGTGCGCTCGCCCGTCAACGGCCACGTCACCAATCTGCTTCTCAACCGCGGCGACTACGTCACGGCGGGAAAGCCGGTCCTTGCCGTCGTCGACCAGGATTCCTTCTACATCGCCGGCTATTTCGAGGAAACCAAGCTGCGCTACATCAACCTGGGAGATGCCGTTTCCGTCCGATTGCTCGGATTCGACGCTCCGCTCAAGGGGCATGTCGAAAGCGTCGCTCGCGCGATCACGGATCGGGAAAATGTCATCGGCACGGATCTGATCGCCAACGTCAACCCGACATTCAGTTGGGTGCGTTTGGCGCAGCGGATTCCCGTCCGCATCGCCATCGACGACGTGCCGGACGGCGTCACCTTGAGTGCCGGAATGACCGCGACGCTGCAGGTCACTGGGCCGGGCCCTCAACCCGATGCGGCGGTTTCGGTTTCGAGCAAGTAAGGCCTAGTCGTCATCGAGGCCAGGTGATCGCCGCAGCATGAAATGACCGAACGCCGAGGCGATCGGCTTGGCCGGGTCATCCTGCCAGGCCCGCGCCTCGAACGCGACGACGCGCCGGCCCTGCTTGACGATGGAGACGTTGGCGTGGCTGTCGAGGGCGCGGCCGGAGCGCAGATAATTGATCGTCAGGCCGATCGGCTTCGGCGGCGCCGAAACGCCGAGCTCGCGCGTCACGCCCACGACCGCGGCGGTCTCGAGGAAGGCGCCGGTCATGCCGCCATGGATGGCGGGCAAGAGTGGATTGCCGATGATCTTCGGCGAGAAAGGCATCACCAGCGTGCCGTCCTCACCGAGGCGGATGCCGAGACACTGCGCGAACGGGCTGGCTGCGAACGGGCTCGTGGGATCATCCGGTGCTTCGAGCACGGGCAGCGCGGCGTCATTGCGCAGCTTGTCGAACAGCATGTTGGTGCGGTTCGCGCCGACCATGAAGCAGGCGGTCGCGGTGGCCACCGGATCGTCTTCGGACTCCTGATAGGCGGTCGCGCGCACGAAGGCGATGGAGCGGGTGACGCGATAGCAGATCGAATGCGCGTTGATATCGAGACCTGGGGTCGCGGGCTTCTGGTAATCGATGCGCAGATCGAGCGTGGCGATGGCGCGCGTGCCGTCCAGCGCGAGCTGCACGGCCATGCCGCAGCTCTCGTCGAGCATGGCGGTAACCACGCCGCCATGCAGAACGCCGGTCTGCGTGTCGCCGACAAAGACCGGCCGATAGGGCAGGCGTGACCAGGCTTCGCCGGGCGCGGCGCGATCGAGCTGCAGGCCGCTGATCTGTCCGTAGGTGGAGCGGCGCCGTTTGATGGCCTCCGCCAGTTCGTCGAACGGTAGCGGCGTATTGAACGTCGATGTCTGGGACATGCCGACGTCTTAAACCACTGCGGCTCAGCTTGCGATCAGAATCGTAGGGTGGGCAAAGCCAACGGGTCGCGCGAACGCGCGCCCGATGACAGGCTCCGCGCGCCCACCATCTCTTGCACCGACCGTGGATGGTGGGCACGCTGCGCTTTGCCCACCCTACAGGATCTACGTGCCCGGCCTCGAGACTTCGGTTTCCTTGCTGGTGATGAATTCGAGCAGAACCGGGATGCCTTCCTTGGTCTTCTGGATGCCGCGCTTGATCGCCGGCACGATGTCCTCAGGCTTGGTCACCCGCTCGCCGTAACCGCCGAAGGCGCGCGCCATCGCGGCGTAGTCGCCGGAAATGTCGGTCGAGCGGTATTTCTCGGTCGAGATCGGCATCACCTTCAATTCGATCGCCATCGAGAAATTGTTGAGCAGGATCGACATGATCGGGATGCGCTCGCGCACCGCGGTCTCGAAATCCATGCCGGTGAAGCCGATGGCGGCATCGCCCCAGACATTGATGCAGAGCTTGTCCGGCATCGCGAGCTTGGCGCCCATCGCAAGCCCGAGCCCGTAGCCGAGCTGCGTGGTCTTGCCCCAGCCGAGATAGGAGAGGGGCTCGACCGACTTCCAGAACGGCGAGAGCTGGTCGCGCGGGCTGCCGGCATCGTGGGTGATGATGGTGTTGCTGACATCGACGGTGTGCTGCAGGTCCCACAGCACGCGGTAGGGATTGAGCGGCGCCTCGTTATGGGTGAGCTTCGGCATCCATTTCGCAAGCCACTCGTCGTTGATGGCGGCGATCTCGGCGGCGACCGCGCTGGTATCGCGATCCGACGTGACGGTCTTGCCGATCTCGTCGAGCAGCGCATCGAGCACGAGCGCGGCGTCGCCGACCAGGCCGACCTTGGCCTCGACATCCTTGTTCAGATGATTGGGGTCGAGGGTCGAATGGATGATGGTCTTGCCCTTCGGCATCGCGATGCCGAAGCTCGTCTCCGTGAACGAGCAGCCGATGCCGAAGATCACGTCGGCATCAGTGAGGAATTTCGGCACCGCGCGCGGCACAGCTAACCCGCCCGAGCCGAGCGACAGCGGATGCGTCTCCGGAAATGACGATTTGCCGCCGAGGCTCGTGGTGACGGGAATGGCGAGGCGTTCGGCAAGGCGCTTCAGTTGCGGCCAGGCGCGGGCATAATGCACGCCCTGGCCGGCATAGATCACGGGACGCTTGGCGTTGATCAGGAGTTCGGCGGCTTCCTTCACATGCACGGGATCGGCGCCGTAGCGGGTGCGCAGCACCGGCGTGTAGTTCAAGGGCTCCGGCACCTCCTCGTTCCACATATCGGCGGGGATTTCGACGATGACCGGGCCGCCGCGACCGTTCTTCAATTTGGTGAAGGCGCGGCGGAAGATGTTGCACACTTCGGAGGCGAGAATGATCGGCTCTGACGATTTCGTGAACGCCTTCATCGCCTGGCTGGAATTGAAGTTCGGCTCGATGTTCGCCAGCCGGCGCGGATAGCCCATCGGCAGCACCAGCACCGGCACCGACTCGCCGAAGCATTGCGCCACCCCGCCCATCGCATTTTCCGAGCCGGGGCCGTGCTGCATGCAGAACGCGCCGATGCTGCGGCCGGACGTGACGCGGGAGATCGCGTCCGCCATGTGCACGCCGATGCGCTCCTGCCGCACCATGATAGGGCGGATATCGGCGTTCGCGGCGTGCTCAATCAGATGATTGACGGGATAGCCGCAGAGAATCTCGATCCCCTCGCGCTTCATGATTTCCGCAATCGCCGTGCCGAGCTTCATGGCCGTGTCTCTCCCTTGGGTCGCGGCCGGTTCATCCGACCGCTTTGCAACAGAGGATCAGGATTTCGCGGGCGCGTAAAGCATGCGTCGTGCGCATCTCGGGGCTGCAGTTATGCGTTTCGCGATGCGGAGGGGCGCGATGCGCGAATGGCCGATCAAAAGTTTGTGCTGGCACATCTGATCTGCGCGACGCGAATACGATTATTCGATGAGCCTCGAAGCGTAAGAGTGACGAAAACGTCACAGCGCCTCGCCAACAGCATCGACCTCACCGCGTTGTTATTCGCGCCGGAAGTTTTTGAATTAGGTAACGCCTCAAACATGCGTGTGCATGTTGAGGGACCAGGAGATTTGATCAGATGTTACGGGCGCGAACACTCATTCTCGGCACAGCCGCCGGCCTGATGGCCATAAGCGGCGCGCAAGCAGCCGATCTTCCAGTCAAGGCAAAGGCCGTTGAATATGTGAAGGTCTGCTCGCTATACGGCGCCGGCTTCTGGTACATCCCGGGCACCGACACCTGCATGAAGATCGGCGGCTATCTGCGCGTCGACACGACATTCAACGGCGGTCCGCAGGGCCAGCCGGCCTGGAACGGCGATCTCGGCCAGGACAACCGCTATCGCGACTACTTCGCGACCCGCGCGCGTATGGCGCTGACATTCGACACGCGCACCTCCACCGAGTACGGCACGGTTCGCACCTTCATGCAGGGCGACTTCCAGTTCTCCACGCTCGGCGGCAGCACCTTCAACCCGAACTCGATCAACGGCTCGCTCCCGGTTGCTGGCGCGCAGCTCCTCGACACGCCCGGCGGCGGCTATGTCGCAGTCGAGTATATCTTCATTCAGTTTGCCGGTTTCACGTTTGGTAAGTCTTCTTCGGCCTATGCGACGCCGTGGCAGGGCTTCCCAGGCAACAACTCGTCCTTCCTGATGGGCGGCCAGAACACCGACACCGGTGTCAACAACATCCAGTACACGGCGCAGTTCGGCAACGGCGTGTCCGCCAGCATCGGCCTCGACGATCCGGCGGTCTGGGACCGCACCACGATCTACAACCTTTCGCTGCCGCTGAACGCGACGCTGAATTCCGGCAACGCCTATGCGGGCGTTCGTTCGCCTGACGTCGTCGGCAATGTCCGCCTCGACCAGGCTTGGGGTCTGTTCCAGATTTCAGCCGCGGCGCATGAAGTGAGCGCGTCCTACAATACGCTCAACGCGGCTGGCGCTCCGGCGGGCGGCGTCGGTCTTCCGGGCGCGGCGCCGACCGCGGCATCCGAGCTTTCCGGGCATCCCGACGACTCCTGGGGTTACGCGACGATGGTCGGCGTGAACATCAAGAACGTCCCGACCGGCCCCGGCGACGACATCAAGTTCGATGCGAGCTACGCCAAGGGCGCGACCAAATACGTGATCGCGACATCGTCGGCCTCGCCGAGCTTTGCGATGTTCGGTGGCAGCGGCGCTTTCGGCGCGTATCAGAGCATCGGCTTCGGCGCGACCACTGACGCTGTGTACCTGCCGGTGGCAGCCGGCGGCGACGGATCGCTGCATCTGACCGAGGCCTTCGGCATCCGCGGTGCGTTGAACCACAACTGGGATCCCTACTGGTCGACCAGCTTCTACGGCAGCTATTCGGCGGTCCGGTATGACGGCACGGCCAAGGCGTTCATCTGCGCGAACTTCACGACGCCCGCCAAGGCGGTCAGCGCGAATTACGTCTGCAACCCCGACTTCAACGTGTCGCAACTCGGTGCCGTCACCCGCTGGACCCCGGTCAAGAACCTGACGTTCTCGGCTGAATTCCAGTGGTTCCACCTCGACCAGAAATTCCAGGGCACGGCCGTCCTTGGAGCTTCTGCCCCCAAGCCGGCTGCGACTTACGAGTTCAAGGACCAGGATACGTTCTTCCTGCAGCTTCGCGCCCAGCGCAACTTCTGATCGCCCTCGCCTTGCGCTTTGCGAGGAAACGGCGACGAAGCAATCCGGCGTCTTCCTCCGGATTGCTTCGCGCCACCTGTCAGCGGGTCAGCCGTCGTGGCGGCCCGCTGATTTGCTTGACGATCGAGGCGGACGATGGAGATCATCTCGCTTCGACGCGTCGATTGAACACCGCCGCCACCAGCCGTTGGAGATATCGGCGCATTTGGCGATCGTTCGCGGTTCGCAGCTCGCCCACCATGCGCGGCTCGTCGGTCTCCTCGTAGAGAACGCCGATGTAATTCCTGCGTGTTTCTCGCGTTTCTTGGGGCATGTGCTTCCTCCGCGGCAGTACCGACGCCAACTGTCCGAGGTGGCGCGCAACGTCTGGTAAATTTTCCGCACCGTATGAATACCGGCGCAATCCACGCATGGCCTTAATCAATCGTTCATCCTGTCCGTCAAGGCGGCATCAACCAGTCAGCTTTTAGGTTGCGGCCGAGACGCGAGGCGGGAGAAACCCGTGCGAGGTGTCGGCGGGGATTTTGATGCGCCAGTTGATTTCAAGTTTTTTCAGCGATGAGCGCGGGGCAACCGCGATCGAATATTGCCTCGTTGCCTGCAGCATCAGCATCGTGATCGTCGCCGCGGTCACCAGCCTTGGCGAAAACGTCAGGCTGCTTTTTGTGCGGGTTCGCGACGGCTTCCCGCAGTAATAGCATGCCCGTGGCCGTCAGCCGGCCTCGTCTTCGTTGAGCGCCCGCAGCACCGCGATCCGCGCGAACATCAGCCAACCGCCGCCGCTCTCGGCGGCATGGATCAGATTCTCGACCGCGGTTTGCCAACGCTCGCGTTGCTGCACCGGCTCGGACAGCTTCATGATGTAGTCGGCGGCGTGCTGGAGCGTCACCAGCTTGCGGCCGCCGCGCAGGACGATCGGCTGCTCGAAAGGCGTCGACCACGGCATATCAGCTTGCCGCCTGCCGCGTCGTTATCATTGCATGAGACCGCCGGGCCGCTTCCCCGCCTATCCGGCCTTCTTGGCCCGGGTCGGCGCGCGCACGGGCTTTTCCGCCTTCTTCGGCTCTTCCTTGGCGGCACGCTTGCCGGCGCCGGTGCCGCTTCCGGCGATCGGCAACAGCATTTCGCGCTGGCCCTCGACCCGCTTCTTCGGCTTCTTGCCTTTTGCTTTAGTGGGGGCGGGCGCCTGCTGCTCATTGGCAAGGCTGCGCTTGAGCGCGTCCATCAGGTTGATGACGTTGCCGGTCGATTTCGGCGCGGGCTTCGCCACGGGCAGGCCGTTGCGTTTCTGGTTGATCAACTCTATCAGCGCGGATTCGTAGCGGTCGTCGAACTCCTCGGGGTCGAAGTCGGCCGACTTCTGCTCGACGATGTGCTTGGCGAGATCGAGCATGTCCTTGGTGATCTTCACGTCCTGTACGTCGTCGAAATATTCCTTCTCGTCACGGACCTCGTAGGGGTAGCGCAGCAGCGTCCCCATCAGGCCCTTGCCGAGCGGCTCCAGCGCGATGACATGCTCGCGGTTGGTCAGCACCACGCGGCCGATCGCGACTTTGTTCAGGCTGCGGATGGTCTCGCGGATCACCGCGAACGCGTCGTGGCCGACCTTGCCGTCCGGGATGAGGTAATAGGGGCGGATCAGATAGCGGCTATCGATATCGGCCTTCGGCACGAATTCATCGATCTCGATGGTACGGGTCGATTCCAGGGCGATGTCGTCGAGCTCGTCCTTGGTGATCTCGATGTAGGTGTCGGTATCGACCTTGTAGCCCTTCATGATGTCTTCGGCGGCAACTTCCTCGCCGGTCTCGGCATCGACCTTGGCGTATTTGATGCGATGCCCGGTCTTGCGATTGACCTGGTTGAAGGAGACCTTTTCGGTGTCTGACGTGGCCGGGTAGAGCGCGACCGGGCAGGTCACGAGCGACAGCCGCAGAAAACCCTTCCAGTTGGCGCGGGGGGCCATGGGGATACTCCGAAGACGCAACAGACGGGAGGCAGAAGATACCACCGCGGAACCGGGTTTCAAACATGGCCAAACGGTGAACCTGCCAATGACGGTTAACCGCTGATCGCCCGCATGGTTCTTGCGGATTTCTTGCGGGCCCCCATGCGACGCGTTGGCCTGTTCCGCTCGCCGCCAAATCCTCAGGAACATCGCTTCCGACCATGAGTTGCGCCTGGGGACGGGACATCCAGGCATTAGCCGGCAGTTGTAGGCAGTTAACTGCTAACTGAATGGAATGAGGTGGCGCATGGCAACGACACACCGAGATGGCCGGATTGTTGAAACCACGACCGAGGCGCGCCAGGCCGAAGCAGGACCCACCGTGGCCGCGCTGTTGTCGATTTCGACCGGGCTCGCGGTTCTGATCCTTGGCGTGATCTGGTTCGCATTCTTCCGCACCTAGGAGACGGCGCGCGACACGTGTCGCCCGCACAAGGTCTCTGGAACGTGGCGGTCGGGGAGCGTCACCAGTTTATCGAATTTGCGCCGTAGAAGTCGGATCTGAAGGTTCCCACCGCAGATCCGGCATGCTCTCCCCACCAGAAAAAGTTTCGCTTTTGAGGCGGGTGAAGGAGCACGGTTTCTCCGGCGCGTTCGTGGCCATAGCGCTGCTGGCCATGGCAGGCTGGGTCTATCTGCTGGGTTCGCTGTTCCTGAAATTGATGCTCTGGTGTTTCTCTTGAATGGCGGGCCGCATCCCTATGGCCGATCGCCGCGGGGTGCGACGGACGCAACTTTACCGTTCCTTAACTAAGAAGGGGCGACTTTTGGGCGTTGCCCCGTAACGGTCCGGACCGGACGAACGCAGATGTTTCAGCTCTTCTTGCGATCCCGAGCGCAGAACTTCATCAAGGCCCGGCTGGGGATCGATGAGGGGTTTCGCGCGCGTTCGCCCGAGCGCGACGCCGAGACCGACCGGCTGCGCGTGGGATCCATCGTGGCCGCGATCGACAATGCGTTGCAGGCGGCGGAAAGCGAACAGAGCGGCCTGAGCCGCCGTGTCGACGATGTCCTGGCGCGCGCCGCCGTGACGCTCGGCAACGGCACCGACGAGTATCTGGAGCGCGAGCCGCTCGACAATTATCACCACGACTTGTTCGACGCCGAGATCGCCAACGGGCAGCGCCGCCTGACGGAACTCGCTGCGGCGATCTCGCATTTCAAGTTCATGAAGGCCGCCGTGCTGAGCCGGTTTCCGGACTACAAGACGGCTGCTAGCAACTAGAGCGTTTTCGAGCGAAGTGGACGCCGGTTCGCGCGAAGAAAAACGCGTCAAAACAAGAATCTAGAGCTTCGGTTCTGATTTAATCAGAACCGAAGCTCTAGGGCAGGCACCCAAAAGCGGACAACCGCTCGCGTCCATCAAGCATAATTGGCCGGTCGGTTCCGCTGAAGCCTTCACAGCGACGCATTATCCGGCGATCATGGCGCTGCTGGGTGTTATGGCGCGAAGGATGGAAAAGCGGTGTCTGCAGACGATTTGCTGGTTACGGGTTGCGCGGGGTTCATCGGCCTTCATCTGACGCAACGATTGCTGGCGGCCGGCCAGCGCGTCATCGGCATCGACAATCTGAACGACTATTACGATCCGGCGCTCAAGCTCGCCCGCCTCGACCTCATCAAGGAGCATCCGAACTTCACTTTCCGGAAGCTCGATCTCGCCGACCGCTCCGGCATGAAGGCGCTGTTCGAGCAGTACCGTTTTCCGGTGGTGGTCCATCTGGCGGCGCAGGCGGGCGTCAGGTATTCGCTGCAGAATCCTCACGCCTATACCGACTCCAACCTGGAGGGCTTCATCAACATCCTGGAAGGCTGCCGGCATAATGGTTGCCGGCATCTCTTGTTCGCGTCGTCTTCCTCGGTCTACGGGGCCAACACCAAGCTACCGTTCTCCGTGCGCGACAATGTCGATCATCCGATCAGCCTCTATGCCGCGACCAAGAAAGCGAATGAGCTGATCGCCCATTCCTACAGCCACCTCTACGGCATCCCGATGACCGGGCTTCGCTTCTTCACCGTGTATGGCCCCTGGTATCGGCCCGACATGGCGCTCTATCTCTTTGCGCGCGCGATCAGCGAGGGCAAGCCGATCAACCTGTTCAATAACGGCAACATGCGGCGCGATTTCACCTATGTCGACGACGTCGTCGAGGCGATGACGCGGCTCGTCGATCACGTGCCGCAGGGCGATCCGGACTGGTCGGGCGACGAGCCCAATCCGAGCTCGAGCACGGCGCCATGGCGCATCTACAATATCGGCAACAACAAGCCGGAAGAATTGATGCACGTGGTCACGCTGCTGGAGAAGGGGCTTGGCCGCGAGGCCCAGAAGGTGCTGCTGCCCATGCAGCCCGGCGACGTGCCCGCAACCTTTGCGGATGTCGACGACCTTGCGCGCGAGATCGGCTTTCGGCCGCATACAAGGATCGAGGATGGCGTCGAGAAGTTCATCGCCTGGTTTCGCGACTATCATCGCGTGTGACGGATAGCTTCGGTTTGCATTGCCGCCGTCATAACGGCGTACCGTCAGCCGTCGTAAGATCGTCTCTGATCAATATCGAGGCAGCCGCCTGCACATGAAGTCAGGCGCCTGAACAATGTTTCAGCGCCGCGATCATGATGTCGTCACAACCGGCACATGAAAATATTGTCAGAACGAGATATATTGTCGGCAAGCATATTGGACTGATGTCATGTTTTCCGCGTTGATTTTGCTTGTCACCTTTTCAGTCGGCGTTCTGCTGGGATATGCGGCGCGCGACTGGCGCTCGCGGAAACGTCGGGCGCACTATCTGCTGTACGCGCCTTATGGGATTCGAGGCTCTTCCGAGAAGCCTTCCGTCGCTGAAGCATCACCACGTGCGAAGACGCGTGATCGCGCTGACGCTTGATCCCGGATTGATGCCAACCCAGTCGAGCGGTTGAAAGGTGGTCCGTCGCCGGACTTATCGTGATGCCGCTTCGTGACCGGGAGAGCTATTCTTCGGCACCCAAGCCGCGGAAGATAAGCGCGAGAACTCTCTTTGTCTGCGCTTTCCCGTCCGAGGTCGGTGAAATTCGCAATAGCAATCCCAAAAGCGTCAAGACATCTTCAGGCTCGGCGCCTGGACGTATGTCGCCCGAGCCTTCGCAGGCCTCCATCAACCGGCGAACCGCCTCCACCAGAGGTCGGTAGGTTTCCTGAAAGTCCTGATCCGATATTGCTGCCCGAAGCGTGTCAGCAACGCCATGCTTCACCTCACCAAACCGAACAAACCGATCGCACCACAATCGGAAAGCCTGCAGCGGAGGATGCTTTGTAAGCAGCTTCGGCGCGAGCTCCACAAGCGCACCAATTTCCTTGCGATAGACGCCCACCAGCAAGGCCTCGCGGGTCGGAAAGTGACGGTAGAGCGTGCCCGCGCCGACTCCAGCTATCTTCGCGATGGAGTTGAGGGACGTGCCCGGGTCAGCAGCAAACGCATCGCGCGCCACGTCCAGAATACGGTCACGGTTCGCCTGTGCGTCGGCGCGCAGTTTTGCCTCAAGGTCGGCCATCACACCTCTTGACTAAGCGGAGAACTCTCCGGTAATCCGTAAACCGGAGAGCTATCCACTTAGCTACCCGTCGAGGAGGTCGCGTGCAATACATAAAGCTTGGTCACTCAGGCCTTGAAGTTTCCCCCATCTGCATCGGCTGCATGGGCTTTGGAGACCCTTCCCGTGGCCATCCGGCCTGGTCGCTCGATGAGGAAGCCAGCCGCCCGCTGATCCGGCACGCGGTTGAAGCCGGGATCAACTTCTTCGACACTGCAAACTTGTATTCGAATGGAAATAGCGAGGAGATCCTGGGGAAAGCGCTGAAGGATTTCGTCAGTCGGGATAGTGTGGTCATCGCCACCAAGCTATCTGCGCCGACGCGTAATGGCCCCAACGCCATCGGCTTGTCACGCAAGGCGATCATGACCGAGGTCGACCATAGCCTGAGGCGGCTCGGCACCGACTATATCGATCTCTACCAGATCCATCGCCGCGATCAGACCACCCCGTGGGAAGAAACGCTTGAGGCGCTCCACGATCTCGTGAAGATCGGAAAAGTGCGCTATCTCGGCGCCTCCTCAATGATGGCATGGGAGTTCAGCAAGGCGTTGCATCTGCAGAGGGCAAACGGATGGACGCGGTTTGTGTCGATGCAGGACAATTATAACTTGCTCGTCCGCGAGGAAGAGCGCGAGATGCTGCCGCTCTGCGCCGACGAAGGCGTGCAGACAATCATCTATAGCCCGCTTGCGCGCGGCCGCTTGGCTCGACCGTGGGGCGCGATCAGTTCCCGTTCGGAAGCCGAACCCGCGGGCGCCGAGCAAAACGCGGCGACTGCGGAAAGCGATCGGAAAATCGTCGAGGCGGCGGCAGCAATTGCAGCGGAACGGGGCATCGGCCAAGCGCAGATCGCATTGGCCTGGCTGCGTCGCAATCCCGTCGTTGCGGCGCCAATCGTGGGTGCGCTCAAGGCCAAGCATATCGACGACGCGATCGCGGCGCTCTCGATAACCTTGACGGACGACGAGGCTGCCGAACTAGAGGCCCCTTACACCGCCCGTCGGGACCATCAGGGTGTGTCTAACCCGGCCGTCCTGGCCCGTAGTGCAGAGGCCGTAAGCGGGTTCAGGAAGTCCGTCCCTGACATCAAAGCCGAACCTCGGTGATCTCCGTACGGGAGCCTTGAGGCCGTCACCCTATCGAGAACGCCTTCTGCAGCCTCAAGGATTTTCGCCGTGTCGTCACCCGCTACGGCGAGCCCGCTGCCAATCTCCTCTCGGCTGCTGGCGATATCTGGGTTGGTCGCCGAAGCCGAACCTTTTGGTTGGCCCGTTAGTGCTTGACGATCTACCGACTAGAAGGCAGGGTAGCGTTATGAGTAATCCTTCAACGACTGCCGACGACATCCTGGCTTGCGCGCGCTCTCTCATAATTGCCGGAGGGTACCACGGCTTCAGCTATGCGGACGTTGCGAACGTGGTGGGAATCCGGAAACCAAGCATCCACCATCATTTTCCCAGCAAGGTGGACCTCGTTCGCACGTTGGTTGCTCGTTATCGCGAAGAGGCTCGAGCAGGAATTGCCCATCTCGAACGGAATATCTCAGATCCGATCGAACTACTCCGCAGTTATACCGCGTACTGGGAAGCCTGCATCACTAACGCGAGCGCCCCCTTTTGCGTTTGCGCGCTGCTCGCGAGTGAGCTTCCTGTCTTGCCGGAAGAGGTCGCAATCGAAGTCAGAGCGCATTTTCGCTGGTTGTCGAATTGGCTTGCCTCAGTGCTCGAGCGTGGCTCGCAGCAGGGACGCTTGCAACTCGTGACAACGCCGCACGTGGAGGCCGAAACGTTCATGGCAACTGTCCACGGCGCGATGTTGTCCGCACGAGCGTATGGCGATCCAAAGACGTTCGGGACGATTCTCAATCCATTGCTGGACCGACTTTCCGCGCGGCGTTGACGATGCAGGTCTACCTTTTCTGAGAAGCGATCGGACGGCGAGCGGCGCACCGTCTCGAGCTAAGTGTCAAACTGCGCCGCGCAATCTACCAACTAGTAGGTATAGAAAACTGTCTACTAGTCCAGAGGAGAGCAGATGACAGTCCGCGCAGCACACTCCGCCCTCAGCAAGCAAGAGCAATGGCTGAAGGTCTACTACTTTGCCCGAACCGCATTCTCCGCAGCCTGGGTGGCTGCGGCGTTCACGGTCGGACAACAGTCCTCGTCGATCGCAGCGATCCTTCTCCTGACCTATCCTGCGTGGGACGCGGCGGCCAATTATGTCGACGCATCGCGCAGCGGCGGATTGGGTGAGAATCGCACGCAGGCTCTGAATGTCCTCGTGAGTTTTGTGACGACGGTAGCGGTCTTTCTGGCTTTGCGGATGAGCATGAACTGCGTGGTCGGGGTTTTCGGTGCGTGGGCGCTTCTTTCTGGACTGCTCCAACTTGGCACCGCAGTCCGGCGGTGGAAGAGTTATGGCGCACAATGGGCAATGGTGCTTAGTGGCGGCCAGTCAGCCGTGGCGGGCGGTTTCTTCATCGCGCAGGCTCGGCTGCCGACGCCGCCGTCAATCGCCAACTTGGCGGGCTATGCTGCCGTGGGTGCCTTTTACTTGTTGATTTCGGCGGTGTGGCTGACCGTGACCGGACTGCGCCGCAAGTCCCCGCGGACCTCCTAAAGCGCGACGAGATGAAGATGAATCGTCATCGCGCTTTAGGTTATTGTTTGAGCATGATCTCCGCGCAAACGCTTCGCGTTTGTCGCGAGGGAAACCCGCTTCACACTTTTCCGGATCATGCTCTAACAAACGGACGAGCAGTGGCAACTGCGTTCACCCGCAGATTCAAACAGAGCCATCACGCTTTAGCTCGCCGACGGCGTCGGTCTGCCCACGCTTTCGTACTTGAATCCGTGAGCGATGACGTCGCTCGGCCGATAGACGTTGCGGAGGTCGATGATGGCCGGATTGGCCATCTTCTGCTTCAAGCCGTCCAGATCGAGTGCGCGGAATTGCTCCCACTCGGTCACGATCACCAGCGCGTCGGCGCCCTCGGCGCAACTATACGGGCCGTCACAATAGGTGACGTTGGACAGTTCGGAGCGGGCCTGTTCGATGCCTTCCGGATCATAGGCCCTGATCTTTGCCCCCAGATCCTGCAAGGCCGTGATCAGCGGGATCGATGGCGACTCCCGCATGTCGTCGGTGTTGGGCTTGAAGGTCAGGCCGAGCAGCGCGACGATCTTGCCGCGCAGCGACCCGCCAAGCACCGAGACGACCTTGCGCGCCATCGCGCGCTTGCGGTTTTCATTCACGGCCAGCACCGCTTCGACGATGCGGATCGGCGCTTCATAGTCCTGTGCCGTCTTGATCAGGGCACGCGTGTCCTTCGGAAAGCACGATCCGCCGAAACCGGGGCCGGCATGGAGGAACTTGGTGCCGATGCGATTATCAAGGCCGATGCCGCGCGCGACCTCCTGCACATCGGCGCCGACTTTCTCGGCAAGATCGGCGATTTCGTTGATGAAGGTGATCTTGGTCGCGAGAAAGGCGTTCGCGGCGTATTTGATCAGTTCCGCGGTGCGGCGGCCGGTGAACATCAGCGGCGCCTGATTGAGGTAGAGCGGACGATAGATCTCGGAGATGGCCTTTCTGGCCCGCTCGTCGTCCGTGCCGGCGACGATCCGGTCGGGATGCTTGAAATCCCTGATAGCTGCGCCCTCGCGCAGGAACTCGGGATTGGAGGCGACCACGACGTCGGCGTCGGGATTGGCTTCGCGAATAAGTCGCTCGACCTCGTCGCCGGTCCCGACCGGAACCGTCGATTTGGTGATCACCACCGTGAAATCCTTGAGGCTGGCCGCGATCTCGCGCGCCGCCGCGTAGACATAGCTGAGGTCCGCGTGACCATCGCCCCGCCGCGACGGGGTTCCGACCGCTATGAAAACGGCGTCGGAATGGGAGACGGGATCGGCGAGGTCGGTCGTGAACGACAGCCGTCCGGACCGCGCGTTGGTTTCCACCAGCCGATCAAGGTCCGGTTCGAAGATCGGAATCTCTCCCCGCTTGAGTGCCGCGATCTTCTCCGCATTCTTGTCGACGCAGGTGACTTGATGCCCGAAGTCCGCAAAGCACGCGCCAGAGACCAAGCCGACGTAACCCGTGCCCACCATCGTTATTCGCATATCGGATCCTGAAAGCTCTTCTTAAGTGGATCGCCTACTGCAAGGCGCATGTGGATGCGTCACGCTGTGACTTGAACGGTCATAGCTGAACCATTTCCATGATGACCAAATGACGGTCAAAGGCAATCCCCAGCCCGTTTGCGGGGTTTGGGCCTATCCCAGCCCGATGCGGGCGCGTTGGTAGCCTCGATCGAGGATGGCCTGCCACCAGGGACGATTGTCACAAAACCAACGCGCCGTTTTCGCAATGCCGCTCTCGAAATTCTCTTCCGCGCGCCAGCCGAGATCGCGTTCCAGCTTGGAGGCATCGATGGCATAGCGGCGGTCGTGGCCGGGGCGGTCGGCGACGAAGGTGATCAGGTCGCGGCGGGCGCCTTGTGCGCGCGGTGCGATCTCGTCGAGGAGATCGCAGATGGTTTCGACCACATGCAGGTTG
>NZ_PSRR01000119.1 GCF_004296405.1 Bradyrhizobium sp. Leo170
CGTGAAGGACGGCGCCGCGTGCTCGGCGGCCGGCATCCGAAACCCTTCACAGCAGCGGCCGGCGCAGACGCGCATGGCGGCGATTGGTCGGTGCCGAGGCTACTTTCGTCGGCGCCGTGTTCGCTTTAGGGGACCCAAGTTCGATTTGCCGAGACGCTTCGCATTCGCTGCTACGCGCCGTCGATAACGACGAACTATTTCATCTCCCGAAGCTCCAGACATTAACCTTGTGCCGGCTTCGACGGCCGCATCGATCTTTTCGCTGATCATGAGTTCGGCCTCGCGCCGGGCTCCTCTGCCACCCAACATCAGCTTCATCAGCCGCAGCGCAATCACATGATTGGCCTCAACCGCCAGCATCGTCAAAGATTTGAACCTTCGCCGACCCCTCAATCGCCGCATTACCAACTCCCCTACTGGACCATTGACCCACGGAGAACTCGCGCGACCTCTTATTGGGCTTGGGCTCCGGTGACGGCGCCGCGATGGCTGCCCAGTATATGAGCCGTGCTTAAGAGAACAAACCTTCCCGTGCCCCAACGCAGCCGGAAATGGGCACGAGATGGCCGCCGGCGCCCCTCCTTCCAAATGTCACCACATGACTGCCACGCGAAGAACAAAGCCCAACCGCGAATCCAGCGCAAACACGACGGAGGCTTGCTGATCAATTGATATTTGATATCCGGAGCGATTCCAATGTTGAGTGCGGATGGGAATAAGCCGGTCGGAAAATCCAGCCAGCGCAAGGGGAAGACAGGACAGCAGCGCAAGAAGACTGTGCCGAGCAAGGAAGCCCGCGCACAACAAGTTCCCGAGCCGGCGCCCGTGGCGGTCCAACTGGAGGGCGCCCAACAACAAATCAATGAACGTGAGCAGATCAGCGAGGAGATTCAGTTCAACGAGCCGATCAGCACACCGGTCGCGTCGATCGAAAGCGCGTCGGTTGAGGCTTCCGCGACTGATACCGTCCCCGCCCTTCCCATCGTAGCGGCCGAGCCCGTCGCCGTCAGCGTAGCAACGATCGCCGATGCCTACAGCGACTATACCAGGAAATCGCTGAACCAAACCTTATGCTTCCTGGAGAAGCTCGCGGCCGTCCGCTCGCTCGACAAGGTGTTTGAGCTTCAGACGGAATTTGCGAAGCAGGCTTTCGAGACCTTCGTCGCCGAGTCGGAGAAGATCCGCAAACTCCACGGCGAACTGGCCAGGCAGAGAGTGGTGGGCTTCGAAGGGTTCGTCGCCAGGATCACCCAACCGACACTGGAGCTGCGCGCTACGCGCCACTAACCGAGTTCTAATGGCTGATCATCCAGGGGCGCGCGGTTGGAAAGCCCTTGGCGCCAGTCTTGCTCTTGGTCATCAGGCGCGCCGGCTTTTTGCCGGTGCAGCAGCCGCAGCCGGGGCCGTGTGAGGCCTTGTACTGGTCGAGCGTTTTCGGTGCATGCGCGCTGCGCTCGTTGACGACATGGGCCTTGCGCTTGTCGGAAGGCATGCAGAAGAAGCTCGGCGCGGTCAGGATGACGCGCGGCGATTGCGCTTCGCATTGCGGGCAGTCTTGCGGCAGGTCGCATTCGGACATCGGCCGCATGTCCTTGAACGGACCGCACTCGTTGCAGAGATATTCGTAGACGGGCATTTTTCCTCGCGCGATCAGGCTTGAAAACTCGCGACGGATGCGGGGCGGCAAATGCGCGCGTCCCGCACCCTTCTCGCGCAGGGAGTTACTTGTCCGGCGAGATCGGCATCTGGATGTCGCCCGTGATATGCTTGATCGGCCCGGCCGACGACGGCATCACGTCGAAGTCGAAGATCTCCGTCGGCAGCCATAGCGTGGCGCAGGCATTGGGCACGTCGACGACCCCGGAGATGTGGCCCTGGCACGGCGCGGTGCCGAGGATCGAATAGGCCTGCGCGCCGGAGTAGCCGAACTTCTTCAGATATTCGATCGCGTTCAAACAGGCCTGGCGATAGGCGATGTGAACGTCGAGGTAATGCTGCTTGCCGGCTTCGTCGACCGAGATGCCTTCGAAGATCAGGAAGTCCTTGTAGTTCGGCGTGATCGGCGACGGCTTGAAGATCGGATTCTTGATGCCGTACTTCGCCACACCATCCTTGATGACATCGACCTTGATGTGCAGCCAGCCGGCCATCTCGATCGCGCCGCAGAAGGTGATCTCGCCGTCGCCCTGGCTGAAGTGGAGGTCGCCCATCGAGAGCCCGCCGCCGGGCACATAGACCGGGAAGTAGATCTTCGAGCCGCGCGAGAGATCCTTGATGTCGCAATTGCGCCATGCTCGCGCGGCGGCACGGTGCGCGCGCCTTCCGCGCCGATCTTGGCCTTGACGTCGTCCTTGGCGCGGCCGGCATGCGCGGTCGGCGCGAACGGCGGATTGGCGAGCCCAGGAACGCGGGTCGGATTGGTCGCGATCAGTTCGGCCTCGCGCGCGTTCCAGGTCGACAGCAGTTTTGGATCGGGCAGGCAGCCGATCAGGCCGGGATGGATCAGGCCGGCGAAGTTGACGCCGGGAACGTGGCGCGACGAGGTGTAGAGGCCCTTGATGTCCCAGATCGACTTCTGCGCCAGCGGGAAATGATCAGTCAGGAAGCCGCCGCCGTTCTGCTTGGAGAAGAAACCGTTGAAGCCCCACAGGCTCTCCTTGAGCGGGCCGACGTCGAGGAGATCGACGACCAGGAGATCGCCAGGCTCGGCGCCCTTGACGCCGATCGGGCCGGATAGGAAGTGCACGATCGACAGGTCGATGTCGCGCACGTCATCGGCGGAATCGTTGTTCTTGATGAAACCACCGGTCCAGTCATAGGTCTCGATGATGAAGTCGTCGCCGGGATTGACCCACGCCACGATCGGGATGTCCGGGTGCCAGCGGTTATGCACCATGTCGTTGTCGTAAGCCGATTTGGTGAGATCGACCTTGATGAGTGTCTCTGGCATCAAAAGCTCCCCTTTTTACTTGCCTTGGTTAGACGGACAGATATTTCGAGATCTGCGCGGCATCGACAGCATCACGCGGATCGTCGCGGACGATCTCGCCGTTCTCGATGACAAGCACACGGTCGGCGATGTCGAGCGCGAAGCTCAACACCTGCTCGGAGACCACGATCGAGAGACCACGCTCGTCACGGATGCGCCTCAAGGTGCGCGCCATCTCCTTGATGATCGAGGGCTGGATGCCCTCGGTCGGCTCATCCAGCAGCAGCACTTTCGGCTTGGTCGCGAGCGCCCGCGCAATCGCGAGCTGCTGCTGCTGGCCGCCGGACAGATTGCCACCGCGGCGGTTCTTCATCTCCAAGAGCACCGGGAATAGTTCGTAGATATCCCCGGGCACTTCGGACTCGCCGTGCACGACGAGGCCGGTCTCGATGTTCTCCTTCACCGTCATGGTGGAGAAGATCATGCGGCCTTGCGGCACATAGGCGAGGCCCTTGGCCACGCGCTCATAGCTTTCGAGCTTGTTGAGCTCGGTGCCATCCATGGTCACCGAGCCGCTCTTGGCCGGCAAGATGCCCATCAGCGACTTCATCAGCGTGGTCTTGCCCATGCCGTTGCGGCCCATGATCGCCACGATTTCGTTGGGCGCGACTGACACGTTGAGCCCGTGCAGCACCTCGCTCTGGCCATAGGCGACGTGAAGATCGGAGATTGCGAGCATCGACGTGTTCCTTATTTCTTGCGCATGATCTTGTCCGGAAACCGGACGCCACTTTCCGGGATCATGCGCTAGTGCCCGAGATAGACTTCGATGACCTTTGGATCGTTCTTGACGTGCTCCATCGTTCCCTCGGACAAAATCTGCCCCTGATGCAGCACGGTGACCTTGTGGGCGATGTCCTCGACGAATTTCATATCGTGCTCGATCACGAGCACGGAGCGGCCCTTGATGATGCGGTTGAGCAGTTCGGCGGTCTTGGCGCGCTCGGACACGCTCATGCCGGCGACGGGCTCGTCCAGCATCAGGAGGTCCGGGTCCTGGATCAGCAGCATGCCGATCTCGAGCCATTGCTTCTGCCCGTGGCTCAACTGGTCCGCATAGGTGTGGAGGCGATCTTTGAGGAAGATCATCTCGGCGACTTCCTCGACGCGCTCTTTCACCGTAGCGTCGCGCTGGAACGTGAGCGAGCCGAACACGGTCCGGCCGCGCGGGAAGGAAATCTCCAGGTTCTCGAACACGGTGAGGTCTTCGAACACCGAGGGCGTCTGGAACTTGCGGCCGACACCGGCCTGCACAATCTCGTTCTCGCGCAGCTTCGTCAGCTCCTGGCCGCGGAACTGGATCGAGCCCGAGGTAGCTTTGGTCTTGCCGCAGATCAGGTCAAGGACGGTGGTCTTGCCGGCGCCGTTGGGGCCGATGATGACGCGGATCTCGTTATCCTCGACATAGAAGGAGAGATCGTTGACCGCCTTGAAGCCGTCGAAGGAGACGGTGAGGCCGGAGACCGCAAGCAGGAAATCCTTGGGCTGATGACCGATGAGCATGACCCTCTCCCCTACTCTGCCGGTGCGCCGTCGGTGACGGGGAAGCCGTTACCGGGTTTCGACTTACGCGAGGCCAGCAGGCGATCGATGTGCGGCTGGACGTAGTCCTGCCAGATCCCTGAGAGCCCGTTCGGGAATGCCAGCACGACCGCGATGAAGAGCGCGCCCAGGCCGAACAGCCAGAGTTGCGGAAACGATTCCGACAGGCTGGTCTTGGCGAAATTGACCAGCAATGAACCCCAGACCGCGCCGAAGATCGACATCCGGCCGCCGACCGCGGTGTAGATCACCATCTCGATCGACGGCACGATGCCGACGAAAGATGGCGACATGAAGCCGACTTCGAGCGTGAACATGGCGCCGCCGATCGCGGCGAAGATCGCGGCAGCGCAGAAGGCGAAGATCTTGAAATTGGCGACGCTGTAGCCGGAGAAGCGAACGCGGTCCTCCTGCTCGCGCATTGCCACCAGGATGCGGCCGAGCTTCGTCAGTCGGATGAACTGCGCGGCGATGATGCAGGCAAACAGCAGCACGACCTCGACGAAATAGAGGATGAACTTGGCATGATCGGTGCGGATGTCCCAGCCGTGCAGCGTGCGGAGATCGGTGATGCCGTTGATGCCGCCGGTGTAGCCCTGCTGTCCGACGATCAGGATGGTCATGATCGCAGCGATCGCCTGCGTGATGATCGCGAAATAGACGCCGCCGACGCGCCGCTTGAACATCGCCGCGCCGATGATGAAGGCGAAGATTCCCGGCACCAGCATGATGGCGATCAGGGTGATCGGGAAGCTGTGGAACGGCTTCCAGAAAAAGGGAAGCTGCGTGAGCTGGTTCCAGTCCATGAAATCGGGAATGCCTGGAGTCGACTGAATCTTGGTGTTCTCGACGCTGGAGGCCTCGAGCTTCAGGTACATCGCCATGCAGTAGCCGCCGAGACCGAAGAACACGCCCTGCCCCAGGCTCAGGATGCCGCCATAGCCCCAGCACAGCACCAGACCAATGCCGACGAACGCGTAGGTCAGATATTTGGCGACCAGGTTGAGGCGGAAGATATCGAGCGACAGCGGCAGGATGACGAAGAGGAGGAGCGCGAGCGCGACGAAGCCGATCAGCTCGGTGCGGTTGAAAAAGCGCGAGTTGATGATCATGACCTTTGCCTGCTTGTTCTTACTTGCGGACCTTGAGTGCAAACAGTCCCTGCGGCCGCATCATCAGGATCGCGACGATTGCCAATAGAGTGAGCACCTTCGCCATCGAGCCCGACAGGAAGAACTCCATGGTCGACTGCGCCTGCGAGATGGTGAAGGCCGAAGCGATGGTGCCGACCAGCGAGGCCGCGCCGCCGAACACGACGACGAGGAAAGTGTCGACAATGTAAAGCTGGCCGGCGGTCGGCCCCGTCGAGCCGATCATGGTGAAGGCGCTTCCCGCGATCCCTGCGATGCCGCAGCCGAGGCCGAAGGTGTAGCGGTCGACCTTCTCGGTGTTGATGCCGACGGCGCCCGCCATCACGCGGTTCTGCACGACGGCGCGGACCTGGCGGCCCCAGCGCGACCAGAACAGCAGATAGGCGACGACGATGGTGATCAGCACGGTGAGTCCCATCACGAACATGCCGTTGATCGGGATCTGGATCGCGTCGGTCGCCTGCCAGGAGCCCATCATCCATTCCGGCAGTTCGACGCCGACCTCGCGCGCGCCGAACAGCGAGCGATAGGCTTGCTGCAGGATCAGGCTCAATCCCCAGGTTGCCAGCAGCGTATCCAGCGGGCGCTTGTAGAGATGGCGTATCAGCGCCCATTCGACCAGCATCCCGAGCGCGCCGGAGGCGATGAACGCCAGGATCATCGCGAGGAAGAAGTAGCCAGGGAACAGCGACGGCAGATATTGCTGGAAGCCGTTCGACGTCATCCAGGTGACGTAGGCGCCCAGGATCATGAACTCGCCATGGGCCATGTTGATGACGCCCATCTGGCCGAAGATGATGGCGAGCCCCAGCGCCATCAGAACGTAGACCGAGAACAGGATCAGTCCGGCAAAGCCTTGCATGGCGAAGATGGCGCCGAGATCGCTGAGCGAATAGTCACCGAACATGATCCGTCCTCTGCATGGTCAGGTCTGCGCACGGGCGTGGCGCGTGCGTCTTGGAATGGCGCGGGCCCTGCGGCCCACGCCGACGTCATGAGAGTTGAGACGCGGCCTCAGGCGAGGCGCGTTCTCACTGGTAGCCCTTCGGGAACGGATCGGGCTCGACGAGATCGGCGGTCTCGTAGATCAGTTCGTACTGGCCGTCCGCCTTGGCGCGGCCGACGCGCGTCTTGGACCAGAGGTGATGGTTCTCGTGGATGCGGACATAGCCTTCGGGCGCGCCCTTGAACTCGACGCCGGGCGATGCCGCCGCGATCTTGTCGATGTCGAAGGAGCCCGCCTTCTCCACCGTCAACTTCCACAGCCACGGGCCGAGATAGGCGGCCTGGGTGACGTCGCCGATCACGGTTTTCTCGCCCCACATCTTCTTGAAGGCGGAGACGAAAGCCTTGTTGTTGGGATTGTCGAGCGACTGGAAATATTTCATGCAGGCATAGGCGCCTGCGATGTTTTCACCGCCGATGCCGTCGATTTCGTCTTCGGTCACCGAGATCGTGAGCAGCGTCTGCTTGGACAGATCGATGCCGGCCGCCTTGAGCTGCTTGTAGAAGGCGACGTTGGAGCCGCCGACGATGATGGCGTAGATCACGTCGGGCTTGGTCAGTTTGATCTTGTTGATGACCGAGTTGAACTGGGTGTGGCCGAGCGGGAAGTATTCCTCGCCAACGACCTTGGCGCCCTGCAGATGGCCCTCGATGTGCTTGCGCGCGATCTTGTTGGAGGTGCGCGGCCAGATGTAGTCGGAGCCGAGCAGATAGAAGGTCTTGGCGCCCTTGGTCTTGTTGACCCAGTCGAGGCCAGCGATGATCTGCTGGGTGGCTTCCTGGCCGGTGTAGATGACGTTCTTGGACTGCTCGAGGCCTTCGTAAAAGGTCGGGTAGTAGAGCATGCCGTTATACTGCTCGAACACCGGCAGCACCGCCTTCCGCGAGGCGGAAGTCCAGCAGCCCATCACGGCCGCGCATTTGTCGTTGACGAGGAGCTTCTTCGCCTTCTCGGCGAAGGTCGGCCAGTCGCTGGCGCCGTCCTCCTGGATGAACTTGATCTTGCGGCCGAGCACGCCGCCTTCCGCATTGATCTGCTCAATTGCCAGTTTTTCCGCTTCGACCGACCCGGTCTCGGAGATTGCCATGGTGCCGGTGACGGAGTGCAGGATGCCGACGGTCACTTCGCTATCGGTGACGGCAAGGCCGGTGGTGTTGACCGCGGACGTTGGCGGAGCTTCCGCAAACGAGGCGCGTGGAAGCATCGAGATGGCCGGCAGCGCCGCCATTCCCATCAGGAGCTTGCGCCGAAGCGGCGACCGCAGGCCCGGTTTCTTTTCGTCTGACATGAGCACCCCAACTGGTTCGAGAACGCGCTTAATGGTCAGGCGAGGATTGCCCAGATTTGTGCAGCGCACTGATACGCAAGATTGCGTATACTGCACCGCAAAATAGCGACGTAGGTTCTGGTACGGGATTTGCGAGCCAACGGGCGAGACCGACGTCGGCTCAGGAGGTGGGGAATTGGCAGGGCGGCAGCGGATAGACCGCGTCAGGCGCCAGTATAATCAGTGGGTTGCCAACCAGACGCTGGAGGACTACGCGCTGCGCTTCACCGCAAAGAGCGCGCGCCGCTGGTCCGCCGCCCGCGTTGCCAACACCGCGCTGGGCGCGATCTCGTTCCTGGCGCTGGAAGCGATCGGCGGCACCATCACGCTGAACTATGGCGCGATGAACGCGACCGCCGCCATCCTCGTGGTCAGCGCCATCATCTTCTGCTGCGGACTGCCGATTGCCTATAACGCCGCCAAGTTCGGCATCGATATCGACCTTCTGACGCGCGGCGCCGGCTTCGGCTATATCGGCTCGACCATCACCTCGCTGATCTACGCCTCCTTCACCTTCATCTTCTTTGCGATCGAGGCGGTGATCCTCGCCACCGCGCTTGAAATGTGCTTCGGTATCCCGCGGCCGATCGGCTACGTCATCAGTGCGGTCGTGATCATCCCGCTGGTGGTCTACGGCATCACCCTGATCAGCCGCTTCCAGTTGTGGACGCAGCCGATCTGGATCGTGCTGCACATCCTGCCTTTTGCCGCGATCGCCTATGCCCATCCGCGCTCCTTCATCGAGTGGCGCAACTTCGCCGGCGAGCATGGCGACCCCTCCGGCCAGATCGACTTGCTGCTGTTCGGCACCGCGGCGTCCGTGGTGTTCTCGCTGGTGGCGCAGATCGGCGAGCAGGTCGACTTCCTCCGCTTCCTGCCGCGCGACCGGCGGACGTCGCGGCGGGCGTGGTGGATCGCGCTGCTCAGCGCGGGGCCGGGCTGGATCGTGCTGGGCGCGCTGAAGCTGTTGGCGGGATCGTTCCTCGCCTTCTTCGCGCTCAGCCACGGCGTTTCCTATGAGCACGCCGCCGAGCCCGCGAACATGTATCTGGAAGCGTATCGCTACGTGCTGTCGCAGCCGGATCTGGCGCTGGCGCTGACCGGCACGTTCGTGATCCTGTCGCAGGTGAAGATCAACGTCACCAACGCCTATGCCGGATCGATCGCCTGGTCGAACTTCTTCTCCCGCCTCACCCACAGCCATCCCGGCCGCGTGGTCTGGCTGGTGTTCAACGTGATCGTCGCGCTTCTCTTGATGGAGATCGGCGTCTACAAGGCGCTGGAGCAGACGCTCGCGCTCTATTCCAATGTCGCGATCGCCTGGGTCGGTGCTCTCGTGGCCGACCTTGTCGTCAACAAGCCACTGGGCCTCCGACCGCAACACATCGAATTCAAGCGCGCCCATCTCTGCGACATCAACCCGGTCGGCGTCGGCGCGATGCTGATTGCGACCATCGTCTCGATCAGTGCCTTCTACGGCGTGTTCGGTCCGACCGCCAAAGCGCTCTCCGCCTTCGTCGCGCTTGCGGTTGCCTTCGTCACCGCGCCGCTGATCGCCTGGGTCACCGACGGCAAATATTATATCGCGCGCAAGCCGAAGCGGAGCTGGCAGAACCTCGATCAGATCCAGTGCTGCATCTGTGAACATTCGTTCGAGCCTGAGGATATGGCCGCCTGCCCTGCCTATGCCGGCCCGATCTGCTCCTTGTGCTGCTCGCTGGATGCGCGCTGCCATGACCTCTGCAAGCCGCATGCGCGGATCCAGGCGCAGGTGTCGGAGACCCTGGGCAAATTGCTGCCGCAGCCGATCTATGCCCGCATCAATTCGCAGCTCGGGCATTATCTCGGTGTATTCGCGGTCTCCGCTGGCCTGGTCGGGCTGGTGCTCGGCCTGATCTATCTGCAGACCTCGGCGACTGTTGAAGCCGGCGACCTATTGTCGGACGTGCTGTGGAAGGTCTTCTTTGCGTTGACCATCATCATCGGCGTGGTCGCCTGGCTGTTCGTGCTAGCGCAGCAGAGCCGACGCGCGGCGGAGGAAGAGACCCGGCGGCAGACCGCGCTCCTGATCCAGGAAATCGACGCCCACAAGCGCACCGACGCCGAATTGCAGCGCGCCAAGGAAGTCGCCGAATCCGCCAACCTCGCCAAGAGCCGCTATGTCGTCGGCCTGAGCCACGAGCTCCGCTCGCCGCTGAACGCGATCTCCGGCTACGCGCAACTGCTCGAGCAGGACAATACCCTGCAGACGCGGCCACGCGAGCAAGTGCGCGTGGTCCGCCGCAGCGCCGACCATCTCTCCGGATTGATCGACGGCATCCTCGACATCTCCAAGATCGAGGCCGGCCGGCTGTATCTTTCCCGCGACGAGGTTCGCCTGAATGATTTCCTCGACCAGCTCGTCGGCATGTTCCGCCTGCAGGCGGCGGCGAAAGGCGTCGAATTCATCTTCAAGCGACCTGCCGTGCTACCGCTCGTGGTCTACGCCGACGAGAAGCGGCTGCGGCAGATCCTGATCAACTTGTTGTCGAACGCGATCAAGTTCACGCAAACAGGGCATGTGCAATTCGTCGTGCACTACCGCAGCCCGGTCGCCGAATTCGAGGTGATCGACACCGGCCCCGGCATCCAGCCGGACGATCTCGAACGCATCTTCGCGCCGTTCGAGCGCGGCGCGCTCGGTGTCTCCCAGCCGCAGACCGGCACCGGCCTCGGGCTGACCATCAGCCGGCTGCTGGCCGGCGTGATGGGCGGCGACATCAAGGTGATCAGCAGCGTCGGCGCCGGCAGCACGTTCCGGGTCAAGATATTGCTCTCGGAAGTGACAAATCCGCGGCGCAGCGCGCCGACCGATGCGCCGGTCTATGGCTATCATGGTCCGCGCAAGACGATCCTGATCACCGACGATGATCCGACGCACCGCGATCTCCTGCGCGAAGTGCTGGCGCCGCTCGGCTTCATCCTGCTCAGCGCGCCCGATGGTCCCGGCTGCTTAGCGCTGGCGCAGCATTGCCGGCCCGACCTGTTCCTGCTCGACATCTCCATGCCGGGCATGGACGGCTGGACGGTCGCGGAAGCGCTGCGCTCGGCCGGCCATCACCAGGCACGCATCCTGATGATCTCGGCGAGCGCGCTGGAGGCGCATGGCGCCCCGCTGGCGCAGCCGTTCCACGACGGTTACCTGATGAAGCCGATCGATATTCCGCGCCTGCTCGAGACCATCCGCCTGCTGCTCAAGCTCGACTGGCAGCATGACGCCGACGAGGTGGCCGTGCCGCCGTGGCAGCCGGAGAGCGGCTCGCGGCCGCCGGTGAAATATATCGAGGAACTGATCGGCCTCGGGCAATTGGGCTATATCCGGGCGATCCAGCTCAAGCTCGACGAGATCGGCACCGAACATCCCGAGCACGCCGATTTCGTCTCGCAGATGCGCTCCCTGGTCGATCGCTTCGACCTCGATCAATACATGGCGACCCTGAAGGCGCTGCACAGCTATGACCATTGAAAGCAAGAAGCGCGACGTCGCGCTCGTCGTCGACGACTCGCCGGAGACGCTGCGGCTCCTGACTGACGCGCTCGACGGTGCCGGCATGACCGTGATGGTGGCGCTCGACGGCGCCTCAGCGATGCGGATCGTGGACCAGATCACGCCTGACATCGTGCTGCTCGACGCGGTCATGCCCGGGATCGATGGCTTCGAGACCTGCCGCCGGCTGAAACGCGACGCCGGGCTCGACAATGTGCCGATCATCTTCATGACGGGCCTCGCCGAAACCGAGCACATCGTGCGCGGACTGGAAGCCGGTGGCGTCGACTATGTGACAAAGCCGATCGTGGTGCAGGAGATGCTGGCGCGCATCCGCGTCCATCTCGCCAATGCGCGGATGACGCAGAGCGCGCGCGCCGCGCTAGACGTCTCCGGCCGCTATCTGCTCGCGGTCAATGATGCCGGCAAGATCCTGTGGGCGACGCCACAGGCGCAGCGGCTGCTGTCGGACACGCTGGCGGAAGACGGCGACGACGTCGTGCTGCCCGATCCGATCCCGCAATGGCTGGAGCAGGCGCAGAAGGGCAAGACGGCAGCAAAGACCACGACCATGGCGTCGTTTCCCGGCAACGAGCAATTGCGGCTGCAATATATGGGCAAGCTCGGCGCCAATGAATTCCTGCTGCGGCTGGCGAAAGACACCAGCGCCGATATGCCCGCGGAATTCTCCAGCGAACTCGGCCTCACCACGCGCGAGGGCGAGGTGCTGTCATGGCTCTCCAAGGGCAAGACCAACCGCGACATCGCGCAGATTCTGGGCTTAAGCCCGCGCACGGTCGACAAGCATCTGGAACAGATCTACTCCAAGCTCGGCGTGGAGAACCGCACCGCGGCGGCGGCGATCGCTGTGAATGCGAAGAACAGGAAGTCGTGAGGCAAATTTCACCGTCCGTCATTGCGAGCGAAGCGAAGCAATCCACCTCTCCACTTGCGGAGACATGGATTGCTTCGTCGCTTCGCTCCTCGCAATGACGGCGCTACTTATCAAGCACGCTGATATCAGCGACCAGCACGCTGCCCGTCGCGGACTCCGTGATGTAGAGCCGGTCACGGTTCGGGCCGCCAATCGCGACATTGGTGACGGCATTCCCGGCGCGGGACTTGATGCGGGCGATCAGCTCGCCTGACGGCGCGAACACGAAGACGTGGCCAAGCGAGACATGGGCGACGAACAGCCGGCCGGCTTTGTCCATCGTGATCCCATCCGGACCGCCGGGGCCGAACATCGAGCAGAAGCGGCCGACCTTGGACACGCTGCCGTCCTTCATGAACGGCGCGCGCCACACCGCGTTGTCGCGGGTCATCGCGACGAACAGCACGGCCTCGTGCGGATCGAGCACCAGCCCGTTGGGGCTGACGCCGGTCTGGATCAGGCAATCGAGCTGGCCGCTTGAGCGCAGGCGATAGACCCGACCGCTCGGATCGTGCAGGCCGGTCTGGCCCTGGTCGGTGAAATAGATATCGCCGTTGGAGGCGATGTGCAGATCGTTGCAGCCGCGGAACGATTCCGAATTTCGCGAGGCGAGCACCGGCTGCATCCGCCCTGCCCGCGCGTCGAGCTCCATGATGCCGTGCCGGTAGTCGGCGACAAGGATGCGGCCTTTGGAATCGATCTTCAGCCCGTTCGGCCATCCCTGATACTCGACGGCCAGCGACCATTTCCTGTCAGGCGAAATCTTGAAGATGCGGCCGAAAGGAATGTCGACGATGTGGAGATTGCCGTCGGCGTCGAAGGACGGGCCTTCGATAAAGCAATCGGTCGGCTGGCCCGGGCGATTGGCATTGGCCCATTCGGTAGACTGATTGCGCCGGAATTCGTCCGGCATGGCGGAGAAGACCGTGGTCTCGATCAGTTTCGGCGGCGTTTCCAGGTACAGCATTTCTTGGTTCACCCGTTAGCGGAACGGGCGGCACCATAGAGGACATCGAAGGCGACGTCGATTAGCTCCCCACCGTCATTGCGAGGAGCCCTTGCCACGAAGCAATCCATGCCTCCACAAGCGGCGAGATGGATTGCTTCGCTGCGCTCGCAATGACGTGGGGAGAGACCTAATTGGCCGCAGCCAATGGTGGGTGTTCAGGATCTCGCGCCCCCGTCTGCGCCATGAGCCGCTTCAATTCCGGGATGCAGGAGCCGCAATTGGTTCCGGCCTTGAGTTTCGCGCCGATCTCGGCCGGCGAGCTCGCACCCGCCGCAATCGCATCGCAAATCGTCGCGCGGCCGACGCCGAAGCAGGCGCAGACGATCGGGCCGGCATTGGCGAGGCCGTCCGCCGACTTGCCTGATAGCAGCATGCGCCGCTGCGCATCGCTGAGCGTATCGGCGGCGAACGAGCTTTTCACGACGTTCCAGTCACCGGCATCATCAGCCGGGCCGATAAACAGACAGCTCTCGATGCGACCGTCCTTGAAGGAAGCGCCGCGGTAGATGCCGCCGCCGAAATCCTTGTATTCGGCGAGATCGCCTTCGGTGTTCATCCTGAGCCAGAGCTGCCAGCCTAACAGGTCGGCATTGTCTGCGAACAAATAGCCGTGACCGCCACTGACCGCGACGCGCGCGACCCAGGCATGCGCGGGCAACTGCAGCGGTTGGCGCGACAGCGCAAAACCGCGGAACACATATTCGTAAGGCGCGATCGCGGCCGGCGTCGCCTTGTTCTCGGGCTGGCCGGAGAACGGATCGGTGAAGGGCGCGACCAGCGAGCCGACGCGGGCGCCGGTCGCGGTGGCCTCGCTCCAATGGATCGGCGCGAACAGCATGCCGCGCTGCTGGCGCTCGCTGACGACGACGCGGAGCGTGCATTGTCCGTAGTCGGTGGTGACGCGGGCAAAGCTGCCGTCGCTCACGCCGTAGCGCAGCGCATCGTCTGGATGCACTTCGACGAACGGCTCGGGCAGATGTTGGCCGAGCCTCGGGCTCGCGCCGGTGCGCGTCATCGTGTGCCACTGGTCGCGGATGCGGCCGGTGTTGAGCCGCAACGGCCGCGCCGGCGTCGTCTCGGTCCGTAGCGCCGGAATCTCCGGCGCGATGAAGCGCGCCTTGCGATCATTGGCGAAGAAGCCGCCTTCAGCGAAAAAACGCGGCTGCGGCGACGCATCCTGCCGCATAGGCCATTGCACCGGCGGCATCCCGTCAAAAGCCTCGTCCGACAGCGACATCAGCGCGCCGATATCGAAATCCCGGATGCCGTTGTTTTCAAACGCCGACAGCGCCGCGTGCTCGCGGAAGATGTCCGCAGCGGATTTGAAGTCGAACGCCGCACCAAAGCCGAGGCGCCTTGCGACCTCGCAAAGAATCCACCAATCCGGCTGCGCCTCGCCCGGCGACTCCAGGAACGCGCGCTGACGCGAGATGCGGCGCTCGGAATTGGTCACCGTGCCGGATTTCTCGCCCCAGGCCTGCGCCGGCAACAGCACATGCGCGCCGGCATCGACAGTGTCGTTGGAGCGGACATTCTCCGACACCACGAACAGCTCCAGCTTCTTCAATGCTTCACGCGCAGCGTCGGCATCCGGCAGCGACACTGCCGGATTGGTGCCCATCACCCACAGCGCCTTGATCTCGCCGCGTCCGATCGCCTCGAACATCTGCACTGCCTTCGACCCCTCATGGGTGGCGATGCGCGGCGCCTTCCAGAAACGGCGGACGCGGTCGATGTCCGGCGGCGTGAAGACCATATGGGCGGCGAGCTGGTTGGCGAGCCCGCCGACTTCGCGCCCGCCCATCGCGTTCGGTTGTCCCGTCAGCGAGAACGGGGACGCGCCGACCTTGCCGATGCGGCCCGTGGCGAGGTGGCAGTTGAGGATGGCGTTGACCTTGTCGGTGCCCTGCGCCGACTGATTGACACCCTGCGAATACAGGGTCACCGCACGCGGCGTGTTGGCGAACATCTTGAAGAACGTCGCGACGTCCTGCTCGGAGAGGCCGGTCGCGAGCGCCGTCGCGCCGACGCTGCCGGCCATGCCGCGGGCGCGCGCCAGCGCCTCGTCGAAGCCGACCGTATAGTGGTCGATATAGGTGTGGTCGAGCGCGCCGCTGTCAGCAAGATGCACCAGCAGGCCGCAGAACAATGCGGTGTCGGTGCCGGGCTTCAAGCCGAGGAAGAGATCGGCATCCTCAGTCGTATCGGTGCGGCGCGGATCGATCACCACGATGCGCGCGCCACGCTGCTGCTTGTTGGCGAGCATGCGCTGGAACAGCACCGGATGGCACCAGGCGGCGTTGGAGCCGACCAGCACCAGGAGGTCGGCCTGTTCGAGATCCTCGTAACAGCCGGGCACGGTGTCGGCGCCGAAGGCGCGGCGGTGGCCTGCGACCGAGGACGACATGCACAGCCGCGAATTGGTGTCGACATTGGCGCTGCCGATGAAGCCTTTCATCAGCTTGTTGGCGACGTAGTAATCCTCCGTCAGCAACTGACCGGAGAGATAGAACGCGACCGCACCGGGGCCGTCGCGCGCGATGATGTGCTTGAAGCGGTGTGCGACATGGTCGAGCGCGTCGCTCCAGGCGATGCGCTCCATCCCGTTGTCGCAGCGGATCATCGGATAGAGCAGCCGGTTCGATAACCCGAGCGTCTCGCCGAGGGCGGAGCCCTTCGAGCACAGGCGTCCGAAATTAGCGGGGTGATCGGGATCACCCGCGATCGCGGCGCCGCCCTTGCCGTCAGGCGTCGCCAGGACGCCGCAGCCGACGCCGCAATAGGCGCAGGTGGTCTTGACGGTCCGGAGAGCGGGATCGGCGCTCATGCCGCCTCCGCCGTCGAACGGCCGAACATCATGTCGCCGCGAATCTTCGTAACGGGTCTCGCGCTACGGATCAGGTCGAGATACCAGAGCGCATCTGACGTGTCGCCGATCAGAACCGCGCCGGTCAGGCGCCCGTCTGCAATCACGAGCTTCTTGTAGGTCCCGTGGTTAACGTCGCTGAACACGATGCTCTCGCTGCCTTCGGCGCCCATGAAATCGCCGGCGGAAAACACGCTGACACCGGACACTTTCAAATTGGTTGCCACGATGCTGCCGGCATAGGCGACATCCTGCCCGGCGAGATGCCGCGCCAGCACGCGCGCCTGCTCATAGGCCGGCTCGACCAGGCCGTAGCAGACGCCGCGATGCTCGGCGCATTCGCCGACCGCGAACACGCCTTCCGCAGCGGTCTGTAAGCAATCGTCAACCACGATGCCGCGATTGACGGCAATGCCGGCTTCCTTTGCCAACGCGATGTTCGGCCGGATGCCGGCGGCGAAGATCACCGCGTCCGCCTTGATCAGGCGTCCATCCGCAAGCTCGACGCCTTCAACGCGGCCTTCGCCATGGATGCGCGCTGTGCTGGCCTCAAGCAGGATCTCGATGCCCTTCTGCTCGACCAGCGATTTCAAGAGTGCGCCTGCTGGAACATCGAGCTGGCGCTCCATCAACCGGTCCATCAGGTGCACTAGCGTCACCGGCGCCCCGGCCTTCGCAAGCCCATAGGCCGCTTCAAGCCCGAGCAAGCCGCCGCCGATCACGACCACGCGCGTCTTGCGTGCTGCGAGCGCGAGCAACAGGTCGACGTCGCGGCTGTCGCGAAACGTGTGCACGCCGGCCAGATCGGCGCCCGGCACGTTCAAGCGCAGCGCCGACGAGCCGGTGGTCAAGACGAGCTTCGAGAAGACGATGCTCTCCTCGCCTTCGATCTTCAGTTCGCGGCGGCCGACATCGATCTCGGTGGCGACGCAGCCATATTTCAGCGTGACGCCGCGGTCGCGCCACCATGATGCCGGCTGCAGCTCGATATCCTCCGACGTGGTCTCGCCGGCAAGAACGGAGGACAATAGCACGCGGTTATAGGCGAGCCGCGGCTCGCTGCCGATCACCGCGATGGCGTAGCGCCCGAGCGCCACCTTCGACAACTCGTCGACCAGGCGCGCAGCCGCCATCCCGTTGCCGACAATGACCAGAGGTTCGCTCACGGCGCATTCCCTATTCGGCAGCTCGGGTGCTGCCGTAAGCTTCCGAAATCATGTAGCCGGACAGCGTACCGTAGGCCGCGGTCCAGGCATCTGCGACATCAGACGTCCAGGCTTCGCCGAGACCCTTCTCCAAGGTCCACAACAGCGCGCCGCCGACAACGGGATAATGCTCCGGCTTGGTCCCGTAGCTCACATGCCGCTTGGCGAGCGCGCTTGCAGCGGGCAGCACGGATTGCAGATTGCTGAGCCCATTCACCACCACAGCCAGCACCGCCATCAGTTTCTTGCGCTGTTCGGTCATGTCGTCCGGAAACATCGCCCTCATCGCCGGCGCGACCTCGAACAAGCGATCATAGAAGAGGGTCGCCGCCTGCTCGGAGATCGGCGCGACCTTGGAGAAACTCTCTTGCACGAGTTTGACTTGCTCCGGTGTCATGCTGCGCTCCGTGGTTGGAACCTACGCCGCTTCGACGAAGCGATGCCGCTCGTAGAGGAATTCGAGCACGCGCTGCCGGCACTTGAGGTAGCTGGAGTTGGTGGCGAGCTCGAGCCGCTTGCGCGGCCGCGCCAGCGGCACTTCCAGCACTTCACCGATCCGTGCGCTCGGACCGTTGGTCATCATCACGATGCGGTCCGACAACAGCACCGCCTCGTCGACGTCATGGGTGATCATCAAGATGGTATTGCCGAGCTTCTGGTGCAGAGCCATCACGGAATCTTGCAGATGCGCGCGGGTCAGCGCGTCGAGCGCGCCAAAGGGCTCGTCCAGCAGCAGCACCTTCGGCTCCATCGCGAGCGCCCGCGCGATGCCGACGCGTTGCTTCATGCCGCCGGAGATTTCGTTGGGGCGCTTGTCCTTGGCATGCGCCATCTGCACGAGGTTGAGATTGTGCATCACCCAGGCGTCGCGCTCGGCCCGCGTCTTGGTCTTGGCGAACACTTTGTCGACGCCGAGCTTGACGTTCTCGTAGACCGTCAGCCAGGGCAGCAGGCTGTGGTTCTGGAACACCACCGCGCGATCCGGACCCGGCGAGTTGACCTCGCGGTTCTCCAGCAGCACGCCGCCATGGGTGGCGCCAGTGAGGCCGGCCACGATGTTGAGCAGCGTGGACTTGCCGCACCCGGAATGGCCGATGATCGAGACGTATTCGCCCTTCTCGATCGTCAGGTTGATGTCCTTCAAAACCTCGGTCGTGGAATTGCCGCGGGTGAAGGTCTTGTCGATGTGATCGAGCTTCAGATAGGCGTGCATGACATTTCCCTTCAGTTCACGGCGGTGCCGTGGGTCACGAACTTCGCCAGCCCGGCGATCAGGCGGTCGAGCACGAAGCCGATGATGCCGACATAGAACAGCGCCAGGATGATTTCGCTGATGTGCGAGGAATTCCAGGCATCCCAGATGAAGAAGCCGATACCGACGCCGCCGATCAGCATTTCGGCTGCGACGATCGCGAGCCAGGACAGCCCGATACCGATGCGCAAGCCAGTGAAGATGTAGGGCGCCGCCGCCGGAATCATGATCTTGGAGAAGAACTCGAGCGGATTGAGCTGCACGACCGCGGCGACGTTGCGGTAATCCTGCGGGATATTCCGGATGCCGACCGCGGTGTTGATGATGATCGGCCACACCGAGGTGATGAAGATCACGAAGATTGCCGACGGATGGCCGTCGCGGAAGGCCGCGAGCGACAGCGGCAACCAGGCGAGCGGCGGGATCGTGCGCAGGACCTGGAACAAGGGATCAAGCCCGCGCATCGCCCAGACCGATTGACCGACCAGCGTGCCGAGCGCAACTCCGACGATCGCCGCGATCGAATAGCCATAGGCGACGCGCTGCAGGCTCGCCGACAGGTGCCAGAACAAGCCCTTGTCGATGCCGCCGTGATCGAAGAACGGATCGAAGATCAATTCCCTGGTATCGCTGAACACGCGCGAGGGCGGCGGCAGTGCCGAGCCGGCGCGCCGGCAGATCAGCTCCCAGACCACGAGCAGGAGCGCGACCACGATCAGCGGCGGCACCACGCGCACCGCGACCTCCTTCGCCATCTTGGCATATTTCTCGGACTGCGGCGCACGCTTCGGCGTCATGGTCACGACCGGCGCGGAGGCGACCGGAAGCGCCGTCGTCGCGGCGTCGGTTTTCACTGCAGGCATAGACATCGAAAATCTCTCTCCGTGTTCAAGGTGCCGGGCCACGCGCACATGCGCGCGGCCTTGCGCGGATCAGACGTCAACACGCTTGATGGACAGCGACTTCAGGTAGGCCGACGGATTCTCGGGATCGAACACCTTGCCGTCGAAGAAGGTCTCCTTGCCGCGCGAGGTCGAGGTCGGAATTTCGGACGCGGGCACGCCCATTTCCTTGGCCGCCTCGCGCCACATATCTTCGCGATTGACCTTGGCGATCAGCGCCTTGGTGTCGAAGCCCGCTTCATACTTGCCCCAGCGGATGTCTTCCGTGAGGAACCAGAGATCGTGGCTCTGGAACGGATAGGACGCGAAATCGCGCCAATACTTCATGACGTGCGGCGAGTTCTCGACCACCTTACCGGGGATGCCGTAGTCGAACTTGCCGGCGGTGCGGTCATAGACGTCCTCGACCGGGCAATTCATCCATTGCCGCTTGCCCATGATCGAAGCGAGTTCCTGCTTGTTCTCCGCCTTGTCGGACCATTGCTGGGCTTCCATCACCGCCATCAGCAGCGCCTTGGCGGCTTTCGGATATTTGTCGACGAAAGCGGCGCGCATGCCGAACGACTTTTCCGGATGCTTGTTCCATATTTCCCCGGTCGTGACAGCGGTGTAGCCGATGCGCTGGTGGATCAACTGCAGATTCCAGGGCTCACCGACGCAAAAGCAATCCATGGTGCCGACCTTCATATTGGCGACCATCTGCGGCGGCGGGACAACGATGGTCTCGATGTCTTTGTCGGGATCGATGCCGCCGGCGGCGAGCCAATAGCGGATCCAGAGATCATGGGTGCCGCCTGGGAAGGTCATGGCCGCCTTCACGGCCTTGCCGGAGGCCTTCTTCTTTTCCAGCGCCGCCTTGAACGGCGTGGCGTCGACGCCGAGTTTGAGATCGGCATATTCGCCGGCGACCGAGATGCACTGACTGTCGAGGTTGAGCCGCGCCAGGATGTACATCGGCGTCGGCTGGTTGTTCTGCGTCACCTTGCCGGCGGAGATCAGGTAAGGCATCGGCGTGAGGATATGTGCGCCGTCGATGCCGTTGCCTTCCGAGCCGAGCACGAGATTGTCGCGCGTCGTGCCCCATGAGGCCTGCTTCTGCACGTCGACATCGGGCATGCCGTATTTGGCGAAGATGCCCTTATCCTTGGCGACGAACAGCGGGCCGGCGTCGCTGAGCGCGATGAAGCCGAGCTTGGCGCCCTTCACCTCGGGGCCCGCGCCTTGCGCGAATGCGCCGGCCGGTAAATTCAGTTTCGCCGCGGCGAGCAATGCGGCCGCTCCGCTAGCCGCCTTCAGAAGCTGGCGGCGGCTGACGCCATAGCGGCAGGTCTCTTTGGTCGGCTTCGTCATGCGTGCAAATGTCCTTTGCGTCTGAATGCCCGTCCGCTTGTGGCGCCGCGCTAAAGCGCACGGGGTCGCGTGCTGGGGAGGCCCCAGTCTGGCGGTGTCACAATTCGGATGATTGGTTTCGAGGGACGGCTTCAATGGCGTCGCAACATAGCCATTCAAGCTTCGTGCCAAGCCGCGACGTTGAAAAAATTCTAAGGAATGTAACGAGTTGGGAGTCGCATCGGTCTGCGCGGCTCGCCCGGTTCCGCCGCCAAAATTTGCGATTCGCTCAATCCTTGTGCGCCGCACAAGAATTAAGCAGATCATGTTCGGACCCGTAGCCCGGGTGGAGCGCAGCGCAACCAGGGACATCTGCGCGCGTGGTTACTGA
>NZ_PSRR01000120.1 GCF_004296405.1 Bradyrhizobium sp. Leo170
CGTCGTGCAGGCGCCAGGGCACCAGCGCCGCGGCGGCGATGCAGAGGAACACCGCAAAAGCGCGGATCAGCGAGAGCTCATCGAGCGCGACCAGCACGCTGAGCGCCAGCCCCGCCGCAAGCAGGACAATAGCCGAGTGCCGCAGCCGGTCGGGCCACGGCGAGAAGAAGGAGGAAGAGGATTCGTGAAGGGCCATTGAGCCGGCTTCTTCCTGTTCAGGCGGCGGCGTCAGGCGCTGGTGTCTCCGCGCTCGCGGACATAAACGGCCTCATGCCGCGGTTTGGCGTCGGAGCCAGCTCCCAAATGGCGCAGGCGCTTGATTCGCGCTCCGAGGATAAGCTCCCGAAACGTCAGCAAGATTACAGATATGACAAAAGGTGAAATATAGTAGAGCATCCGGAACAAAAGCATCCCGCCGAGCAGGTCCTCGCGGTCCATCTGCCAGAGGCCGACCAGCATGGCGGCGTCGAACACGCCGAGGCCGCCGGGCGAGTGGCTGGCAAAGCCCAGTAGCGTCGCCGAGACGAAGATGACGGCCACCACGACAAAGCCGAGATTGGGCTCGTCCGGCACCAGCACGTACATCGCCAAGGCGCAGAACCCGAGGTCGATGATGCCGATGCAGATCTGCAAAAGTGTCAGCGGCCCGCCCGGCAGCGTCACCGTCCAGGGCCCGCGCCCGACCACCCGCGGCTGGGTCCAGACCCAGACCACATAGGCCACCAGCGCGACGATGATCGTGAATGCCGCGACCCGATTGAGCCAGGGCGGAAGCTGATCGATCGAAGCGGCGGCCTCCGGATGATAGGCAATCCCGATGCCGAGCACGGCGGCATTGCCGAGCCAGAAGGTCAGCCCGGCCAGGAAGCAGATCTTGGCGACGTCGATCGCGTTCAGCCCCCAGGCCGAATAGATGCGGTAGCGCACCGCCCCGCCGGTGAAGACGCTGGCGCCGACATTGTGCCCGATCGAATAGGAGGTGAAGGCGGCGAGCGCATTGATGCGGTAGGGAATGTGGCTGTGGCCGATCGCACGCACCGCGAACAGGTCGTAGAAGGTCAGCGTGAAATAGCCGGCCGCCACGAACAGCGCCGCGAGGGCGATCTGGCGCGGCTCGGTGCTTTTGATGGCCTCGAGCACCTCGTTGGTGTCGATGCCGCGCAGCATGTGATAGAGCACGTAGCACGCGATCGCGATGACCGTGATACTGATCGCAACGCCCAATTTGTGCAGGACCTGCTTCTGGCGCAGAAACGCGATCGCCCTGCGGATTGCTTCCAGCATCTAGACCTCGAATTGCGATCCCGCGACGACGGCTACCGGGCGAACCCCGCCGACGCTCCGCTGTTCCCTCCCGCCTGTCGTAGCGCGTTTCGGGTCGAAGTGGAATTCGTCTGGCGACGATAAAACGCGCATCTTCAACACATTAGGGGGAGTTCATGACAGCAGGTGCACAGTTTTGCTGCATTCTCGCCGATCCGACAAGGAGTTGACACGCAGGCGCGGGCCGTGGCCAGCCCACCACCGATGCGACCGAACGTCCCGGCAGCAGCCATCGGGAGCACGAAACCCGCCTGGCAGCCGCAACTCGCCACCTCATCTGGCCGGCTGGCTGCGCGACACCACCCAGTCACGCAGCCACGATCCCACCAGGCATCCGGCGAGATAGAGCGCGAACATGATCAGGAACAGGTCGAGCCAATAGCCGAAGCGGCCGGGAACGATGTGGCCGAGCGCAAGGGCGATCAGGATCGCCGCAAGCAGCGCCAGCCATCGCGCCAGCTTTCGTGACACCCCTTCCCCGCGCTGCACCACCGATATCCAGCCCATCGCAAGGCCGATCAACAGCGCCGCGAGCAGCCAACCCAAGAAGAACGTCGCCAGATAGGCCATCACTTCACCACGAAATCGATGCGGCGGTTCTGCGCCTTGCCTTCTTCGCTGTCGTTGCCGGCAAGCGGCTGCGTGGCGCCATAGCCGCCCGCCTGGAAGCGCGTCGCCGGCAGGCCCGCTTTGACCAGATAGTCCATCACCGCCTCGGCGCGCCGTTCGGAGAGCGCCTGGTTGGCGCTCTCGTCGCCGTCGCTGTCGGTGTGGCCGGCGATCTCGATCGTGGCATTCGGGCAGCGCAGCGCGGTCTCGGTCAGGCGATCGAGCAGGCCGACGGAATCCGCGGAGATATCGGCCTTGCCCGATTCAAAGCGGATCCTCGCCTTCGACAGCAGCTCGGTGAAGAGCTGCTGGCACACGGTCGCATCCACCGGGGAGGCCGCCGGCTTCACCGAAATATCGGCCTTGTATTGCCAACCTTGCGGAAAATCCCGGCCGAGGCCGGCGCGAATCTGGTTGGCGGCGGCATCATAGAAGGCGTCGCCCGACAGCTTGACTTCGCGATCGGTCACCACGAGCGTGCCGGTCGACAGCCGCGACAAGGCGCCGAGCGCCGGCACCACGGCGTTGGCAAAGCCGGAAGGAGCGCCCACGCTGGCCTTGAGGTTGTCGACGACCTTCTCCGAGAAGAACTTGCGTCCGGCGGCCGCAACGAGCGCGGCGTGAGCGTTGTTGTCGGGCACATTGCCGGTGAGCGTCAGCGTCACCGCGACCGGATCCTTGTAGGCCTGGAAGATGTAGGGCGGCGCCTTGATGTCATTGGCTGCGACCGAATAGCCCTCGGGCAGATTCCGCAGCGCCGCCGCGATCGCCTCGCGCCCACCGAGCTCGCGCGCCATGCCGGACAGGTTGACCTTGGTATCGGTCAGCGTGATCTTGCCATCCTTCAACTTGCCGATCTGGTCGAGCAGCAGCAGCGCCGCGCTGTCGAAGCGCGGCGGCGCGCCGCGCGCGAGCGACATCTGGTCGGCAACTTCGACGCCGCCAAGCGTATTGCGGGCCGCTTCGAGCAGCTTGCCCTTGCTCGACGGTAACGGCGCACTGCCGGTGAGCGTCACCCGGACGACGTCGCGCTCGGCCGACCAGACAAATGGCTTTGCTTCGGGAACGAGCCGCGTCCCGTCATTGACGAGGCGCACGCCAGGCACCGCCTCGACGGAGGCCACCGCGCTCTGGCGGCCCTCCTCCGAGAACGCCTCGGCGGCAAACGTCACGTCCCGCCCGGCGACCGCGATCCTGCGCTTGTCAAGGATGGTGTCCTTGAGCGCGGCGTTTGATCGCGCGGCGAGATCAGCCTCCACGGTTGCGGTCGTGGTCCAGGCCGCGATACCCCAACAGATGACCAGCGGAATCACGCCCGGCCACCACTTGCGACTCCACTTGAAAAGTTCGTGCATTCGGGGTCCTGGCTCCGGAACCAGAGAGAAAACAAACCCTTGGCTGACTGTCAAACCCGAAATACCGCATCTGGCAAAGAGCCGCGTATAACCGGGCCGGCTAACCGTTTGTTCAGCGGTGGTTCGCTAATTTCGCTCCGTAATGCAACCGGCCGGCCGATTTCCCGGATGAAAAAACAGCTCAGAAAAACCGTTATCCGCGCCGGACTCGAAGCGCTGTATTTCTCCGGAGCCCATTTCCTGCTGCGACCAATCTTCGCAGGCGTCGGGGCGGTCTTCATGCTGCACCATGTCCGGCCACGCCGCAACGATGAGTTCCAGCCGAACCATCATCTCGAGGTTGAACCGGAGTTCCTGCGCGCGATGCTGGAACATCTGCGCTCGCTCGACATCGACATCGTCACCATGGACGAGATGCACCGGCGGATGACCGAGCGTGATTTCGCGCGGCGCTTTGCCTGCTTCACCTTCGATGACGGCTATCGCGACAACCGCGACCATGCACTGCCTGTCATGCGCGAGTTCGACGCGCCGTTCATTGTCTATGCCGCCAGCGATTTCGCCGAAGGGACCGGCCGGCTGTGGTGGATCGCGCTGGAGCAGGTGATCGCCAAGGCGGCCGCGATCGAGGCGCCGATCGGCGGAACGATGACGCCGATCGATACCTCGACGCCGGAGGCGAAACACACAGCTTTCGAGCAGTTGCACGACTGGTTGCGGAGCTTGCCGGGCGAGCAGGATGTCCAGCGCGAGGTTTCGGCGCTGTGCGCGCGCCATGATGTCGACGAGACGACGATCGCGCGCAAGTTCTGCATGTCCTGGGGCGAACTGAAGGAGTTCGCCAACGATCCGCTGGTGACAATCGGCGCGCACACCATCACCCATTGCAATCTCGCCCGGCAGTCCGAGGACGTGGCGGCGTTCGAGATGACCGCCAGCCGGGAGCGGATCGAAGCGGCGCTGGCGCGGCCGGTGCTGCATCTCGCCTATCCCTATGGCGACAAGATCGCCGCCGGCCAACGCGAATTCGCCCTTGCCAACGCCGCCGGCTTCAAGACCGCAGTGACGACGCGGCCGGGCATGATCTTCCCGGAAAGCGCCGATCACCTGACCGCCCTGCAACGCGTCTCGCTGAACGGCAATTACCAGGACGCGCGCATCATCCCCGTCCTCACCTCCGGCGCCGCCACCGCCGTCTGGAACGGCTTCCGCCGCATCGACGCGGCGTAGCGTCATCTGCTGTCGTCCCGGGCTTGACCCGGGACCCATAACCACAGGATGCGGTTGTGTGACGAAGGTCTCGACCAGATCGCTTCACCGATAGATTCCGCGGTATGGGTCCCGGCCTTCGCCGGGACGACGGGATTCTTGACTCGTCTCGATGCTCCTCTCACAACCGTTGCAACGTATTTGGAGGAACACATGTTCAAGGATCTGTTTTCACTCAAGGGCCGCGTTGCGCTGGTGACGGGTGGCTCGCGCGGCATCGGCAGGATGATCGCCGCGGGCTTCCTCGCGCAAGGCGCGGCCAAGGTCTACATCACCGCGCGGAAAGCCGGGCCGTGCGAGGAGACCGCAAAGGAGCTTTCGGCGGAGTATGGCGGCGAATGCATCGCGCTGCCGATCGACATCTCCAGTCTCGCCGGCATCGAGATGCTGGCCGCCGAGATCAAGAAGCGCGAGCCGAGGCTCGACATCCTCGTGAACAATGCCGGCGCGGCATGGGGCGCCGACTTCGACGAGTTTCCGGAAAGCGGCTGGGATAAGGTGATGAACCTCAACGTCAAGGCGCCGTTCTTCCTGACCAAGGCGCTGGCCGCGCCGCTGCGCGCGGCCGCAAGCGCCGAGCGGCCGGCGAAGGTGATCAACATCGCCTCGATCGACGGCATCTTCGTCAACCCGCTGGAGACCTATTCCTATGCCGCAAGCAAGGCCGGCTTGATCCACCTGACGCGGCGGATGGCGGTGAAGCTGATCGGCGATCATGTGGTGGTCACCGCGATCGCGCCGGGGCCGTTCAAATCGGACTTGAACCGCGCGGCGCGCGACAATGCCGAGGAGGTCGCGACGAAGGTGCCGTCGGGCCGGATCGGCACCGACGAGGACATGGCGGGTGCTGCGATCTATCTCGCCTCCCGCGCCGGCGACTATGTGGTCGGCGCCACCATCACGGTGGACGGCGGCATCGTCTATGCGAATGCCGGGATCAAGGGCAGCGGCTGGGATTCGTAGCGAGGTACGCATTCGTAGCCCGGGTGGAGCGAAAGCGCAACCCGGGACATCGGAGTCGATGTTTACGGGCGGCCCCGGGTTACGCTTGCGCTCCACCCGGGCTACAGGACTAAGATCGCCCGCGGCAGCGTCACTCGTATTCGTGGTCAGCGCGCGGCGCGTTGGGCAGTTTGCGATCGAGCGCCTCCCGGTATCGCAGGCAGCCACGCAAGAATTTCGGCCATGGCGGGACGGCAACCTCCGGCGCAACCCGTTCGGGAAGCAGCCCCCACAGGTCGGGATGATGCCAGCACAAATCGTGACCGGTGCTGTCCCGGTGCGCGCGGATACCTGCCCGCAGGCGTTTTACCTCCGCGACCAGTTGGTCGCGGTCCATCCCTTCAAGGTCACGGTCGGGGTCCATGCCGTCTTCTCCCCGAATGCCGGGTTATGACTCGATCTTCACATACTCAAAATCGCCGGGCTTGTTGTCGATACCTACCTTCGGCGGCGAGATCCAGGAGGCGAATTTCCCGATCTCGGTGACGGGCTTCATCAGCGAAGCGATGAACTCGCCATCTTCGATGGTCGGCAACCATTCAGTCTTGCGTTTGTTCCAGGTGGCTGCGTCGATCAGGATTCCCTCGGGCGTCGCCTCGATGTCCTTGAACTCGCCGATGGCGCGATGGAAGGCGACGTGCGGCACTGCGAGCTTGTAGTCGTAGCCTGATGTCGAGATCACCTTGTTCCAGCGCAGCATGCCCTTCACGCAGTCCTGGGTGTAGTCGTCGCGCAGGCGCATGTTGAGCGCGGTCAGCGCCGGCTCGTCGACCAGCTTGAGCTCGCCGTCGATCAGTTTCAGCACCGGATAAGTCGAGTTCTGGAGCTGATGATCGTCATCGATCGTCGTCTCCTTGTAGCGGCCCTTGATGCCGGCGTTGAAGGCGTTGGCGGCGTTGGTCGAGACTTCGGAGCCGAACAAATCGAGCGACAGCGAATAGTGCAGGTTCAGCTTCTTCTGGATGGTCGGCAGGTCGATCACACCGAGCGCCCGCACTTTCGCGATGTCGGTCGGATCCTCGATACCGGCTTCGCGCATCGCCTCGCAGGTTCGCTGCACGACACGGCTGATGCCGGTCTCGCCGACGAACATGTGATGCGCTTCTTCGGTCAGCATGAAGCGGCAGGTGCGCGACAGCGGGTCGAAGCCGGATTGCGCCAGCGAGTGCAACTGCATCTTGCCGTCGCGGTCGGTGAAATAGGTGAACATGAAGAAGGAGAGCCAATCCGGCGTCGCCTCATTGAAAGCACCCAGCATGCGCGGTGCGTCGGCATCGCCCGAGCGCCGGCGCAACAGGTCATCCGCCTCCTCGCGGCCGTCGCGGCCGAAATATTTCTGCAGGAGATAGACCATCGCCCAGAGATGGCGGCCCTCCTCGACATTGACCTGGAACAGGTTGCGCATGTCGTAGAGCGAGGGCGCGGTCTTGCCGAGGTGGCGCTGCTGCTCGACGGAGGCCGGCTCGGTATCGCCCTGGATCACGATCAGCCGCCGCAACATGGCGCGATGCTCGCCCGGCACTTCCTGCCAGGCAGGCTCGCCATAATGGGCACCGAACGGCACCACGCGGTTCTCTTCCTGCGGCGCCAGCAGGATGCCCCAGCGATATTCGGGCATCTTGACGTAGTCGAACTTGGCCCAGCCGCGCGGATCGACCGAATAGGCGGTGCGCAAATAGACCAGCGACTGCTGGAAGCCTTCCGGCCCCATGTCGCTCCACCAGTCCATGTAGCCGGGATGCCAGCCCTCCAGCGCCTTCAGGACCTGGCGATCCGCCGACAGATTCACGTTGTTGGGAATCTTGGTCGAGTAATCGACGTTCATGATGTTCATGTTCATGGGGACCTCCCGTTGGAGATAATCTCGTTCAAAGCTTGCTACCGAACACGCGCTCGCGAATAGCGAATGGCGAGTAGCGAATGGAATCCTATTCGCCATTCGCTATTCACTATTCGCCCTAAACTCTCGTCATATCGAACTGCGCCTTCTGGCCGGTGCCGTAGCGGCGCAGCGCGCCCTCCTCGCCGACCGCGTTGGGGCGCTGGAAGATCCAGTTCTGCCACGCGGTCAAACGCGCAAAGATCTTCGATTCCATGGTCTCGGGGCCGACGAAGCGCAGGTTCGCTTCCATGCCGGTGAGGCCGTCGGGCGAGAAGCTGGTGCGCTCCTCGAGGAACACGCGCACCTCGTCGTCCCAATCGATGTCGTCGAGCGCGAAGGTGACGAGGCCGAGCTCCTCGGCCTCTTCCGCGTCGAGCGCCTTGCCGATCGCGCCGCGCGCGCGCTCGAGATCGGCAGGATCGGCCTGGAAGCGCGATTGCAGCCGGGTGAGCCCGTGGCTCATCGGATAGGGTCCAAAATTCATCGCGGTGAGCTGGATCGCGGGCGGCGGGCGGTTGTCGCCCTCGCGCGAGCCGATCAGCATGTAGGTGCGATCGGCCGCGAACACGAGTTCGGCGAGCGTGCCGACGAAGCAGGAGCCGGGCTCGACCAGCGTCACCAGCGTGCGCGAGGTGACGTCGATGCGCTTCAGCACGCGCTTCCAAATGTGCCTGATCTCGTTGACCAGCCAATATGTCTTGTTGGCCTCGAGGAAGTCGTCATAGGCGGCGACACGAGCGGGATCGCCGTGGCTCTTGAACACCAGCATCGCGATCCCAAGCTCGTTGATGCGCAGATGCAGGATCGCATCGTCAAGCTCGCGCGCGACCTGCAGCGGCCAGAACGCGGCGCCTTGCGCGATCAGGCCGTCGACATCGGCAGGCGGCGCGGCCTCCGGCGCCTGGATCGAGATCGTCGCGATGCGCGCAGGCCGATCGATATCGACGCTGACGAAGCCGTAGCGGATGCTGTTCTCGTCGATCACGCGGTTGAGCGGCGAGAGCGCAATGCCCTTGCCGCTGCCGTTGCGGGTCGATTTGGCGGCGAATTCCTTGACGCGCTCGGCGAGCTTGCCTTCCAGCTTGCTGTTCGGCGCGATCTCGTCGACGAGGCGCCACTGCACCGCGCGCTTGCCCTTGATGCCCTCCTCGATGGTGCAGAAGAAGTCGGCATGGTCGCGGCGCACCTTGCGCTTGTCGACGACGCGCGTCAGCCCGCCGGTGCCCGGCAGCACCGCGAGCAGCGGCACTTCCGGCAGCGCCACGGCGGCCGCGCCGTCGTCGGCGAGGATGATGTGGTCGGTCGCGAGCGCGAGCTCATAGCCGCCGCCGGCCGCGGTGCCGTTGACGACAGTGATGAAGCGTTGGCCGGAATTCTCGGAGGAGTCCTCGATCCCGTTGCGGGTCTCATTGGTGAATTTGCAGAAATTGACCTTGTGCGCGTGCGTCGAGCCCGCGAGCATGCGGATGTTGGCGCCGGCGCAGAACACGCGGTTCTTGCCCGAGCGCATCACGACGACCTTCACATCGGGATGCTCGAAGCGCAGCCGCTGCACGGCGTCGGCGAGCTCGATATCGACGCCGAGGTCGTAGGAATTGAGCTTGAGCTGGTAGCCTTCGAACAGGCCGGCATTCTCATCGACGTCCATGGTCAGGGTTGCGACCTCGCCGTCGACATCAAGCTTCCAATGCCGGTAACGGGACGGGTCGGTCTGAAAATCGATGTATTTCGCGCCGTTTGCGAGCACGCGATCCTCACCGGCCATGAGCCACCCTTGTGCGTTATTGGTTATCTGATCATGCACAATAATGCATGTTTTTGATTTGGTCTAGTCAAGAACGCGAGAACATGCACTTTGTTTCATGTTCCAACCGTTAGGCCAGCGGCCTAAGCCGCTTGCGGCTGGTCAGTCCGCAACGCCGCCTCGGCGAAATCGGCAATCGTCTTGAGCGTTGCCTCCGGCGCCTCGCGATGTGGCGAATGGCCGGCACCTGGAATGACCGTCACATCGACCGGGCAGTAGCACTCTTCCTTGGCCATCTCGGCCTGGCGCAACGTTCCGTACTGGTCGGCATCGCCCTGCAGGATCGCGATGGGCACGCGGATATAGGCGAGGTATTCGGAAATATCCCAGTCGCGGAATTTCGGATCGAGCCAGGCGCCGTTCCAGCCGTAGAAGGCGTTGTCGACATCCTTGTGCCAGCGCGCCATCCTCTCCTTCAGGTTCGTGCTCTCGTACATCGTCTTGATCTCGGCGATCGACTTCACCGAGATGTCCTCGACGATGAAGTGCGGCGCGATCAATGCAATGCCCTGCAGGCGATGGTCCTGGTGCGAGCCGGCGTAGATCGCCGCGATCGACGCGCCATCGGAATGCCCGACGAAAAGCCCGCGGCGGAAGCCGATGACATCCAGCAGTTCCGGCAGCACCTCCTGCGCTTCAATGTGCATATAGTCGAGCGGGCGCGGCAGCTTCACCGGGCTCGAGGCGCCATAGCCGGCGCGCGAATAGGCGAACACGCCGGCGCCGGTCGTGTCCTGAAGCTGTTCCGGAAAGTCGCCCCACAGCCCGACCGAACCCAGGCCTTCATGCAGCATCACAATGGTCGGCGCCGTGTCGGGAGCCGGGCCGATCATGCGGTATTCGAGATCGGAGCCGTTGATGTTGAGAAAGCCTGATGGTGCGAGATTTGCCATAACGTCTCCTGCTCAGTCATTCCGGACGGGTCGCGCAGCGACCCGATCCGGAATCTCGAGATTCCGGGTTCGTCCTTCGGACGCCCCGGAATGACGGCGTCATTTGCGGTCGCCGTCCCGCAACTTGAAGCGCTGGATCTTGCCTGTCGCGGTCTTCGGCAGGCTCTCGACCACGTCGATCCAGCGCGGATATTTCCACGGGCCGATCTTCTGCTTGACGTACTCCTTGAGCGCCTCGTGCAGGCCATCGGTGTTCGCATCCGCGCGCAGCACCACGAAGGCCTTCGGCTTGAGCAATCCTTCCGGATCGGCTTCCGGCACGACGGCGGCCTCCAGCACGGCGGGATGGGTGATCAGCGCGCTCTCGACCTCGAAGGGCGAGACCCAGATGCCGGAGACCTTGAACATGTCGTCGCTGCGGCCGCAGAAGGTATAACGGCCCTCGGCATCGCGGATGTATTTGTCGCCGGTGCGGGTCCAATGACCTTCGAAGGTCTGCCGGCTCTTGCTGCGCTGATTCCAGTAGCCCTCGCCGGCGGAGGGCGCATCGACCAGCAGTTCGCCGACTTCGCCATCCGGCACGTCGGCGCCGTTTTCGTTGACGAGCCTCACTTTGTAGCCGGGCACGGGGCGGCCGGACGAGCCGTATTTGATGTCGCCGGGCGCATTCGACAGGAAGATGTGCAAGAGCTCGGTCGAGCCGACGCCGTCGAGGATGTCGACGCCGAAGCGCGCCTTCCAGGCGTTGCCGACGGATTCCGGCAGCGCCTCGCCGGCGGAGGTGCAGATGCGCAGCCGTTTCCCCGCGGGCGTCGTCTTCGACGCTTCATCGTTCAGCATCGACGCGAACAGCGTCGGCACGCCGTAGAAGATGGTCGGATGATATTTGTTCATCAGCGCAAACATCACCGCGGGTGTCGGCCGCTCGGAATTGAGGATCGTGGTGGCTCCGACCGACATCGGGAAGGTGAGCGCGTTGCCGAGGCCGTAAGCAAAGAACAGCTTTGCCGCTGATAGCCCGACGTCGTTCTCCTGGATGCCGAGCACCTGCCTGGCGTACGTCTCCGCCGTGGCGGCGAGGTTGGAATGCAGGTGGCGCACGCCCTTGGGCATGCCGGTCGAGCCCGAGGAATAGAGCCAGAATGCGGGCTCGTCGGGATGGGTCGCGGCGGTCGTGAAGTCATCGTCCTCGCGCGCCAGCTCGTCGGAAAATGTCTTGTGGCCGTGCGCGTCATTGCCGGAGACGACAACATGCTCGAGGTCAGGCATCCGCCCGACGATGTCCTTCACCAACGGCAGCAGCGCTTCGGAGATGAACAGCACTCGCGCGCGGCAGTCGGCGAGCACATAGGCGTATTGATCGGCGGTGAGCAGTGTGTTCAGCGGCACCGGCACCACGCCGGCGCGGATCGCGCCCAGAAACACGATCGGGAAATCGACCGTGTCGAGCATGATCATCGCCACGCGCTCCTCGCGGCGGACGCCGAGACGACGCAGCAGATTGCCAAGACGGCGTGTCTGCCGCTGCAGCTCGCCGTAGCTGAGTTGCGAGACGGTGTCGTCGAAGACGAGCTTGTCGCCGCGGCCCTCATCGACGTTGCGGTCCAATAGCCAGGTCACCGCGTTGTAGGAGGTGCCGCTCATGCCCTGCTCCCTACGCCAAAGCACGCCACCACGTCTCTCCCCAGATTTAAGAATTATAATTCATAGAAAGCCACCGGAGCGGCTTGCTGTCAATCCTGGTCGGCACTATCCTTCCTGACTTCTCCGTGCGTGGGGGGATATGACCGAAAAGCCCGATCCCGAAACCGATTTCCTCGAACAGCTCGGCCAGCGCGTGCGCACGATGCGCGCGCTGCGCGGCATGTCGCGGAAAGTGCTCGCCAAGGTTTCGGGAATTTCGGAGCGCTATATCGCGCAGCTCGAAAGCGGCAAGGGCAATGTCTCGATCGTGCTGCTGCGCCGGGTGTCGCACGCGATGGGGGCGCATCTGGAAGACCTGATCCCCTCCGCTGAGCCGGCGCCGGACTGGGCCGTGATCCGCGATCTCCTGCGCAAGGCGACGCCTGAGCAGATCGCTCATACCAAGGACATCCTCGCCGGCGGCAGCGCATCCGCGCCGCGGCGCTCCTCGTTCTCAGGCATTGCCCTGATCGGGCTGCGCGGCGCCGGCAAATCCACGCTCGGCAGGATGCTGGCGAAACGGATCGGCTGGAGCTTTGTCGAACTCAACAAGGAAGTCGAGCGCGAGAATGGCCTCTCCGTCGCCGAGATCATCGCGCTCTACGGCCAGGAAGGTTTCCGGCGCATGGAGCAGGTCGCGCTGAAGCAATTGCTGGCGCGGAACGAATTGATGGTGCTCGCGACCGGCGGCGGCATCGTCTCCGAGCCCCTCACCTTCGACCTGATCCTGTCGTCGTTCTACACGATCTGGCTCAAGGCCGAGCCAGAAGAGCACATGGCGCGGGTGCGCCGGCAAGGCGACCTGCGGCCGATGGCTGACGATCGCTCCGCGATGGCGGAGCTGCGCAACATCCTGGTCAGCCGCGAGCCGCTTTATTCGCGTGCGTCGGCCGTGGTGGATACCGCCGGCCTGTCCGTCGATGCCGCCGCCGCGCGGCTGATCGAAGCTGTGACGCCGGTGCTGCAGAATCAGGCGCGCAGTTTTGGATTGCGCAGCGTGGCGATGTAGCCTGCAACGCGACGACCGCGTAGCCCGGGTGGAGCGCAGCGCAACCCGGGAAAACTCCATCCGCCCGCGAAACACCCCGGATTACGCTTCGCTTCATCCCGGCTACACGCGTCAGAGCAGCCTGCTCTTCACATCCTCCGCTCCCTCTCGCAGCAGCGGCAGGAAGCGTTCGATCAATTCTTCCGTCGGCACGCGATCGACATGGGCGCCCATATTGATGGCGGCGACGATGGTGTCGTCGTACCGGCGGACCGGCACCGAGATCGAGCGGAAATGCGGCTCGGCTTCGCGGTCCACCAGCGAGTAACCCTTTTGCCGATCGGCGATGATGGCGGCGAGCAGCCGCTTCGGATCGGTCACCGTCTGCGGCGTCAGCGCCTCGCGGCGCATTGCCTTTAGTCTCGTTGCCAATTCATCATCGGTGAAGCGACCGAGCATGGCGCGGCCGACCGACGTGCAGAAGGCCGGCAGGCGGTAGCCGATATCGAGACCGCTGGAGAACATCCTCGCCGGGCTGCCGCGCGCGACGAACACGACCTCGTCGCCATCGAGCAGCGCGAGCGAACTGATCTCCTGCGCCGCGCTCGCGATGCGATCGAGCACCGGCTGCAGCACCGCGATCACCTGGTTCGAACGCAGGTACGATCCTGCAAGCGTCAGCACATGCGCCGTGAGCGTGAACAGCTTGCCATCGGTCGCGACGAACCCGCCGCGTTCAAGCGTGAACAGGATGCGCCGTGCCGTGGCACGCGGCAGGTCGGCGGCGCGCGCGAGATCGCTCAGCGACGCAGGTCCGGTGATGGTGCCGAAGATCTGCAGCAGCCGCAGGCCACGGTCGAGGCTCTCGACGAAATCGGTGGCGCGCTCTTCGCGATCCTCACGCTTCAGCTTCGGCATGGGTCCGTCCTGGCGGCACGATCAAAAATTGTGCTTGCCGCTCGACTAAGCCATGGCATAATTCGCCCATTCGTTCAATAGGCGAACAAATCTGAGCGCCCGGGGAGGACCGCCGCCATGATGAGTCAGGAGCAGAACGACCTGATCACCCGCACCGGGCCGAAGGATCCGTGCGGGAAATTGATGCGAATGTACTGGCAGCCAGCGGCGCTGGTGGACGAGCTCGAGGGGCCGCGGCCGGTGCGTCCGGTCAGGCTGCTTGGCGAAAACCTCGTGCTGTTTCGCGACGAGCAAGGCCGCTACGGCCTGATCGACCGCCACTGCGCGCATCGCGGCGCCGACCTCGCCTTCGGCCGGCTCGAACATGGCGGGCTGCGCTGCGCCTTCCACGGCTGGCTGTTCGACGTCACCGGCCAATGCCTGGAGACGCCGGCCGAGCCGAGGAGCTCGCAGCTCTGCAAAGGCATCCGGCAGCGCTCCTATCCCGTGGTCGAGAAGAGCGGCATCCTCTGGGCCTATCTCGGCGAAGGCAGCCCGCCCGCCTTTCCGGAGATCGACTGCTTCGTGGCGCCCGGCAGCCACACCTTCGCATTCAAGGGCCACATGAACTGCAACTGGCTGCAGGCGCTCGAAGTCGGCATCGATCCCTCGCACGCCTCCTATCTGCACCGCTTCTTCGAAGACGAGGACACCTCGACTGCCTACGGCAAACAGTTCCGCGGCGCTTCCGCGGGATCCGACATGCCGATGACCAGGATCCTGCGCGAATATGACCGTCCCATCATCAATGTCGAGCACACCGAATATGGCCTGCGGTTGATCGCGCTGCGCGAACTCGACGACGAGCGCACGCATGTGCGCGTGACCAACCAGCTTTTCCCGCACGGCTTCGTCATCCCGATGAGCACGGAGATGACGATCACGCAGTGGCATGTGCCTGTCGATGACGAGAACTGCTATTGGTACGCGATCTTCACCAGCTACGCGGCGCCGGTCGACAAGAAGAAGATGCGCGACCAGCGGCTCGAGCTCTATGAGCTGCCCGACTACATCTCGCGCAAGAACAGGTCGAACGATTACGGCTTCGATCCGCACGAGCAGATGACCGCGACTTATACCGGCATGGGCAACGACATCAACGTCCACGACCAGTGGGCGGTGGAATCGATGGGCCCGATCCAGGACCGTACCAAGGAGCATCTCGGCCAGAGCGACAAGGCGATCGTGCAGTATCGCCGGCTGCTGCGGCAGGAGATCGAAAAGGTGTCCGGCGGCGAGAAGCCGATGCTGTTCCTCGACGAGGCGACGTCCCGCAGCATCCAGGGGCCCGCGACCATGGACGGCATAGGGCCGACCCAGGGCTGGGAGCTCTACTGGATGGAAGTCGACGTCAAGCGGCGCCGCGGTGCACCGTGGGCCGCGCCGGTGCCGAGCGAGATCGCCGGCAAGGTGCAGCATCTCTCGGCGGCCGAATGATGTTGCTTTCCCCGTCATTGCGAGCCAAGCGAAGCAATCCATTGCCTCCGCGCGCGTGGATGGATGGATTGCTTCGCGCGGCCTGTCATCGGGCGGCGCTTCGCGCCGACCCGGTGGCTCGCAATGACGACCAATGCAAAGGAACGGCGCGTTGAGCTTTGTTGAGCGTCACGGCCTGTGGTCGGATGAGCAGAAGGAGGCGGCGGTGCGGGTCCGCCGCATCGTCGAAGAGAAGAACCTCGAAGTCATCAGGCTGTCGTTTCCGGACCAGCACGGCATCCTGCGCGGCAAGACGCTGATCGCAAGCGAAGCGGTGCGCGCGCTGGAAAGCGGCTGCTCGATCACCACGACCATGCTGGCCAAGGACACCTCGCACAAGACGGTGTTCCCGGTGTTTACCACCGGCGGCGGCTTCGGCATGAAGGAGATGGAGGGCGCCGCCGACGTGCTGATGGTGGCCGATCCCACCACGTTCCGCGTGCTGCCATGGGCACCCACGACAGGCTGGCTGCTCTGCGACATCTATTTCAATGACGGCCGTCCGGTGCCTTTCGCGACGCGCAGCCTCTATCGCAGGGTGCTCGATCAGCTCGGCGCGCGCGGCTATGATTTCGTTGCGGGTCTCGAGGTCGAATTCCACCTCTTCAAGCTCGACGACGCGCATATGGCGCCGGAGGACTCGGGCCAGCCGGGCCGGCCGCCCTCGGTCAGCCTGCTCTCGCACGGCTATCAATACCTGACCGAGCAGCGTTACGACCAGATGGAGCCGGCGCTGGAGATCATCCGCCGCGACGTGCTCGCGCTCGGCCTGCCGCTGCGCTCGGTCGAGGTCGAGTTCGGCCCGAGCCAGTGCGAATTCACTTTCCAGCCGACCGCAGGCATCGAACCCGCCGACACCATGGTGCTGTTCCGAGCCGCGGTGAAGCAGATCGCGCGGCGGCATGGCTATCACGCGACCTTCATGTGCCGGCCGAAACTGCCCAACGTCTTTGCGTCTGGCTGGCACCTGCATCAGTCGCTGGTGTCCCGCACAAGCGGCGAGAATGCGTTCATGGCGAAGGAGACCGACCAGGCCTTGAGCCCGTTCGGGTCCTGCTACCTCGCCGGGCTGTTGCAGCATGCCCGCGCCTCCACCGTGTTCACGACGCCGACCATCAACGGCTACAAGCGCTACCGTTCCTATTCGCTGGCGCCCGACCGTGCGATCTGGGGCCGCGACAATCGCGGCGTGATGATCCGCGTGCTCGGCGGCGCGGGCGATCCGGCGACACGGGTGGAGAACCGGATCGGGGAGCCGGCCGCCAATCCTTATCTCTACATGGCCTCGCAGATCCTGTCGGGACTCGACGGCATCGACCGCAAGCTCGATCCCGGGCCGTCGGCCGACACGCCCTATGAGACCAAAGCGGCGCTATTGCCGAAGAGCCTGCGCGAGGCGGTGTTCGCGCTGAGCGACGATCCGTTCTTCCGCCAGGCATTTGGCGCGGAGTTCGTCGATTACTACGTGCATATCAAGAACGCCGAGATCGAACGCTTCCAGGCCGAAGTCTCCGACTGGGAGCATCGCGAATATTTCGAAATGTTCTGAATCGGCGGACGCCGCGGAGAAGGACAGTAGCCCTCACCAAATGACGGCGGTATCCGTCACGCGCGCGTGACTCGGTTTCGTGCTTCGTCGCCCGACGAAACCACTATGGCCGCGACGAAACCATTTTCGCCACGCCACGAAAATCTCCTGAAAGAATAAGGGTTCAGCATGTCGCTTCATGATCAACAGCGGAGTTCGATCATGTTGGCATATCTCATCGGCATCATTTACCACTTCGCCTGCCGCGCCAGCCTTGTCCAGATGGGCCGGCATCATCTGGGCCGCTGACTTCAGCGGAAAGCATTTAGGTGCGCCCGTCTGACCGGCGTATCAGACCACTGAGTTTTGCTTGATGACCTCACGGTAGAACGACGCGCTCAGTTTCGGCGTACGGCGTTGCGTCTTGAAGTCGACCCGATAGATCCCGAACCTTTTCTGATAGCCGTCCGCCCATTCGAAATTGTCGATCAGGCTCCACAGGAAGTAGCCGGCCACGGGCACTCCCTGCGACGTCGCGCGCTGCAGTTGCTGCAAATAGTTACGGAGATACATCACCCGATCCAGGTCGTAGACATTGCCGTCCGCTGCCGGCTCGTCTACCGACGACGTCCCGTTCTCGGTGATGTAGATCGACCGCACGCCCCACAGCTTCGCCGCGTGACGCGGCGCCCAGTACATCGCCTCGGGGCCGAACCGGAGCCAATCCGCATCCATATGTGGGAATGATGCCGGAAACGGCGCCAAGGTGAAGCCGCGCTCATTATCGGCCGCCAGCACGTAGTGGTCGGGCTTGTAGATGTTCAGCCCCAGAAAATCGATCGGCGATGAGATGATGCGGAGATCCTCGGCTGTGTATTTTGGGGCATCCTTTCCGGCCTGAGCCAGAAAGCCGTCGATGTACTGTCCCTCGAGTATCACGGTCAGATAGCCGCCGTTGAGTTCGCGTGTCGCAATTTCTGCGGCGCGCACGTTCGCGGGTGTGTCGATCGCCGGTATGCAGACGACCAGATTCTCCGCGGGCCCGACCTTGGTTCCCGGCCGGCCACGCGCACGGATCGCCTGCACCGACAGGCCATGGCCCAGCGCGACGTTGTGACGGACCTGATTCAATTCGGCTTGCGGCAGTTTCAAACCCGGGGCGTCAATCCCAAGACCGTGGCCGAGATGAACGAGCCTCGAACATTCGTTGATGGTGAAGATGTGGCTGACGCGATCGGTCAGGCGCTCGGCGACATAAGCCGCGTAATCCGCAAAGGCCTTCGCGGTGTCGCGAGACATCCAGCCGCCGAAACGGTCCTGCAATGCCTGGGGCAGATCCCAATGATAGAGCGTCGCAAACGGCTCGATGCCGTTTGCCAAGAGTTCGTCGATCAGCCGATCGTAGAAGTCCAGCCCTTTCGGATTTGGTGTGCCCGATCCATCCGGGAAGACTCGCGGCCAGGCGATCGAGAAACGATACGTCGTGGCTCCCAGCGCCTTCATCAACTGGACGTCGTCCCGGTACAGGCGATAGTGATCATCAGCGACATCCGCATTGCTGTTGTCGATAATGGTCCCAGGCGTGTGGGCAAAGCGATCCCAGATCGCCGGGCCGCGGCCGTCTTCGTTGATGGCTCCTTCGATCTGATACGCCGAGGTCGCCGTGCCCCAGCGAAAGTCGGCCGGAAAGCCGGCCAGCGAATTTTCAGCGGCGGCTCTGACCTCCGACCTGCCAGCATCGGCCGGATGGACCGGCGCGGCCGACAATCCGAGCGCTGCCCCACCGGCGAGCGTTGCGAAATGACGCCGTGAAAGTCCATCCAACGACATCGATGTGCTCCAGAGATTCACCGGTCGCGCGACGACCACAGCGCGGCACCAAGCAGGACAAACGCGGCCGCGGTCCATAGCGACTGCCAGTTTTGAATGCCTTCATTCAGCAGGATGTAGACCGCCGCCGCCGCGAACAGACCCGCGAATACCGACTCGGACGTTGCGCAGACTTCCGGCTTTCGACGGTTCAGCAGCGTCACCACCAGGATCGGCACCGCCGCCATGGTCAAGCTGGCAAACGGGAAGTCGCGCGACCGCGGGTCGAACATGAGGCCCAGTGCGCTTTCCGTTGCGGCCAGGGCGGTGACGAGAAGCACCGCGCCGAGAAGCAGTGTCGGCAGCGATCGTGTTCGCATCTCACGTGGTCCGATCAATTCCGCAAACGCTGGGAGCGCGCGGCCCGACATCAAGGCGTTCATGCACAGGAGCGGCAGAACCGTTGCTGCGATCAACAGCGATCCTTGCCGCATCAATCCGGCAAAGCCGTAGCTTTCGTAGAGCGCATTCTCGACGCTCATACCGAGCAGGATTCCGCCGACGGTGGCGGATGCCGCCACCGCAAGCCAACGCGGCAATGCCGTTGGCGCAGCCGAGCGAAGGCGTGCCAACAACGCCGTGACGAACACGGCAATGCTGAAAGCAAGGCCAGCGCCGAGCTGCAGCTTCCAGAACGGATAGTTGCTGACGGCGGCTCCGGGTGAATATTTCAGCCGCCGGCTTTCTCCATCGAGCCACCCCCAATGAGCGCCCACCGTCCCTTCCCACTGGCGCTTCCATGGCTCGTCATACGCTTCGAACAAATTGACACGAACGTTCTCCCGACTAGCCTTGTCGAGGAGGTCGAAGGTGAAGCGCGCCTGATTGATGCGCGATGGCAGCGCGCCGTCGCGCATGCGTCCTCGGCTCGGCCAGCCGGCCTCGCCGATGAAGATCTCCTTTCCGGGAAATGCGAGAGCGACCTTGTTGCGTGCGTCGAGCACATGCTGGGGTGCGTGCTCGGCGCGGGGCGGAACGTCTTCCCAATAGGGCAGGACGTGGATCGTCACGAAATCGACCTCATGGCCGAGCTCCGGGTAGCGCAGCCAGAAGTCCCAGGTGTCGGCGTAGCTCACGGGGACGCTGACGCGGCCTTTGGCGGAGCGGATGGCTTCGCGAAGGCCCGCCTCGGGCAGTTCACCCCGAAGCAGCACCTCGTTGCCGACGATGACGGCGGTGACCACGTCAGTGAATTGGTTGGCCAGCGACACCGCTGTTTCGATGAGGCTGGCGTTCTTCAGACGATCACGTCCGATCCAGACGCCGAGGATCACCTTCAGCCCGACCTTTGACGCGAGCTCCGGCACCTTGTCCAAACCGTTCTCTACGGAGTAGATGCGGATGCAGTTGGTGATCTTGGCAAGATCGGCGATGTCTTCCGCGATCTGGTCCGGGCTGATGATGACGGAGGAATTCCACGGCGTCTGGTGGCCGCGGAATGGCGCGTAGGAAACACAATCCAGTTTTTTCGCGAGATCGACAGGCGCATGTCCCAATGAGACCGGCATCGCCAACCAGCACCAAACCGCAACAATCATGCCTATGGATAGCAAGAATAGCCACAGCGGCGCTGCAACCCTGAGCGGCGCTCTTGTTGCAGTGCCACCGGGCGACCGGCCAGCACGGTTCGGGCTTAATCCGGTGGGAGCATCGAGCTGCATCAGGCAACGCTCCGGGCTGCGTTCGAACCGGCGATCGCAGCGGAGCGCGAGGAACCATCCAGGTCGCTGAAGAAGGCGATTGAAGACATTGTTTCAAATGCTTTAGCTTGGCTCGGTCAAGCCAAGGCTAAATTCCCAGATCGACCATAGGCAACTACGACAGACCACGTCCGTAGATTTACGGAACAAGTATAGCAGTGTCTTTCATTCGCCTACAAACGCAGGAATGGCAATGGGCAAGCTACGCGCGTTCTTGATGAAAGCCCCGGCGATTGCGCGGGGAAGCCATTGATGCGGCGACGCGAGTTCATTGCAGGCGCTGCGGCGCTGGCGGCCTATATGCAACTTTCGAGGCAGAGTGGTCTGCTGACGCCGGCCTATGGCGAGGTACTGCCCCTCGGCAATCCGCTGCCCACCGGCTTTTACAATTTTACCGGCTCTAACCTCCCCAATTGGCAGAGAGCATCGGCGGCGCAGCAGCGCGGGGAAGCCTTACCCGACGCAGGCAGCCTATGTTGCCAATATGAAATCGCTCGCTTACGCCGCCAATGTGCCGTTTATCGACATTTGGGGACTCTTTGGCGGGACCTGGAATTCATCCGCGATGAACGATCCATTGCATCCGAACCAGACCGGCTACGCGCTTATCGCCGGCTATGCGGGCATCGCCATTCTCGATCCTTCCGCGCGCAGCCTGAGCTAGCACGAAGCAATCCACATCTCCACGATCGGCGCGATGGATTGCTTCCGCCTTCGCTCGTTGAGCTACGGCGGACAAGTCGCTGGCGCTCACAATGACGACCTGGGACGTCGTCCCGTCGAAAGACGGGACGACGTGGAGGGTTTCTGATTCAATTGTCAAACAGCTCTCCGCTGTCATCGTCCGGCTTGACCGGACGATCCAGTATCCAGAGACGGCAGTGCTTGAATCGAGAGGCCGCCGGTTACTGGATGCCCGCCTTCGCGGGGCATGACGGTGGAGTTGGTGAGAGAATGTGAGTTCGCATTCTCGCGGCGCGTTACGCCCGAGCTTTGCTTCACTTTCCACCCTCCTCCCTATCAGAGGGCGCAGGGAAAGCCGGGTGCCGGTTGCA
>NZ_PSRR01000121.1 GCF_004296405.1 Bradyrhizobium sp. Leo170
GCCGCTTGCGGGAGAGGGCCGGGGTGAGGGTGTCTCCACGATGGGACCGTCCGCGTGGAGAGAGCCCTCACCCGGCGTTAATGCCGACCTCTCCTGCAAGCGGGAGAGGTGAACCGAGCTTGCGGATAGACGATCGATACCAAGCCATAGGACGCCCCGTATATGAAACGCGCTTACATGGACCGTTTCATCGACACGATCGAATGGATCGCGGCCGGATTCGTCGGCATTGTCGCCGCCAATATCTTCCTCGCGGTGCTCTTGCGAAACACGCTGAACTACTCGATTCCCGATTCCTTCGACATCGGGCGGATGCTGCTCGGCATCCTGATTTTCTGGGGCATCGCCGCGACGTCCTATCGCGGCACCCACATCACCGTCGACCTGGTCTGGGCCAATGTCGGGCCGAGATACCAGCGCCTCATCGACGTGTTCGCGACACTGGTGCTGCTGTTCGTCGTCACCGTGCAGACCTGGACGTTGTTCGACAAGGTGCGCGGCACCTATAACGACAATGTCCTGACCTTCGATCTGCATATGCCGACCTGGCCGTTCTTCGCGCTCGCCTGGATCGGCGACGTCTCCGCCGTGCTCTTGATCGCGATCCGCACTTACCGGCTGATCTTCCACCCGGAAGAGATGCACGATCCCAAGATCAAGGCGACGGAGTAAGCGCCGATGAGCACCGACGCCGTCGCCATCCTCGGCTTTGTCGCGCTGTTCGCGCTGATGCTGCTCCGCGTGCCAGTCGGCATGGCGATGGGCCTCGTCGGCGTCTGCGGTTTCAGCTATCTGGTCGGCGCCACGCCGGCGCTGAAACTGGTCGGCCAGACCTCGATGCGCACGGTGACCGATTACACCTTCGGCGTGATCCCAATGTTCCTGTTGATGGGGACCTTCGTCAGCAATTCCGGCATGAGCCGCGAATTGTTCCGCGCCGCCAACGGCTTTGTCGGCCATCTCCGCGGCGGGCTCGGCATCGCCACTGTCGCCGCCTGCGGCGGCTTCGCCGCGATCTGCGGTTCCTCGGTCGCGACCGCCGCGACGTTCTCGGCCGTGGCCTATCCGGAGATGCGCCGTTTCGGCTATCCGCAATCCTTTGCCACCGGCGTGATCGCGGCGGGCGGCACGCTGGGCGCAATGCTGCCGCCGTCGACCGTGCTCGCGGTCTACGGCATCATCACCGAGCAGGACATCGGAAAGCTCTTCATCGCCGGCATCATCCCGGGCCTGCTCGCGATGACCATGTACATGATCACCATCGCGCTGATCGGCTATGTCAGGCCCGGCTTCCTGCCGACGGGCAAACGGATGCCGTGGCGCGAGCGCTTCGCCGGCCTACGCGACATCTGGGCGCCGGTGCTGCTCTTCATCTTTGTCATTGGCGGCCTCTACGGCCTGCCATTCCTGCCGCGCTTCACGCCGACGGAGGCCGGCGGCGTCGGCGCCACCGGCGCGTTCCTGATCGGCATTCTCACCGGACGATTGGACAAGGAGAAGATCCTTAACTCGCTGTTGCAGGCGACGCGCACCGCGGCCGCTGTGTTCACCGTGCTGATCGGCGCGCTGATCTTCGGCTATTTCCTCACGGTGACTCAGACCCCGCAGAAGGTCACGGAGTTCCTCACCAGCCTTGGGCTCGGCAGCTACGGCATCCTCGCCGTCATCATGGTGATGTATCTCGTGCTCGGCTGCCTGATGGACGCCATGGCGATGATCATCCTGACCGTGCCGATCATCTTCCCGGTCATCATGCATCTTGGTTTTGATCCGATCTGGTTCGGCGTCATCATCGTGATGACGGTCGAGCTCGGCCTGATCCATCCGCCTGTCGGCATGAACGTGTTCGTGATCAAGAGCGTGGTGAAGGACGTCTCTTTCTCCACGATCTTCAAGGGCGTGATCCCCTTCGTCGTCACCGACCTGATCCGCCTCGTGATCCTGATCGCCTTCCCGCTGCTCGCCACCTGGCTGCCGCAACGCATGATGGCGAATTGAGGTCCAACCCCTTGCTCCGTCATACTCCGCGAAGGCGGAGTATCCAGTAAGCCGCGGCCTCGCGGCTCAATCACCACTGCCTCTGGAATACTGGATCACCCGCCTTCGCGGGTGATGACGGTGGAGTAAGTGGTGACGGCGGAGAAGAGAGGGCTGCTCACTCCCCCTCATCGCTCGCCAGCACGCCCTTCACCGCGCGCGCCCAGCCGGCGAGCTTGCGCTCGCGCGTCGCCTGGCTCATCGCGGGCTTGAAGCGGTGCTCAAGGCGCCAGTTGTCGGCGAATTTCATCGGCTCCGGATAGACACCCGCGGCAAGGCCGGCCAGATAGGCGGCCCCTAACGCCGTGGTCTCCTGGATCATCGGGCGGTCGACCGGGGCGTCGAGCAGGTCGGCCAATCGCTGCATGGTCCAATCGGAGGCGGTCATGCCGCCGTCGACGCGGAGCACGATATTGGCTGCCGTCGAATCCGGCCAGTCGGCGCGCATCGCGGCCCAGAGATCGTAGGTCTGGTAGCAGACGCTTTCCAGCGCGGCATGCGCGAGCTCGGCCGGGCCGGTGTTGCGGGTGAGGCCGAACAGCGCGCCGCGCACGCGTGGATTCCAGTAGGGCGCGCCCATGCCGACAAAGGCCGGCACCAGATAGACGCTCTGCATCGAGTCGGATTTGTCGGCGAGCGGACCGGTCTCGGCGGCCTGCTTGATGATGCCGAGCCCATCGCGCAGCCACTGCACCGCGCTTCCGGCGACGAAGATCGAGCCTTCCAGCGCGTAGGTGCGTTTGCCTCCGAGCTGGTAGGCGATCGTGGTCAGCAGCTTGTTCTTTGACTTCACTGGCGTGGTGCCGGTGTTAAGCAGCGCAAAGCAGCCGGTGCCATAGGTCGACTTGATCATGCCGGGCTCGAAACAGGCCTGCCCGATGGTCGCGGCCTGCTGGTCGCCGGCGATGCCTGCGATGGCGATGCTGCCGCCGAACAGGTCGGGGACGCTGTCGCCGAATTTGGCGGAAGAGTCCTTCACCTCGGGAAGCATCGACCGCGGCACGCCGAGGATCTTCAAGAGCTCGTCATCCCATTCGCCGGTGTGGATGTTGAAGAGCAGGGTGCGCGAGGCGTTGGTGGCGTCGGTCGCGTGCACCTTGCCGCCGGTGAGCCGCCACAGCAGGTAGCAATCGACGGTGCCGAACAGGAGTTCGCCGCGCTCGGCACGTTCGCGCGCGCCGGGCACGCCGTCGAGGATCCAGGCCACCTTCGTCCCCGAGAAATAGGGGTCGATGATCAGCCCGGTCTTGGCCGAGATCACAGGCTCATGGCCTTCGGCCTTCAGTCTGGCGCAGAAGTCCGCGGTGCGGCGATCCTGCCAGACGATGGCGCGGTGCACCGCCTGACCCGTAGCGCGGTCCCACACCACAGTGGTTTCGCGCTGGTTGGTGATGCCGATCGCGGCGATGTCTTTCGCCTTCAGGCCCGCCTTCTCCAGCGCATTGCGGCAGGTGGCGATGGTCGAGGTCCAGATGTCCTCCGGCTCATGCTCGACCCAGCCGGAAGCAGGGAAATGCTGCGGGAACTCCTGCTGCGCCACCGCCGCGATGGAGATATCGCTGCGGAACACGATGGCGCGCGAGGACGTGGTGCCCTGATCGATGGCCAGCACAAAGGACATGGCGCTCCTTCCCGGACGTGATTGCTTGTTGCGCCAAGGGAGCGGATTGGCGCGGGAAGGTCAATATCTCAGGTCGGGCGGGCTGCTTAACCTCGCCCCGCTCTTGCGGGGAGAGGTCGGCGCGCAGCGCCGGGTGAGGGGACGCGCCGCATTCACGGTGTTCGGAATTCGTGGAGGCAGCCCCTCACCCCGACCCTCTCCCCGCAAGAGCGGGGCGAGGGAGAGCCGCTACACCGCCGCCGAGGTGACGCCGCCGTCGATGACGATGGTCTGGCCGGTCATGAAGGTGGAGGCGTCGGAGGCGAGATAGGCTACCGCGCCGGCGATCTCGTCGGGTTCGCCGATGCGGCGGAGCGGGGTGGTGGCGGTGCGCCGTTTCAGGAGCTCCGCGTCTTCCCAGAGCGCGCGGGCGAAATCGGTCTTGACCAGGCCGGGCGCGACGCAATTGACGCGCACGCCCTTCGGTCCCCATTCGCCGGCCAGGCTGCGGCAGAGCGCGAAGTCGGCCGCCTTCGAGATGCCATAGGCGCCGATCACGGTCGAGCCGCGCAATCCCCCGATCGAGGAGATGATCACGACGGAGCCATTGCCGCGCTCGGCCATTTGCGGGATCGCCAGCGCGCAGAGCCAGATGTTGCTCTTGACGTTGGAGCCCATGATCTTGTCGAACGCCTCGTCCTTGATGTCGAGCAGCGGGCCGTAATACGGGTTCACCGCAGCGTTGCAGACGAGGATGTCGATCTTGCCGTAATGCTTGGTCGCGCCCGAGATCAGCGCCTCGACCTCCTCGCGGCGCGAGATGTTGCAGGGGATCACATGCGCATCGCCGCCGTTACTGTTGATGCCGTCGGCCACTTCCTTGCAGGCGTCGGCCTTGCGCGAGGAGATCACCACCTTGGCTCCGAGCTTCGCCAGCAGTTCGGCGGAGGCACGGCCGATGCCGCGGCTCGAGCCGGTGATGACAGCGACCTTTCCGGTGAGATCGAACGGGGTGTTCTTCATTGTTGTTTCCCTCTTCTGTTCTGTTCGCATTTTGCCACACCGTCATGGCCGGGCTTGACCCGGCCATCCACGCTCTTGTTTTGCCGCCAAGACGTGGATGCCCGGGCATGACGGTCATTGTGCGGCTGCAGCCTCCCAAGTCACGAGCGGGCGGAGACTAGATCAACCCGCCCGCGTCAGCGACACGGCGCAGGTGATACTCGGTGTCGCCAAAGGTGTTCTCGATCATGGTGAGACGCTTGAAGTAGTGGCCGATCTTGGCCTCCATGGTCATGCCGATGCCGCCATGGAGCTGGATCGACTGCTGGCCGACGAACTTCAGCGACTTGCCGATCTGCACCTTGGCCGCCGCAATCGCGCTCGCGCGCTCCTTGGCGTCCGCGAAGTCACCAGCCATGGTCGCGAACATCGACATCGAACGGGCCTGCTCGGCCGCGACGAACATGTCGGAGGCGCGGTGCTGCAGGCTCTGGAACGAGCCGATCGCGACACCGAACTGCTTGCGCGTCTTGATGTACTCGACGGTCTCCTTGAGCGATTCATCCATCGCGCCGACGGCTTCCGCGCACAGCGCGACGCGGGCTTCGTCGACCACGCGCTCGATCAGATCAAGCGCATCCTCTGGGTTGCCGATCGCGGCATCGCTGCCGACTTCCACGCCGGTGAAGCTGATGTCGGCGGCGTGCAGGCCGTCCTGGGTCGGATAGCCCTTCTTGCTGATGCCCTTGGCATTGGCCGGCACCAGGAACACGCCGATGCCGTTTCGGTCGCGCCGCTCGCCCTTGGTGCGCGCGGTCACGATCAGCGTGTCGGCGTTCTCGCCGTTGAGGACGACGAACTTCTCGCCGTCGATGACGTAAGCCGAGCCCTTCTTCTTGGCGGTCGTGGCGACGTCGAACAGGTCGTAACGCGAGTTCTTCTCGAGCTGCGCGAAGGCAAACGTCTTGCTGCCGTCGATGATCCCAGGGATATGCGCGGCCTTCTGCTCGGCCGAGCCGCCATGGCGCAGGAAGCCGCCGCCGATCACCACGGTCGCAAGATAAGGCTCGAGCACCAGCGCCTTGCCGAGCGCTTCCATCACGATCATGGTCTCGACGCCGCCAGCGCCGAACCCGCCATCGGCCTCAGTGAAGGGCAGGCCGAGCAGGCCCTGCTCGGCGAGCTTGCTCCAGACGGCTTTGCTCCAGCCGCCCTTCTCCTGCATGTACTTCTTGCGCTGCTCGAAATCGTAGGAATCCGTCAGCAGGCCGTCGATGCTTTCCTTGAGAAGCCGCTGCTCCTCGGACAAATCAAAATCCATGTTACCGTTTCTCCAAAATCACGCGGGCATCGTTGCTGCCCTGATCTCCCATCGTCATCCCCGCGAAGGCGGGGATTCAGTACCCACCGGCGGTCATCGTGAACCATGATCGCCGCGGCGTACTGGGTCCCCCGCCTGCGCGGGGGACGACAGTTGAGTTTGCGGCCTCAAAGCCCCAGCACCGCCTTGGCGATGATGTTGCGCTGGATCTCGTTGGAGCCGCCGTAGATCGAGACCTTGCGGTTGTTGAAGTAGCTCGGCGCGATCTGGGCGGTCCAATCCATGGCCTCGTTCGAGCCGTCGTCGCCATGCACGTCATAGGGCGCAGCGAACGGGCCGATCACTTCCATCAACAGCTCGGTCGTGGTCTGCTGGATCTCCGAGCCCTTGATCTTGAGCACCGACGATGCCGGGTTGGGCTTGCCCTTGCCGTGCTTGCCTTCGTCGGCGACGACGCGAAGCTGGGTCAATTCCAGCGCCTTCAGCTCGATCTCGCAGGCCGAGAGTTTTTCGCGGAAGGTCGGATCCTGGATCACCGGCCGGCCGCCGGACTCGACCTTGGAGGCGAGCTCCTTGATGCGGCGCAGCCGTTCCTTGGAAACGCCGACCCGTGCAATGCCGGTGCGCTCGTTGCCGAGCAGGAATTTGGCGTAATCCCAGCCCTTGTTCTCCTCGCCGATCAGGTTCTCGATCGGGACCTCGACATTGTCGAAGAAGACTTCGTTGACCTCAACGCCGCCGTCAATGGTCTGGATCGGCCGAACCGTGACGCCCTTCGACTTCATGCTGAAGACGATGAAGGAGATGCCCATCTGCTTCTTGGCGCTGGGATCGGTGCGGCACAGGCAGAAGATCATGTCGGCATGCTGCGCCAGCGTGGTCCAGGTCTTCTGGCCGTTGATGATCCACTTGTCGCCCTTGCGCTCGGCCTTGGTGCGGAGCGAGGCGAGGTCCGAGCCCGAGCCCGGCTCCGAGAAGCCCTGGCACCACCAGTCGTCGACACTGGCGATGCGCGGCAGGTATTGCTTCTTCTGCTCCTCGTTGCCGAAGGTGTAGATCACAGGGCCGACCATGCTGACGCCGAAGGCGAGCGGCTGCGGCGCCGGATAGGCCTGCAGCTCCTCGTTGAAGATGTAATGCTGCACGGATGTCCAGCCGGTGCCGCCGTATTCTTTCGGCCAGTGCGAAACGCCCCAGCCCTTCTTGTTCAGGATGCGCCACCAGGTGACCATCTCCTCCTTGGAGAGATGACGGCCCTCCTGCATCTTCCGCCGCGTGTCCGGCGGCACATTGTCCCTGAAGAACGCCCGCACTTCCTCGCGAAACGCCACTTCTTCCTTGGTGAAAGCGAGATCCATCGGATCCTCCTTGTGATGAATTATCTGTCATTCCGGGGCGCGCGTTAGCGCGAACCCGGAATCTCGAAGTAACAAACCTCTGGATTCCGGATCGGCCGCTTCGCGCCCGTCCGGAATGACGCAATGAGCCTTAGTGCACCACCTCGAACAAGCCGGCCGCGCCCATGCCGCCGCCGACGCACATGGTCACGACAGCATATTTCGCCTTGCGGCGGCGGCCTTCGATCAGGGCGTGGCCCGTCAGCCGGGCGCCCGACATGCCGTAGGGATGGCCGACCGCGATCGCGCCGCCATTGACGTTGAGCTTCTCCGGATCGATGCCGAGCTTGTCGCGGCAATAGAGCACCTGCACCGCGAAGGCCTCGTTGAGCTCCCAGAGGTCGATGTCCTCGACCTTCAGGCCGTGGCGCTTGAGCAGGCGCGGCACGGCGAAGACCGGGCCGATCCCCATCTCGTCGGGCTCGCAGCCGGCGGAGACGAAACCGCGGAAGATGCCGAGCGGCGTCAAGCCGCGCTTGGCTGCTTCCTTGTCGCTCATGATCACGGTCGCGCTGGCACCGTCGGAAAGCTGGCTGGCATTGCCGGCGGTGATGGTGAAACCTTCGCCGCGCACGGGCTTCAGGCCGGCAAGGCCTTCGGCCGTGGTGTCGGGCCGCGGACCCTCATCCTGCGACAGCGTCACCTCCTTGAACGACGCCGCGCCGGTCGCCTTGTCGGTCACCGCCATCTGGGTGGTGATCGGCGCCAGCTCGTCCTTGAACTTGCCGCCCTGCTGGGCGGCCGCGGTGCGGCGCTGGCTCTCCAGCGAATATTCGTCCTGCTTCTCGCGCGAGATGTTGTAGCGCTTGGCGACCACTTCGGCGGTGTCGATCATGGGCATGTAGACCTCTCCCTTGATCTTCAGCAGCGCCGGGTCCTGCGCGTGGAACGTATTGATCTTGTCGTTCTGCACCAGGCTGATCGATTCACCACCGCCGCCGACCGCGATCTCGACGCCGTCGAACAGCACCGAGCGCGCGGCAAGCGCAATCGCCTGCAGGCCGGAGGCACATTGCCGGTCGATGGTGGTGCCGGCGACGGTCACCGGAAGGCCGGCGCGGAGCAGCGCCTTGCGCGCGATGTTGCCGCCGGTTGAGCCCTGTTGCAGGGCTGCGCCCATCACGACGTCCTCGATCTCCTTCGGGTCGACCTTGGCGCGGGCGACCGCCTCGCCGATGGCGTGTCCAAGCAGGGTCGCGCCTTCGGTGACGTTGAGTGCGCCGCGATAGGCCTTGCCGATCGGCGTGCGGGCGGTGGAGACGATAACGGCGTCGGTCATGAACGACCTCCTGTTGCGGTTTCTGGTTGTTGTTTCGTTGCGCTGTCCGAAGCGGCCTTCTGCTGACGCAATTCGTGGCGGGAAAGTTTTCCGACCGGCGTGCGCGGCAATTCCTCGACGAATTCGAGCGCCGCCGGCAGTTCATGCTTGCCGAGCTTGCCGGTGAGGAAGGCGCGCAGATCGTCGATCGTGAACGACGCCGCTCCGTCGCGCAGCTTGATGAAGGCTTTCGCAGCCTCGCCCCGGTAGTCGTCGGAGATGCCGATCACGATCACTTCCTGCACCGACGGATGCGTATAGATCGCCTGCTCGATCATCTGCGGATAGACGTTGAAGCCGCCGGAGATGATCATGTCCTTCTTGCGGTCGACCAGGTAGAAATAGCCGTCCGCATCCATGTAGCCGATGTCGCCGGTGAGGAAGCGGTCGCCGACAAAGGCTTCCGCGGTTTCCTTCGGCCGGTTCCAGTAGCCCTTGGTGACATTCGGCCCGCGAATCCGGATCTCGCCGACTTCGCCCACGGGCAAGACCTGCTTCGGATCATCCAGCGAGACCACATCGAGCTCGATGCCCGGCAGCATCAGGCCGATCGAGCCGGGCTTGTCCGGCCCTTCCTTCACATGACCGGTCCCCGGGGAACAAGTCTCCGTCATGCCCCAGCCGCTGCGCAGCTTCATGCCGACCCGGCGCTCGAAGATCTTGGCGACTTCCACCGGCAGCGGCGCGCCGCCGGAACCGCAGCTCACCAGCGAGGATAGGTCGCGCTTGTCGAGATCGGGCAGGGCGGCGATCGCGATCCACATCGTGGGCACGCCCGGGAACACAGTGGCGCGCTTCTCCTCGATGTCGCGCATCACGGCCTGGACGTCGAAGCGCTGGTGCAGCGAGATCAGATGGCCGTGCCGGATCGATGACAGCAGCACGACCGTCAGCGCATAGATGTGGAACAGCGGCAGCACGCAGATCACGCGCTCGATCGCGTCGCGCTCCGCGCGGGCCGCCTTGCCCCAGACTTCATAGATCGACACGGCTGCAGTCAGGTTGCCGTGGCTCAGCATCGCGCCCTTCGGCAGGCCGGTGGTGCCGCCGGTATATTGCAGCAGCGCGACGTCGTCGGCGCTGACCTCAGGCCATTTGGCCGGCCTGGTCGCGCCGTCGACGAACTGGCGATAGGTGATGATGGCGGGATTGTCGGGCAACGCGGTCTGGGGTGTGCCGATCTTGCCCCAATGATCGTCCTCGCAGACGATCAGCCGATCGAGCAGGCCCTTGTCGAGGAACTTCAGCGCCGTCGGCAACAGCGCCGAGAGATTGCTGGTGATAAGGATACGCGCGCCGGAATCCGAGAGCTTGTGCGAGAGCGCGATCTCGCCGTCGAGCGGCGAGAGATGTACGACGCGGGCACCCGCCTTCAGCGCGCCGAAGAAGTTGATGGGATGGTCAGGCGTGTTGCCGAGGAACAGCGCCACCGAGGTATCCCTGCCGTAGCCGGCGCGCAGGAACGCGGCAGCCGCGGTTTCGACCAGCGCTTCCAGTTCCGCATAGGCGATCGGCCGGTCGCGGAATTCGATCACCGTCCTCGGGCCGTAGGCTGCGGCGGCGGTCGACAGCAAATCAGGCAATGTGCCGCGCGCGATCGGGTCGTCCCAACGCACGCCCTTCGGATAAAACTGTTCGCCGGGATGGGTCATGATGCTCCAGCCAGATACGCCGTCATTCCGGGGCGCGACGAAGTCGCGAACCCGGAATCTCGAGGTTCCGGGTTCGCGCTGCGCGCGCCCCGGAACGACAACGAGTGAGCACACGGCCCATCAAGCCGCCTTCGACGCCGCGGCGAGCGAAGCAAACGTCTTGCCTTCGTCGGCGAGGCGCTTGAGCAGCGGCGCCGGCTCGAGCGAGGGATCGTTGGTCTCCTTGGCATAGAAGGCGAGGCGATCGGCGATGTGCTTCAGGCCCACCGTGTCGGCCCAGAACATCGGGCCGCCGCGGTAGATCGGCCAGCCATAGCCATAGAGCCAGACCACGTCGATGTCGGAAGGCCGCGCCGCGATGCCCTCCTCCAGGATGCGCGCACCCTCGTTGATCATCGGGTACATCATGCGCTCGAGGATCTCGTCGTCGCTGACGACGCGCTTCTTGCGGCCGAGGCGCGCGAGCGTCTCGTCAATCAGCTTCTCGACTTCCGGATCGGGCAGTGCCGCGCGCGAGCCGGCTTCATATTTGTAATAGCCCTTGCCGGTCTTCTGGCCGAAGCGGCCGGCCTCGCACAGCGCGTCCGCGATCTCCGACTTGATGCCGCGGTCCTTGCGCGAGCGCCAGCCGATGTCGAGGCCGGCGAGGTCGCCCATCGCGAACGGGCCCATCGGCATGCCGAACTTGGTCACCACGGCATCGACCTGCTGCGGGAGCGCGCCCTCGAACAACAGCTTTTCGGCCTGCTTGCCGCGCTGGGCCAGCATGCGGTTGCCGACGAAGCCATCGCAGACGCCGACCACCGCCGGCACTTTTGCAATTTTGCGCGCGATCGAGACTGCCGTCACCAGCGCATCGGGCGCAGTCTTCTCCGCGCGCACGATCTCGCACAGCTTCATAACGTTCGCGGGCGAGAAGAAGTGCATGCCGAGCACGTCCTGCGGCCGTTTCGTCTCCTTCGCGATGTCGTCGATGTTCAGGTAGGACGTGTTGGAGGCGAGCACGGCGCCCGGCTTGGCATATTGATCGAGCTTGCCGAACACTTCCTTCTTGACCGCCATGGTCTCGAACACCGCCTCGATGACGAGGTCGGCGTCCTTGACATTCTCGAGGCCGACCACGCCGGTGATGAGCGCCATCCGCTTGGCGGGCGCATCTGCTGGGATACCACCACGGGCCGCTGTCGCCTCATAGTTCTTCTGCATCACGCCCAGGCCGCGCTTGAGCTGCTCCTCGCTGGTCTCGATCAGCGTCACAGGAATGCCGGCATTGGCAAACGACATCGCGATGCCGCCGCCCATGGTGCCGGCGCCGATGATCGCGACACGCTCGACCGGCCGCGACTTCGTGCCATCTGGTACACCAGCGATCTTCGCGGCTTCGCGTTCGGCAAAGAAGGCATAGCGCTGCGCCTTGGACTGGTCGCTGGCGACCAGCTTCAGGAAGGTCTCGCGCTCCTTCTTCAGGCCTTCATCGAAGGGCAGGTCAATCGCGGCGCCGACCGCGTCGGCGGCGGCGAACGGCGCTTCCAGGCCGCGTGCGCGCTTGGTCATGCCAGCGACCGCATTGGTGAAGATCGAGCGATCGGCCTTGGCCGCGGCGAGCTTGGAGTCGTCGTCGCGCAACTTGCGCAATGGGCGCTTCTCCGCCAGCAGCTTGCGCGCGAAGGCTTCGCCGCCGGCGGCCGGTCCTTCGACGATCTCTTCGATCAAGCCGCTCTTGAGCGCTTCCGCGGCGCCGATCGGATCGCCGCCGACGATCATCTTGACCGCAAGTTCCGGTCCGACTGCGCGCGGCAGCCGCTGGGTGCCGCCGGCGCCCGGCAACAGGCCGAGCTTGACCTCGGGCAGGCCGAGCCGGGCGTCCTTGGTCGCCACGCGATAGTGGCATGCCAGAGCAACCTCGAGGCCGCCGCCGAGCGCGGTGCCGTGGATCGCGGCAACGATCGGCTTCGGTGAATTCTCCATCACCTCCAGCACCTCGTTGAGGCCGGGCGGCTTCGGCGGCTTGCCGAATTCGGTGATGTCGGCGCCGGCGATGAAGGTGCGGCCGGCGCAGGTCAGCACGATCGCCTTCACTTCGGCATCGGCAATCGCGCTCTTGATGCATTCCAGGATGCCGCCGCGTACCGCGGCACTCAGCGCATTGACCGGAGGATTGTTAACCGTGACGATGCCAATGTCGTCATGCCGCTCGAGTTTTACGACTTCGCTCACGAGACTCTCCTTGGATGCTGTGTTCTTTTGCAGTGAGTTCTTTTGCAGTGTGTTCTTTTGCAAGGCGTTCTTGCAGTTCTTGCGTTTAGTGGCTAATTTCGCACTGCGAAATTAAATTCCACATCTTGACAGGGAGGGTTATTTTGAAGCACGTCCCTTGTCAACGAGATCGACAAAGTGACAGGGAATGAAGCGTTCAGGAAAGAAGGCGGCGACCGATCGCAATTTTGTGGTCGCGCTTTCCCGTGGATTGGAAGTCCTGCGCGCATTCCGTCCCAATGACGGGCTTCTCGGCAATCAGGAGATTGCGGCCCGCACCAATTTGCCGAAGCCAACCATTTCACGGTTGACCTACACGTTGACCAAGCTCGGTTACCTTACACCCGTGCCGCGTTTCGAGAAGTACCAGCTCGCGCCCTCTGCCATGGCGCTGGGTTATGCCGCGCTTGCCAATCTCGGCGTCCGGCATTTGTCCGAGCCCTATCGCGAGGACGTGATGCGCGCGACCGGCGGTGCGGTTGCGGTAGGCGGGCGCGACCGGCTCAGCATGATCTATTTCGGACAGAGTCGGAATGGACTGACGCTCGGCGTTCAGCTCGATGTCGGTTCGCGGATACCAATAGCGACCACCGCGATGGGGCGCGCCTATATCTGGGCGCTGCCGGACGATGAGCGTGCCGCTTTGCTGCGCGAGCTTCGCGACCACTACGGCAGCCGCTGGCCAAAGATACGCGACGGCATCGAGCGCTCGGGCGAATTGGTAGCGAAGCGCGGTTTTGCAATTTCTGCTGGCGAATGGCAGGACGATGTTCACGCCGTCGGCGTCGCATTGCAGCTTAATGACGGAACCGGTCCGTATGCGTTCAATTGCGGAGCGCCGGCATTCCGCTTTACGGAAGACCGGTTGCTCGACGATATTGGACCTCGCCTTGTCGCGATGGTAAGGAACATCGAGCAGGCGCTTGGTGGGGTAGCGCCGCAATCCAGAAAAGCTGAAAGCAAAAAGTCGAGATCAGGAGGGAAAGTTGCACGTGTGGCCGAGGGCATCTGACAGCCTTCTTCATCGCCGGCGCGATCATTCGCGCGGCGCTCTCCGCCCTCTCAAGCGGGCGGGCGAGACGAGATGACGCAGGCACAACTCGCGCAGGGTCATGCGCCACTGCTCGCGGTTCGCGACGTCAGCGTCGTGTTCGGCGGCATCGTCGCGTTGAACGGCGTCTCCTTCGACATGCATCAGGGCCAGATCCTGGGACTGATCGGACCGAACGGCGCCGGCAAGACGACGCTCTTCAATTGCCTCTCACGGCTCTATCAGCCGAGCTCCGGCGACATCCTGATGGAAGGCGTGAGCATCCTCAGCCGCCCGCCGCACAAGATCGCCGAGATCGGCATCGGTCGCACCTTCCAGAACGTGGCGCTGTTTCCCAATCTCTCGGTGCTCGACAATGTCCGCGTCGGGACGCACGCGCGCACGTCCAGCGACATCATCAGCGACTCGCTCAAGCTCGCCTGGATCAGGCGCACCGAGGCTTCGGTCAACAAGAAGGTGCACGATATCCTGGCTTATCTCGACCTCGAGGACGTCGCGCACAGCATCGTTTCGGGCCTGCCGTTCGGCACCCAGAAGCGCGTCGAACTGGCCCGCGCGCTCGCGGCCGATCCGAAGATCCTTTTGCTGGACGAGCCGGCCGGCGGTCTCAACCATGAAGAGGTCTATGTGCTCGGCGACCTCGTCCGCAAGATCCGCGACGAGCGCAAGATCACCGTGCTCCTGGTCGAGCACCACATGGGCATGGTGATGTCGACCGCCGACCATGTCGTCGCGCTCAATTTCGGCCGCAAGCTCGCGGAGGGAACCCCTAGCCAGGTCCAGGCCGACCCCGACGTCATCAAGGCCTATCTCGGGAGCAAGGACCAATGACGACGATGCTCAACGTCAAGGATCTGCGCGCCTACTACGGCCAGGTCCAGGCGCTTCACGGCCTCAGCTTCTCCCTGAGCGAAGGTTCGCTCACCACGCTGCTCGGGGCCAACGGCGCCGGCAAGACCACCACGCTGCGGGCGATCTGCAACATGGTGCGCTCGACCGGCGCGGTCGAATTCGAGGGCAAGCCGATCGGCAATCGTTCGACCGAGAATGTCGTCCGCCTCGGCATCGCCCATGTGCCGCAGGGCCGCGGCACCTTCACCAACATGACGGTGGAGGAGAATCTGCAGCTCGGCGCCATCACGCGCGGCGACAAGAAGAACATCGTCGCCGACATCGAGCGCATGTACGACCACTTCCCGGTGCTCAAGCAGCGCTATACCCAGCAGGCCGGCACGCTGTCGGGCGGCGAGCAGCAGATGCTCGCGGTCGCGCGCGCGCTGATGCTGCGGCCGCGGCTGATGCTGCTGGACGAGCCGTCGTTCGGCCTGGCGCCGCTGGTGGTGCGCGACCTGTTCCGCATCCTCGGCAAGATCAACCGTGAGGACAAAGTCACCATCCTGGTGGTCGAGCAGAATGCGCAGCTCGCGCTCGAACTCGCCGATCAGGCCTATGTGATCGAAACCGGACGCATCGTGATGTCCGGCAACGCCAAGGACGTCGCCAACAACGAAGACGTCCGTAAATCCTATCTGGGTTACTGAGGGAGCGAGGACCATGGAGCTTTTTGCCAACCAAGTCCTGGCCGGCATCGCCACAGGCGCGATCTACGCCTGCATGGCGCTCGCCGTCGTGATGATCTACCAGGCGATCGACCATCTCAATTTCGCGCAAGGCGAAATGGCGATGTTCTCGACTTTCATGTCCTGGCAGATGATGCAATGGGGCGTGCCCTATTGGGGGGCGTTCATCCTCACCGTCATCCTTTCCTTCGCCGGTGGCATCCTGATCGAGCGGCTGTTGTTCAAGCCCTTGGCGAAGGCGCCGGTCTTGACCAACGTCGCCGGCTTCATCGCGCTGTTTGCGATCGTCAACTCGGTCGCGGGCCTGATCTGGGATTTCACCATCAAGCAATATCCGACGCCGTTCGGCTCCTCGCCGTTCCTCGGCAGCCAGCTTATCTCGACGCACCAGGCCGGCATGGTCGGCGTCACCCTGCTGCTGCTCGCCGGGCTCTATTTCTTCTTCCAGTTCACCCGCATTGGCCTTGCGATGCGGGCGGCTGCCTCGTTGCCTGAATCGGCGCGGCTGGTCGGCATCAACACCTCATGGATGATCGCGCTCGGCTGGGGCATGGCCTCCGCCATCGGCGCGATCGCCGGCATGCTGATCGCGCCGGTGGTGTTCCTGGAGCCGAACATGATGGGCGGCGTCCTGATCTACGGTTTCGCCTCCGCGGTGCTCGGCGGCCTTAGCTCGCCGCTCGGCGCCGTGATCGGCGGCTTCCTGGTCGGCGTGTTCGAGAACCTTGCCGGCACCTACATTCCAGGCGTCGGCAACGAGCTCAAGCTGCCGATCGCGCTTGCGCTGATCATCACCGTGTTGGTCGTCAAACCGGCCGGGCTGTTTGGCCGGCCCATCGTGAAGCGAGTCTGATCATGAGCGCGGCTGAAGAAGTTGTAACCGAAGCCCCGGCCGTCGAGGCGGTTCCGAAGCGTGCCATGACGCTCGGCTACGGCACCTCGCTGGTGGTGCTGGCGGCCCTGATCCTGACGCCCTTGTTCGTCAAGAACTTCGTCATCTTCCAGATGACGATGCTCCTGATCTACGCCCTCGCGGTGCTGGCGCTCAACATCCTGACCGGCGGCAGCGGGCAGTTCTCGCTCGGCCAGAGCGCGTTCTATGCCATCGGCGCCTATGTCACGGCGATCCTGATGGAGCACTTCAACGTCAACTACGCGCTGACCCTGCCGGTCGCGGGCGTCGTCTGCTTCGGTGCGGGTTTCCTGTTCGGCCAGCCGGCGCTGCGGCTGTCTGGCATCTACCTCGCGCTCGCGACCTTTGCTCTGGCGCTCGCCATGCCGCAGCTCCTCAAGCTCGGCTTCCTCGAGCATTGGACCGGCGGCGTGCAGGGCCTTGTGGTGACCAAGCCGGATGCGCCATTCGGCCTGCCGTTGTCGCAGGACATGTGGCTCTATTACTTCACACTGGCGGTCTCGATCGGGATCTATGTCGCCTCGGTGAACCTGTTGCGCTCGCGCTCGGGCCGCGCCCTCATGTCGATCCGCGACAACGAGATCGCGGCCTCCGCCATGGGCGTTAACGTCGCGCTGTACAAGACACTGGCATTCGGCGTGAGTGCCGGGATCACCGGCATCGCCGGCGGCCTCGGCGCGATCGCGGTGCAGTTCGTGGCGCCTGACGGCTACACCATCACGCTCGCGATCTCGCTGTTCGTCGGCATGGTGGTCGGCGGCGTCGGCTGGCTGCCGGGTTCGATCGTCGGCTCCGCGTTCATCATCTTCGTGCCGAATATTGCGGAAGGCATTTCCAAGGGTCTCTCCGGCGCCGTGTTCGGCGTGCTCCTGTTCCTCGTCATCTACCTAGTGCCGCATGGCGCCCGGCAGGTCGCCCTCATTGCCCAGCAACTGGCGGCGAAACTCAAGAAGAACTGAAGAACCAAGAAAAGAGACTTTAGGAGAGACAATGCCCTTCAAACCACGGACCGCCGTGCTTTCGGCGGCGGTCATCGCTTTTGCTGCCGCTTCCGGCAGTGCCTTCGCCCAGAAGACATACGATACCGGCGCCTCCGACACCGAGATCAAGATCGGAAACATCATCCCTTATAGCGGACCTGCATCCGCCTACGGCTCGATCGGCAAGACTGAGGCCGCCTATTTCCGGATGATCAACGATCAGGGCGGCATCAATGGCCGCAAGGTCAATTTCATCACCTATGATGACGCCTACTCGCCGCCGAAGGCGGTCGAGCAGGTGCGCAAGCTGGTCGAGAGCGACGAAGTCCTTGTTGTCTTCAATCCGCTCGGCACGCCCTCGAACACCGCGATCCAGAAATACCTCAACTCCAAGAAGATCCCGCAACTGTTCGTCGCCACCGGCGCGACCAAGTGGAACGACCCGAAGAACTTCCCTTGGACCATAGGCTGGCAGCCCAGCTACCAGAGCGAAGCGCAGATCTACGCGAAATGGCTGATGAAGGAGAAGCCGGACGCCAAGGTCGCGATCCTCTACCAGAACGACGATTTCGGTAAGGATTACCTCAAGGGCACCAAGGACGGCCTCGGCGCCAAGGGTGCCTCGATGATCATCCTCGAGGAGAGCTACGAGATCTCCGAGCCGACGATCGATTCCCACATCGTCAAGATCAAGGCCGCCAATCCGGACGTGCTGCTGATCTACGCTACGCCGAAATTCGCCGCCCAGACCATCAAGAAGACCGCCGAGCTCGGCTGGAAGCCGTTGCAGATCGTCACCAACGTCTCAATCTCGGTCGGCAGCGTGATGCAGCCGGCGGGATTTGAGAACGCCCAGGGCGTGTTCTCGGCGGCCTACGCCAAGGACGGCAGCGACCCGCAATGGAACAACGATCCCGGCATGAAAAAGTGGAATGAATTCCTCGAGAAGTACATGCCGGGTGCCGACAAGACCGAGAGCGGTCTGGTTTACGGCTACGGCGCTGCACAAACCCTGGCGAAGGTGCTGGAGATGTGCGGCGACGATCTGACCCGGGCCAACGTGATGAAACGGGCCGCCAGCCTGAAGGATTTTACGCCTGACACGCTGCTGCCCGGCGTCAAGATCAACACCAGCGCCACCGACTTTGCCCCGATCAGCCAGCTTCAGATGATGCGCTTCAAGGGACAGAAATGGGAACTGTTCGGCGAGATCATCAGCGGCGACGTCCCCGCCGACTAAGGTTGCAGTGCAAGAGACCAGCGCGAAGCCCCCGCGGCGTAAGCCGTGGGGCTTTTTGTTGACGGACGGTGCGAGAACCGCATTCAATGCCCGCCGTGGGGGTTCCAAGAAACGCATCCACCAGAGCATGATCCGGAAAAGTGGGAACCGGTTTTCCGAAAAGATCATGCTCAAACAAAGAGATGAAATCATGATCCGATTCCGTCTAATCGGATCATGATCTCGAGGATGAAGGAAACGAATGACTGCCGTGCCTTTGCGATTGACTGCCCTTTCAGCCGTGCTCGCCCTGATCATCGCCACCACCGGCGGTGCGCTCGCCCAGAAGAAGTACGATACCGGCGCCAGCGACACCGAGATCAGAATAGGCAACATCATGCCCTATAGCGGACCGGCTTCCGGCTATGGCGTGATCGGCAAGACCGAGGCTGCCTATTTCAACAAGGTCAACGCCGAGGGCGGCATCAACGGTCGCAAGATCGTTTTTCTCAGCTACGACGACGGCTACAACCCGTCGAAGACGGTGGAGCAGGCGCGCAAGCTCGTGGAGAGCGATAAAGTGCTTCTGATCTTCAACTCGCTCGGCACGGTCACCAACCTCGCGATCCAGAAATACATGAACGGCAAGGGAGTGCCGCAGCTCTTCGTCGCCTCCGGCGCCAGCAAGTGGGACCAGCCAAAAGAGTTTCCGTGGACCATGGGCTGGCAGCCGAACTACCAGAGCGAGGCGCGCATCTATGCCAAATACATCATGAAAGAGAGGCCGGACGCCAAGGTCGGCGTGCTCTATCAGAACGACGATTTCGGCAAGGACTACCTCAGGGGCTTGAGGGACGGATTCGGCGAGAAGGCGGCGATGATCGTCGCCGAAGAGAGCTACGAGACGTCAGAGCCGTCGATGGAGAGCCACATCTTCAAGCTGAAGGCCGCCGGCGTCGACGTCTTCATCAACGTCGCCATGCCGAAATTCGCAGCTCAGGCGATGAAGAACGTCGCGGAACTCGACTGGAAGCCGGTGCAGATCGTGTCCAATGTCTCCGCTTCCGTCGGCGGTGCGATGAAGCCGGCCGGCTTTGAGAATGTGCAGGGCGTCCTGTCGGCGGCCTATGCCAAGGATGGCGCCGACCCGCAATGGGACAACGATCCCGGCATGAAGCGATTCTTTGCGTTCCTTCAGGAATATTATCCGGAAGCCGATCGGCGCGACGACGCGGCGGTCTATGGCTATGGCGCGGCGCAAACCATGGTGAAGGTGCTGCAGATGTGCGGCGACGATCTCACCCGTGCCAACATCATGAAGCAGGCCGCGAGCCTGAGGGAGTTTGCGCCCGACACGCTGCTGCCCGGCATCACCATCAACACATCGCCGGCCGACTTCGCGCCCATCAAGCAACTGCAGATGATGCGCTTCAAGGGAGACAAGTGGGAGTTGTTCGGCCGCATCATGAGCGGCGCGCTCGGGCATTGAGGGAGCCGCGGCGGCATCCGCCGTTTGCAGCCCCCGCGCTTCCATCGCGGGGGCTTTTTGTTGCCGGGACCAGGTGGAAGGTATTCAATGCCGGCAGGAGCCGGAAAGTGCTCCCAATCCAAAAAACATGACACGTCCACCATGATCCCAAGGAGATCCCAATGTCTGCCATCCATTTGCGGCTGGGGGCCTTTGCGGCCGCCGTCGCATTGCTGGCCGTGAGCAGCGGCCACGCGCTTGCCCAGAAGGCATACGACGTCGGCGCCACCGACACCGAGATCAAGATCGGCAACATCATGCCCTACAGCGGACCGGCCTCCGCCTATGGCGTGATCGGCAAGACGGAGGCGGCCTATTTCAACAAGATCAATGCCGAGGGCGGCATCAACGGCCGCAAGATCAACTTCATCTCCTATGACGACGCCTACTCTCCGCCGAAGACGGTGGAGCAGGCGCGCAAGCTGGTCGAGAGCGACGAGGTGCTCTTCATCTTCAATTCGCTCGGCACGCCGCCGAACTCGGCGATCCAGAAATACATGAACCAGAAGAAGGTGCCGCAGCTCTTCGTCGCCACCGGCGCCACCAAGTGGAACGATCCGAAAGATTTCCCCTGGACCATGGGCTGGCAGCCCAATTACCAGAGCGAGTCGATCATCTACGCCAGGTACATCCTGAAGAACCATCCGAACGCCAGGATCGCGGTGCTCTACCAGAACGATGATTACGGCAAGGACTACCTGAAAGGCTTCAGGGACGGCCTCGGCAGCAAGGCGGCTTCGATGATCGTGATCGAGGAAAGCTACGAAGTCTCCGAACCCTCCATCGACTCCCACATCGTCAAGCTCTGGTCGTCCGGGGCCGATGTGTTCTTCGACATCACCACGCCGAAATTCGCGGCGCAGGCGATCAAGAAGAACGCCGAGATCGGCTGGAAGCCGTTGCACTTCCTCAACAACGTCTCGTCCTCCGTAGGCAGCGTGCTCAAGCCGGCCGGCTTCGAGAACGCACAGGATATCATCTCGTCGAACTACCTGAAGGATCCGACCGATCCGCAATGGAAGAACGATCCCGGCATGATCGCCTGGAACGAATTCCTCGATAAATACTATCCTGAGGCCAATCGCTCCGACCTCTCGGTGATGTACGGCTACACGGTCGCGCAGGGCATGGTGCATGTGCTGAAGGCCTGCGGCGACAACCTGACCCGCGAGAACATCATGAAGCAGGCCGCCAGCATCCGCGACCTCGAGCTCGACGGGCTGTTGCCCGGCATCAAGGTGAATACGTCGCGGACCGATTTCGCGCCGCTGTCGCAACTGCAGCTCATGCAATTCAAGGGCGACACCTGGGAGCGCTTCGGCGACATCCTGAGCGGCGACGTCGGCGGCTGATCCTGATGTCATTTGCTTGAATCAGTCAGTCCGCGAGTTCATTCA
>NZ_PSRR01000122.1 GCF_004296405.1 Bradyrhizobium sp. Leo170
GAAAAGTGGGTACTAGCTCACGAACTTGACGCCCAGGGTCCTGCCGCGACGCCACACCACCTCGCAAGGCCGTCCAGTGCGCGTGTCGCGCGACAACGCCAGACGCAATTTTCCAGGCAGCGTGTTGGGATCGTCGATCGTGATTTTGGCGCCGGTGGACGACATGTCCTGCACCACGCAGGGCCGCGCGGCGAATCCGCCCTCCAGCGTGATCCAGCCGGGCTGATGCATCGATTTGCGCGCGTCGCGCTTCTTGCTGCTGAACGCCATGCGGGACGCCTACGGCATCAGGCTTTACAAAGCGTTGCGAGACCCCCGCGGTTTTTCGGGTATCGGGCCCCGCGCGAAGCCGTCGGGGGATGGCTGCAAAAAGCGCCATCCTGCGGCTTGCCCCCCCACCCAATCACCACTATACGTTCGCTCCGTCGCCGCCAGTAACCGTCGGCGGCCGATCTGGCATATCCCGCGGCTAACGCATTGATCTGCCGATTGTTTTGCTCCCTTCGTCTATCGGTCAGGACGCCACCCTTTCACGGTGGAGAGAGCGGTTCGATTCCGCTAGGGAGCGCCATAGCGCTCCGACGCAAAAAATAGCGCCGCTAGATCAATCGCTTAGAAGATACCCAGAAAATGTGTTGGACAGTTTGTTGGACAGTCTAATCGGGCTTTTGTTCTGCAGCTGTTCACCGGCCTAGTGTGGGCTCAATGACTGCCGCCGGCTTCATTTGTCAGCCGCTTTCCGGGAGCCGGCGCCGGCACAATGCGCAAGAGCGGCGGCACCGGTCCTTAGTCGTTTCCGAGCGACGCACCGCAAGCCCTAGCGGCTTGCCGCGGTGTCCCACACGACGCATTTTCAGGTCATGGGCACCAAGTCACGCGAGAGTATCTTTGGCGCGTCCGTACGCGCCGCTGCCGAGCAGGCGGCTGAAGCTCGGAAGGCCGCCGATCGGCTCGCCTGCCAAGCCTGGAACAAGCGCATGCTAGCGTTTCAGGGACCGGCGCAGCCCTCGCCCGCGCTCGGCGACGCGCGCTCAATGCCGGCTACACCTATCTTGAGGTGAAGTGCCTCGGCTGCGAAACGCACTAGACTAGACGGTCGCGCTCGACATCGTGCGCCGGCCGAAGTCGACGCCGATCCACGAGCTCGAGCGCTATATGCGCTGCAAGCTGTGCTCGGAGCAGCGCGGCTGTTCCTATAAGCGCAGCCACCTCGTCGCCCTGCGGCCCACGAAGATTTCCGCGCAAGATCCGCCATCGACGTGGTGGCCGGGCGAACGCTAAGGACCCCTGATGTGCAATCTCTATTCGATCTCGACCAACCAGGAAGCGATCCGTGCGCTGTTCCGCGTCGTCAACCGCTATGTCGGCAACCTGCCGCCGATGCCCGGTGTGTTTCCTGACTATCCGGCGCCAGTGGTGCGCAACGCTGCGGAGGGCCGCGAAATGGTGCTGATGCGCTGGGGCATGCCGCCACCGCCGCGCAACGGTGGCCCGCCTGTGACGAATATCCGCAACACCAGTTCGCCGCACTGGCGCGGCTGGCTGAAGCCGGAGAACCGTTGCCTGGTCCCCTTCAACAGCTTCGCTGAATACGCGCCGGAGCCGAACGCCGCGACGAATAAGAAGGACGTGGTCTGGTTCGCGCTGAACGAAGACAGACCACTCACGGCCTTTGCCGGCATCTGGACCGAGTTCAAGGGCGACCGCGGCACCAAGTCGAAGCCGGTCCCCGGCCCTCACCTTGTCTACGGTTTCCTGACCACCGAGCCGAACGTTGTCGTCGCGCCGATCCATCCGAAGGCAATGCCGGTCATCTTGACGACGGACGAGGAGCGCGACGTTTGGCTGCGCGCGCCCTGGGACGAAGCGAAGGCGCTGCAACGGCCACTGTCCGACGATGCCTTGAAGATCGTCATGCGCGGCCCCGACAAGGAAGATAAGTTAGCCGCATGAAATACGCCGAAAGCCGCCCCTACGCCGACACGGAAAAGGCCGCCCGCCGCATCATGGAGCTGGCGCACGCCGTGGAGCCCGTCCAGGACGGGCGCATCTACGTCGAAAAAATCAACTACCCGTTCATCTTCCAAGACAACGGCTCGCCGGCCGAGTACGGCGCTGGACGAGAACTGGCGATCGAGCGCGGCTGGCTTTGGATGCACGAGAGCGGCACCTAGGTGAAGATCACGCCGGAAGGCGCCGAGCTGTTTGCTTGACTAGCATCAATTCATCAATTCGCTGATGTGGCTGGCCGGTGACATGGCCACCGACGTGCTTCACCGCGCATTAGAGGAATGAAGCAGTCGCTAGAGCGTACTTCTGGGATGGGCGAAGATTCCGCAAGCGGGGTGATAAATCTCGTAACACCGGAAAATTTCGTGGGAGACCATCCATGGCTGACGAACCGCTCACGGTAGACCCAGGCAATATTCCAGAAGCGCTTTGCATAGGAAAAATCAATCTGGCGTCGGGGCCTGGGCCGCTCATGACACTCACATTTACAAACGTTCGCCCAAAGGCGGGTCCGCTATTCGATTCGGATCGGATTGAGCATGAAAACGTCGTTCGTGCTCGCATTGTGATGACGTTGGACAATTTGATTGCATTGCGCGATCTATTGAACAGTTCGATACGGCAAACGCCAGCTCCTTGCGCCAGCAGCAGGGCCGCCAAGGTCCATTAGCGGCGCGCTCGGTATGCTGCCTTGCGAAGCGGCGACGATTTCAGCGTCGGCAACGAATTTTCGAAGCGAAAGCAAATCCGACATCTTTTGTGCCAGCACATCGGTATCTGACGCGAGTTGCTCGCAAAGCTCTTTGGCACTGCGTGTTGAAGCGCGCATACCAGCCGCCCTCCTTCTTTGGAAAGGAAGTAACCTGATATGACCGTGAAAGTTCGGTAATTAATTTTTTAATATATCATTTAATTTCACATTAAATGTCGATCGGCAATAGAGGAGAAGGCAATGAAGGTCGGTTTTGGCATAGCCGCCGCGATTTTGGCCCTCGCTCTGACGACAATCACCCCGCCTGCGCAAGCCTGCAATGACAGGGGAAATTGCGAGAACGCGCCCGGTCAGAACAAAAACGTCAGCGGAGCCCCCGGGCCGATCGCTGGTGCAGGTCTTCCGATCCTTGCCATTGGCTACGGCGTCTACTGGCTGATCAGGCGCCGCAGGAAGCAGAGCTGACATTTTCCCTTGATGCCAGGGCATGCTCAAATAGGAGGGAACGCCGGTCTCTCCGCACGCAAGATCACTGCAGCAGCAGGCACGTCGGCGTTTCTTGACGATCGATAATGCGTAAACGCTTGGCTAGTCGCCAGCAACACCGCGGCAAAGACAACAACCAAGACAAGTTGAAGCATATCTTCCATCGCCATCACACCGGAATCGCCTGGCGGTAGAACGAAATCAGCAATGCCTCCGTTCCCGCATGTCGGGAAAAAGATGCAATCGAGTTCGACTTGGGACGCTCTTGCCTCGTGTAAGAAGGGCCTCAGCAAAGTGGAAGCTGAGGCCCAGAGGTCGACGGCTGGCTGGGCCGTTCGAATTGGCACGGTTAGGACGCACTCGTAATGCACTGTACGCCGAGCTGTTCCTATCTCTTGCGCGCGAGCCGCTTCTCCACCCGCTTGCGGCTGTTGCCAACCTTCTTCACTGGCTTCTTCACGGCGACGGCCGATTTACAGGTCTTCTCGGATTCGTAGTTGACTTCGTGCCGCTGTCGGCCGGCGATCCATCGCAAGGCGATGCCGGTGATCCTGACGACGGACGGACGAGGAGCGCGACGTCTGGCTGCGCGCGCCATGGGATGTGGCCAAGGCGCTCCAACGGCCGCTGCCTGACGACGCCCTGAAGATCATCATGCGCGGCCCCGATAAGGAAGACAGGCTGGCCGCATGAAGTACGTCGACGAGCCCCTACGCCGACCCGGAGGAAGCGAACTGGCGCATGCTATCGAGCCGGTGCAGGAGCACCTACATGAAGATCACGCCTGAAGGCGCCGAGCTGTTTGCCTAATCGGCATAGGAACGAAAGCCCCGCTGGGGGCGTTCACGCGTTCATCACGCCGCGCTACTTCTTTCATATTTCGAACGGCCATCCCTTCCGAGACCCGAAAGGTGAGGAACTGCGGGATGACAACGCTGCTTGGGAGCAGGCGCTAAGAACCGTGCGTGATATCGAGTCGTCGCTCGACCTTGATGGATCGCCCGAGTGGTCGATTGAGGTCAAAAGGGGCCATAGTTCAATCTTTCGAATCGATGTGTCCGCTAGGAGGATTGAATCCAATCAGCCCTAGAGGCCCGGGCGTTGATGCAGGTAGGTGCCATCGAACCCCGCCAAAGCCTCCAGCTTTTCGGGTTGGAGAAGGCGAAAGTTCGCTCGATCGACTGTCAGAAGCCCATCCCCCCGAAGCTCCTGCAGCACTCGGTTGACATGCACCGTCGACAAGCCGAGGCAGTCGCTAAGCACTGACTGCGTGACCGGCAGTTCAAATCCACCATCCTTGGCTCGGCCTACGGCTTCGAGCCTTCGGTAAAGCTCGATAAAAAGGTGCGTCATCCGGGCAGTTGCCGATCTGCGCCCGACATTGACGATCCATTCCCGGAAAATGGCCGCATCAATCAACGTTTCCCGCCAAAGAGCCGCTGCCACCTTCGGACGCTCCTTGCTCATTTGCCACATCGCGTCATGCGAGATGAATCCAAGGGTGCACGGCGTTAGCGCCATCAAGTCATGGTCCATGACCCCGAGGTGGAGGCTTTGCAGGTCGGGAATTTCGCCTGGGATGTGCAACGAAAGAATCTGCCGCTGCCCGTCGAAGGTCGTCTTCGAACGAAAGCCAAAACCCTCGGCGAGGAGGCAGCATTCTGTCGGACGAGCACCATCGGCCACGATCACCTCGAGCGCGCGGAGACTTTTGCTTCGGATTGGCAAACGCTGGATTGCCTGGATGTCGTCTCCATCCAAGGAGTTCGACATCGTCAATTTTGTGATGAGAGCAGTCGTCAAAATTCCCGTCATCGGCATCTCCAGACACGCCGGAACGGGCAGTTAAATACTGCTCCGGCCGAAACAGCGGGAGCGCTACACTCTCAGTCACCAGCGCCCTACGATCGTTGCCGGTGATGCAAGTTAACGCGGGCTAATAAATTGGTTCCCAGAATAAACAACTTAATGCTCGCAAGGCCTGGAACGGGGAGCCTCCGGGATAGCCCGGGGTCGGTGCCGCTCCGCAGCAACGTGGTCGAGCGGGCGCCTCATTCGAAACGCCTCCTGTTCATAATGACAAGGCAGCTACGACAATGATGGGCATTCACTAGATGCGAATAGCTTCACCGACTACGATCCGGCGGACCACGCACGCCAATGCCGGACGCGATCGCACTCGCTATGGCGTCCTGAAATTCGTTCGGCCCAACGGCCAGCCATCCCTTTTCTTTTGGGAAACTTAGTAGCCGCTGGATGGCACGTTCCGCATTGGACACCTTTTCTCGAAGTGCAAGCAGCTCTGCTCTCTTCTGTTCCAGCCTATCAACGGAGATGAGCAAGGATTGAAAATTATTCATCGAACCGGTTTTGTTGAAAACAACCATATGCGCCTCCCTTCTGGGAATAAATAGCATCTCGTACTTTGAGGAGTGATTCCTTTACCTGTGTTAGATGAACGCGAGACTCCCTGCCCGTCGTTCGCCGGCGCATCGAAGTGCGGGAAAGCTCGGCAGCGTTTAGGAACGATCAGGCTTGGCCGAGGTCAACTCGCACCGAGGGCAAAGGCTTCTGGCTGAATGCATAGCCCCGAGGAGGGTTAGTTTACCTGCCTACCCGATGGCGCAGCCATGACCATTCACCGAATACATCTGATGACCAGCCTAAAGGAGCCGCTGAATGCAACGAGGGGCGTTGTGGGTGCCAAAAACTCGGGCCTATATTGCGAAAACGAAGACTGCAGAGAATTTATTTCATTGGCGGTCGGTACTGCCCCACGAGGAGACAAGATCGAGGTCGTTGCTGAGCCACCCGGAAGTCAGCAGCTTTTCGTCTGTCCGGCGTGCTCGCATAGGCAGTGGCGTTTTCTGCACGAGCTCGTCTATGTCCGCTTGACGAGAGTGCGCAGGCGCAAGCGTCCGCGGAACCAAGTCAGTTAGCAAACGTCTAAATGACGGACGAGGAGCGCGACGTCTGGCTGCGCGCGCCCTGGGACGAAGCAAATCGCTCAAGCGTACTTCAGCTTTAGCTCGTGATGCGCGAAGATTCCGCAAGCTGTGGTGGAGGACTTTCGTCAACGACCACTAGGACCGGAAGATTTTTTGGGAGACCATCCATGACCGAGGAGCCACTCACGGTAGACCCAGGCAATATTCCAGAAGCGCTTTGCATAGGAAAAATCAACCTCTCGTCGGGGCCTGGGTCACTCATGACACTCACATTTACAAACGTTCGGCCAAAGGCAGGTCCGCTATTCGATTCGAATAGGATTGAGCATGAAAGCATCGTTCGCGCTCGCATTGTTACGACGTTGGACAATTTGATTGCATTGCGGGATCTATTGAACAGTTCGATACAGCAAACGCCAGCTCCTTCCGCCAGCAGCGGGGCCGTCAAGGTCCATTGATGTGTTGTTGGCAGGACGAATTTTCGGAACATCAAGGATGGAGGCGAGTTTAAATACGGCCGTAATCTAGGCGGAGGCCCGAGACAAAGAAGGGCCGAACCATGACAACGTTCCGAACCGATCAAGTTGACGACAATAGGGTGAACATCAAGCGCGCCCCGAACATGCTGGCTGGGTCGATCGCCCGGGTCGACGATCACTGGCACGTCGAGATCGTGTGGGGCGGCCCTGGCGGCGCCATCACCTACGAGGCACCATCACTGCCCCGCGCGTTGGCGTTCATGGACGGGGTCGACGCGGCATTCGAGCGGGTGATAATGCTCGGTGAGCGCTAAAGCCGCAGGCCGACAGAGCATATGGCAGCCAAGGCGCCAGAAGTGCCGGCTCACAGCGCGTTATTCGCGGCGGAGAGTTGAGGTGGAACGCGCAACTTCCAGCCAAGTTCTCCAGGATGGCCTTTAAGAAGATTCGAGCGTGGCTGACGCAGCTCGGCGTGCTAACCGCGCGCCCCGCGGCGTTTGCGCTTTTCGCCATGTACGGCATCGCCTGGATTGCCTTAGGCAACGGTTTGGAGTGGCACTCCCTAGCCACGCTCGCGACCTGGGGCATGACGTTGGTAATTCAGCGCGCCGAACACCGAGACACCGAGGCCATTCACGCCAAATTGGACGAGCTTCTTAAAGCAAGCCGCCGGGCGAGCAATGAGCTAATGGACATCGACGACAAGGATGCGGAGGAAGTCGAGCGGGAACGCGAGGAGGTTCGCGCTGAGAAGTCGGGATAGCTCAATCTGCGGGAGCCCAACACGGCGCGTCGAAACCCTGGATACCGTGTTCTCGAGCATTCTCTGCCTGCCATCCTAAGACGCGCGGTTGAGAAAAATCGGCAGCCCCCGCTTATTGGAATAGAGAGGACGGTAGCGCTCCGTGTTGTATGTGCTGGCGACGTCCAGTTTGCGCGGTCCGAGCCTGGCGTCAGGGATGGGCACGAGGTCATAGCGGCCCTCGACCAGCGCCGACATGAGGCCGGTCTTGCCTTCCAGGATGGCATCGTAGGCCATGTTTCCAAAAGTCAGGGCGACCAGCTTGTCTATGAAGTCAGGATCGCCCGATCGCAGGTCGTAGGTGAGATCAGAGACGATCGTGTCCTCGCCGGCGCGCCGCTTTATCTCGTCGGCAAGCGCTTCGGCCACGCTCGCCTTCTTGCGGTGACCGTAGGCGTCGGGCTCGCCGTATTCCGGCGCTTTGTAGCCCTCCCATTCGGCGCCTTCGCTCAACACGATCAGCGCATAGTTGCTTGGGTTGCCGCGCTTGTCCTCGAGCAGCAACTGGATCAGCTTGTCGAGATTGACCTTGTACTCCGGTATCGCGCATCGGATCGAGGTCGCGTATGCGGTATAGAGTGCTGTAAAGCCGGCATCGCGGCCAAAGATGCGGAAAATGCCAACGCGCTCGTGCGAGCCGACTGTGGTGCGCTGCCGCTGGATCGCATCGCTGGCGCGGGTGATCGCCGTCGAGAAGCCGATGCAGTACTCGGTGTTGCGGACGTCGTTGTCCATCGTCTTCGGGATGGCGATGATCTTGACGCCGAGTCCGTTCAGCTTGTCCGCATAGCTGAGCGTGTCATCGCCGCCGATGGCGATCAAATGTTCGATGCCGAGCCCCGACAGGTTCGCCAAGACCTGGTCGGTGAGCTCCCAGGTCTTGGTTGCGATCCCGCCCCTGGTGCTCTCCGAGACCGGAACGTCGCTGCCGACAAGATGATCGGGCAGCTTTTTCATCTTGGAGGGATTGGTGCGGCTCGAGTGCAGCACGGTGCCGCCGCGTCGGTCGATGATGCGCGTGTTTTCACGGTTGAGCGGAATGAGGTAGTGCGATTTGCTGGCGGGGTCGTCGAGGTTCAGGTGCGTGAGGGCCTCCCAACCGCGGCGGAGACCGACGACCTCGATGTCGTCCTCGCTGCCGCGATAGGTCACAGTCTTGATGATTGCGTTGAGGCCGGGAACGTCGCCACCGCCCGTGAGAACGCCGATGCGCTTTTTCGCCACGCTCGCCTCCTTCCACTGCTGCCGGCCTGCAGCGTTCCCTACTCGGCCGCTTCCGGCTTACGCTCCTCGCGCAGCCGAAAACGCTTCAGCAATGCGGACACGGTATCGCGGAAGCCGCCATACTCCAACTCGGAATAGGGCAGCATCGCAGCGCCGGACCAGCCTTGGCTGCGCATCTCGATTGCCTTGCGTTGTGCGCTCCGGCGTACCTCGTCCCACGCCGGATTGTCAAAGAAATCGGTGTAGGACTCTGAAAAGCGGCCCTCCTTGTCGATCGAAAAGCCGGCGCAGGAAACGATCGGCAGGCAGTACATGCCAGTCACCGGTGTATTAAGCGGCACGGGCATGAGCGGCATCACATGCGAGCCGCGCGCATCGCCACCCACGAAGTGTGCCTTGGCGAAGGGAGAGACGATTTCCTCAGGCGCCGGGAAAATTCCCTGGTTCCTGATGATCGCGACCGGATCATCCTTGCCGGTGTACTTGCCTGCGATCGCGTGAAGACGCTGCGCCGACACGGCGGCGGCGACCTCGCCATGTGTTTGAGAAACGATGCGATCAATGCCAAAGCGCTCGTTGTCGCGGAGCAGCGCGGCAATGTGGTAGTTGTCCGCGGGCGCGTTGAGTTCGATCACGCTGTCGCCGGCTGTGTTGTCCATGTCGATGATATGGAAACGGAATCCCTTGATCATCTGGGGCAGCATCAGCCCCGCGCAATACATTGGATCAGCAAAGGCAAGGTAAAGCGGCAGGTTGTAGGCGCCGGGGCCGCATTTGTCGGCGGCGAACACCATGAATGACTCCGCGGGTCTCGGACCCGAGAGGCTGTGGTCGAAGCTGAGCTCGGCGACGCCCGGACCGGCACCGCGAATGTTTCCGGAAGGTGCGTCTGCGAGAAGATCCTGGCCGGCGCCGTAGAGACCGGACGTCTTCGCAACCGAAGTGGCGGCGAGAAACGCCTTCCAGGCGAGTTGATGGATCTCAGGGCTCCCCTCGCCCCGTGTGTGCGTCATAATGATCGCGATGTCGTCGCCGGTGTGGCAGATGAAGGCATCGATCAAAACGCCATTGCAAATCGCCTTGGCGACCTCGCCCTCGACCGTTGCGATCATGCGTGAAGACGGTTTCGTATGCCCGCCTACGGACCCAATGTCAGCCTTGATGACCGAAAGAGTAAGTCTCATGAGCATCCCTCCCAACAGCACAGCACAGCACAGCTCAGCGCCTCGGCCACGACGCTTGCTGCGCCGGGGCGACGGCGCTGCTCATCCGCGGAAACAAACGTCTAATGTTGCGATTAGGTTCCAGCGGGAGGTGTAACTGCAGCGCGCTGCACGGCAACGATGCCACGCACCGTCACGCTGAGCATCCTGCCAACTCTGGCGCATTGGCTCAAGGATCGATCGCCGCTCGATATGTTGCGTCGGAAGCGGCGGATGGAGGCATGTCCCCTCCGCAACAATCTCACACATCGCCATCTCGCAAGCTCAGCACACCAAGGCTTCGCTGGCGAACCGCCGCGTAGTCCTGGGGATCAATGAGCCTTTCGTCTGCCGCGAGAGGGGGCGTGCCGTTCGACCGAGGCGCGGACCTCGCGTGTGCGGCGCGTTGCTGCCAACTCCGCATCCGCGACACGTTTGCGAAGCGCAAACAGGGCCGTCACTTCGCGCTGAAGATCGAACAGGCTGGTTGTGTTGAGATAAAAATGTGCCTCCGACATAAGAGGCCCGCATGGTCGTCGCATTGGCTACGCCTCCGCTGCGAAATGCTCCTGCTTTTCCCATGAGGCAGGGCCATTTGCAAATAACCCATGTGATTCCAGATTTCCGGAGATCGTCTCCTTTAAGCGCGTATCGTACGGCGCGCAGAACGCCCGGTGTGTGCACTTTTGAACACAAGCGATACGGGAGTGAGTTGGCTTGCCGCAATCGAGGGCACGCTCAACTTGGTTCTACAGCGTTTTCGAGCGCGTCATTGTTGTGGCGGGACCGCTGCCACGCCGGATCCGCAAGTCTTCAGTCGCGAGGCTGATACGGAAAATCGTCGTGCCGTCTTCGACGACGTCCAGCGACCAGCTTTCACCCGGTTGCAGCGATCCCTCGATATCGCGCACCAGTCGCAGGGCTTCCGCCCAGGCGGTTTCAGCATCCGGCAGTTCCATGCCCTCCCGGTCATGGAAAGGCCTGAGCCCGGCAATGTGAAACTGATAGATATGCATTTTGCGCCAACGCGAGGCAGCTCCCTCTCGTTCCGCAAAGCTTCATTGCTGATGCAGATAGGTATCGTTGAACCCTCCGATCTCCACGAGCTTCTCGATGTCGCTCAGCTTCACCATGTTCTTCTGAATGTCGAGCACGCCCTCGGCACGAAAGGACTGGAGCACCCGGTTGACATGTACCGCGCTTAGCCCCAGCGCCTCCGCCAGCCTCGACTGGGTGATCGGAAATTCGAACTCGTCATCGGCGGCCAGCCCCATTGCGGTCAGCCGCTGGCGGAGTTCGGCAATGAGATGGGCCATGCGTCCTGCGGCTGTTCTCGTGCCCAGGCTCACAATCCACTCCCTGAAGACAGCCGCGTCCACCAGCGTTTCACGCCAGAGCGCCTGCGCGATCGATGGCCGCACTTCGATGAGCTGATGGATGGAACGATGCTCGATGAAGCCGATCCGAGCGCGCGACAGCGTCACCAGATCGTGGTCCATTCGGTCAAGGAAAAGACCCTGCAGGTCCGGCATGTCGCCTGCGGGGTGGAACGACAGGATCTGTCGCTTGCCGTTCTCCGCCACCTTGGCGCGATAGGCAAAGCCACTCAGGATCACGCAGCAATGCGTCGCGTGTTCGCCTTCGCGAACGACGACCGTTTCTTCCGGAAATTCCTTGACCTGAACACGCAAGGAGCGGAGCGCGGAAACATCATCGTCGCTCAATTTGGAATTGACCCGCAGCCTGCGGATCATCATTTCGCTGGGCATTTGTCCAAACCAAAGGCAGGTGCAATTGCAATAACGCGCGAGAGCTGTCGCCCTTTTGCCGTTCAGCGGTAAGACGAAAAGCCTACCCCTCCTCGCCGGGGTTAGCTAGTCATTGTTCCCGACCTGCAGGGGTTCGGTTGCGCTGCCGCGAATCCGCGCGCTATACTTCCCGTTTCAAGGGCTGAGGCTGCGAGGCGAGCGATCACCTAATGATCGGCGGATTCCTCGTTGCGGACAGGCTGGTGCTCGACGGCCAGTGTTCGGTAATGCGCAGCCATCTCGCGGTAATGCGCCCGCGAGATCGGATCCTTCGCCTCCTCGGCGCGCCGCTCGAACATTTCCGCTCGCTTCCGAAGTTCCATAGCGTCGGCCATCGATCCTCCGCCATTCGCCTCATTGGACCTGATAGGGATATGGTCGCGACGTGCGGCCAACACCAGAGAGACAAGGATTACAGTCGGTTCACAATTAGCGCGATTTGCTTGCCTGAGGCTGCGGCGTGCCGCCGCGACCTGCGCCCGGAACGGCTCGGTCCGAGCGATCCGAAGCCGCCATGAGCAGCACCTGTCCATAATTCTCGTAGAGGGGAACGCCGGGCTGGTAGAGCGGCCCGGCAGGCGCTGCCGGCGGCGGCGCACCACCGGACGGCGATGCAGGCGGATTGATGAGACTTGAACGCCGATACCGGTCGCCATCCGTCGGGATTAGCGACTGGCGACGCGCGATCCGTCAGGCCGCTCTGCGGTCTCCTGCGGCTTGATGCAGCCTTTGCAGATCACGAGCTTGCTGGCGAGCTTGCGATCGGCATCTTCGTCAGAAACCTGCTCCCGCTCATCCGCGGATGGCACGGTCGCCTGAGCCACCTTCGCTGAGTGTCTGGGCGTTCGCCGCGGCGCGTTCGGATCCTCTCCCGCCCCGTCCCAGGCAAACGTTCTCGGCCCGGTCGAAGCCGTATTCGTCACGCCATATTGCGCGCAGGCACCAAGCGCGAGCGGAAGAAGCAGGATGACGATCCGGCAGGCCGGGTTCCGAACATGACGCATGGCGATACTCTGATACAACTGATGCTGTGAGCTAAGTGCAGAATGGCTAACAAATCGTTTCAGCTAGATGCCCATTGATCAGAGCGAAAAGATGGCCGAAGCGGCGATGGAGATCGCGAGAAGGAAGAATGCGTAAGTCAGTGGGGAGCAGCTTTTGAGTCCCCTGCTCTTCCTACCGACGGCGCACGATCTCAGCAGTCGAAACAACGAACTCGGTCAGCACACCGTCCCGGCTCATCGGCATCAAGCGCACCTCGACATCGCGCAGCATCGGCTCGACCTTCTCGCCCAAGACGGCCGGCGAGGAGGACGAGAAGGTCAACATGCGTTGCGCCAAGTCAGCCACGCTGGTTTGCTTCACGCTCTCGACCCGGATCATCTCGGCGGCCTGGAATGCGGTGCCTTGCAGCAGGGAGGAAAGCTCGCGATGCACGCGCTGCCCCGAACGCGACTCGGACCATAGATTTTTGTCCGACCAGTCACGCCGTGCTGCGGTGTATTCCTCAAGCCATACATTGCGCCCGTCTGTCACGGAGCCGGACGCGCATATGGCGACGACGCCACCCGGCGCCACCAGCCGTTCGAACAGCGGGCCCAAGGTGCTCTCGTCCAGCCAGTGGAGCGCTCGTCCGATGGTAACGAGATCGAAGCGCCCGATGCTCTCGGGCAAGTCCTCCGCCCTGCCCTCGACCAGCGTCACCTCCCGTCCGGCCTGCTCGGCCGTCTGTCGCGCGGCCGCCAGCATGTTCGGCTCGGGATCGACGGCGACAATGCGTCCGACATAGTCCGCAAAGCCGAGCGCGAGCAGGCCGGGCCCGGTGCCGAGATCGATCAGCGCATGCTGCTTCGTCAGCGCCAAGCGCTGGGCGACCTCACGGAAGAACGCGGCAGGATATGGCGGCCGGAATTGCTCATAGAGGTCAACTGTCGTTGCAAAACGTCCCATTCCGCACGCCCAATCATCGAGGTCATCGAAGTGTGTACAGCGAAAGTAACCCGCTGCACCGGCGCGTCACCTTAAATTTGGATCACATCTTTACGCGCACCCCGTTGTTGGCCAAAGCGTTCTGGCGTGGCCGCCTACCCTTCCGGAATGGCTGCTTTGGCCACGAGCCGACAGCGGCGATGGGTCGCTCTCCGGTTCTTCGGGAGGTGGGCATCGAGGAGCTCGATTCCGCCGCCTCTTGATCGATCAGTGAACGGCCGTCATGGCCTTGGCCAATTGCTCGTGAAGTCGGCGTTGTTCGTCGTCGCTAAGCTTCTGCGGTTCGAGCACGACGACAAATCGTTTGAGCGTTCCGGTAAAGCGGAACGGCATCTTGTCGGCATATACCTCCAGTACCGGAGTTCCCGTATCTTGACCGACATCGAAGGTTTCATCGAGCGAGAACCGACAAGGCAGGGTTTGTGGAATCCGTCCCTGTGCGACCTGCTTTTCGTCTACCAGCAAGGTGGCTATCCCCCCCTTGCCGATGCCGCCGCCTTCGTACTCGAATTTGACGCGGAGGATATGATTGCCAGCCGGGAGCGACTGATCGGATGCCACTTTGAACTTGTGGTCCGGCTGGTTCGAAAGCGCGTAGGCGAAGACGGGCTTGCCGTCCATCGCCAGCAGTGCCCAGCCGCCGAAACGGCCTCCGATCGTGGCCAAGACGCCGTTCGCACCACCCTGCGGGATGGCTACTTCGGCCGCGATCGTCCACGACTTATTCTTGAAGTCCGGCGCCGATCCCTCCGGGATCCGGATCATCCCCGGAAAGTAGGCGAACTCGCTCCGGCCGCGCGTCAGGCTCGGCCGAATTGCCGGATCAACCCGGGATGCGAAGCTGGAGTCGAGCGGATAGACATTGTATTTCCTTGCTTCCGCATCGAACGCATCCTGCAGCTCTTTGAGCTTCGCGGGGGACTTTGCCGCCAGATCGTTCGACTGGCTGAAGTCTTCACTGATGTTGTAAAGCTCCCATTTGAAGTCATCGGGGTTGGGCTCGTATCCGCTGGTCACCCAGGGCAGGCGAAGCGGCGTCGTGCTCGCCATCCAGCCATCCTTGTAGATGGCCCGGTTCCCCAACATCTCGAAATATTGGGCGGTGTGTTGTGTCGGCGTCGTGCCGCTGTCAAAGGTATAGACGAGGCTCACGCCATCCAATGGCTTCTGCTTCACGCCATCCATGATATCCGGAGGCGTGACCTTCGCGGCCTCATAGATGGTCGGCACGATATCGATCACGTGGCAGAACTGGGTTCGCAAGCCGCCCTTGTCCTTGATGCGTGCCGGCCACGATATCACCATGCCGTTGCGGGTACCGCCGAAGTGCGATGCAATCTGCTTCGTCCATTGCATCGGGGTGTCCATCGCGTGCGCCCAGCCGACCGGATAGTGGTTGTAGGTCAGCGGGCCGCCCAGCTCGTCGATCATCGAGAGCAGAAACGGGAGGCTCTCCGTCACGCCATTGGCGGCGGTAGCGACCTCGTTGGTCGTGCCCTGCAGGCTGCCCTCGGCACTCGCGCCATTATCACCCATCATGAAAACGACGAGCGTGTTATCCATCTGGCCTGATTGTTCGACAGCGTCGAGCAGACGACCGATGTTGTAGTCAGCGTGTGACAAGGCGCCCGCGTACACTTCCATCATCCGCGCATACAGGCGCTTCTGGTCCGCCGACAAGGAATCCCACGCTGGGATCTGTTCCGGGCGGGCGGTCAGCTTGGTATTGGGCGGCACAACTCCCAGCTTGATCTGCCTCGCGAGCGTCTTCTCGCGCAGCCTGTCCCACCCCTGATCGAACTGCCCCTTGTATTTCGCGATCCAGTCTTTCGGCGCGTGATGTGGTGCATGCGCAGTGCCGGTCGCGTAGTAGAGCAGCCACGGCTTGTTGGGCGCGAGCGCGTGCTGCATCCGCATCCAGGCAATCGCCTTGTCGGCGAGATCGCGATCCAGGATATAAGCAGGGTCGCCCAAATAGGGCTCGATTGGCGTCGTATTCTCGTAGAGTGCCGGGTGCCATTGGTCGCTATCACCGCCAATGAACCCATAGAAATACTCAAAGCCCAGGCCATTCGGCCACAGATCGAACGGGCCTGCCTGACTGGACATCCAGTCCGGCACATTGTGCATCTTGCCGAACCACGATGTATTATAGCCATTCTCCCTGAGAACGGCCCCCACAGAGCCGGCGCTCTTCGGCACCAGCGAATTGTAGCCGGGATAACCGGTCGCGAACTCGGTGATGACCCCGCTCGCCACCGAATGATGGTTGCGTCCGGTGATCAGTGCTGCCCTGGTAGGAGAACACAGCGCGGTGGTGTGATAACTGTTGTAGCGAAGCCCGTTGTCCGCGAGCCGCTGGAAGTTGGGGGTCTGGATGGGCCCTCCAAACGTGCTGGTCGCGCCGAAGCCCACATCGTCAGTCAAGATCAGGAGGACGTTCGGTGCCCCCGCCGGGGCCTCGACCCCTTTTGGAAAGTCGGAGACCGAACCCTTCACTGTGCGCTCGATCTTCCCCGAGAAGGGCGGCTCCGGCCTCGGCAGTACCGTGTCTGTCGCGGCAGATGCCGTGCGCGGAAGCGCAGTCGACGTAATCACTGATGCAGCAAGGAGTGAGGTGGAGCCGAGCAGACGGCGTCGACTGATCTCGATCCTTTTCGCGGGGGAAGAACGATTGGACTTGTTGCCTTGTTCGTCGTCGCGCATGGTTGCCTCCTACGATACCGGCATGTCTCCGAAGTTGCGGACATCCATCGTCTCTGGCGACATCTGTCTCCGTGCGATCTGTTACTTGCTGGTCATCGGGCAGTATGTTGGGTGAATGGCAACACCCGTTGGAACTCGGGCCCATTGCGGCTGCTATGCAGCCCCGACCAACATCCCATTCGCGGCTGGGACAGCGCCACAGGTCCGCTTGGAGTCCAAAATCGCGGATGCGACACAGCTCTTCTTGATCTAAATCAATCGATTTGTGCCTTGGGTCAGCTCACACCCTAGCCTTTCTCCTCCGTGAGCAGATAGGACCGGAATGCCCCGGGAGCTGCCGTTGATCCCACAGGGGCGGAGCGGACCTGTTCTGCCTCTCCTCGTAAAGGAAGCTTCGGAACATGAGCCGCCGCTGTCGGCAAACGGATGCACGCCTGCGGTCTTTGAGCACTAGAGCATGATCCGGAAAAGTGTGAAGCGGTTTTCCGAAAAGATCATGCTCAAACAATAACCTAAAGCGCGATGATGATTCATCCTCATCTCATCGCGCTTTAGGCCAATCAGCCGCAATTCCAGATCGGCCCAATCGGCGTTCGCGTCCAGCAAGGGCCGAAGCTGCCGCCATTGTAGCGACCGCCGTAGAATCCAGGCCGGCCGAAATAATGCCAGTCGCCATCCCACCCGTAATATCTTGGCACTGGATCGATGTACCAATGGCGCCGGTCGCGGCGCGCCATGCGCGAAGCCAAAGTTTTCTGCTTGTAAAGTGGAAGGCTGTTGTTCGGTGGCTGCTGATAGCCCGGAAGGAAGCCGTAGCCGTGCCAGCGTGGCGGCGCTCGTTTGTGAACCGGCGCAGCCGGCGCTACGACCGGCAGCAGTGACAGGACGATGGCAATCGACAGACACATCAGGCGCGACATAAGCACAACATAGACGTCCGGCTGCTCGGAAGCGACTCAAATCCGAGTGCATGGTTGCTCCCGACTTTCTCTCATCGATTCGATACGCTAAATCGACCGTCATGTTTTCAGAGGTTCAAATTCTGAGGACCGGTGAGCCATGGGAATACCAGCAGATAGATTGCCAACCGGCGGCTTTGCTCGCCTCGTCCCCGAGCTGGACGTGCTTGACCTGGAACAGAGCAAGACATTCTGGTGCAAGATACTTGGTTTCCAGATTGCCTATCAGCGCCCCGAAAATCGCTTCATGTACCTCGAACTGCAAGGAGCTCAGGTCATGCTGAAGCAACAAAATGGTAACTGGGAAACTGGGGCTCTGGAACGACCGTTGGGACGCGGGATCAACTTTCAGATCTTCGTCGACTCAGTCGCACCTCTTCTCGATGCACTGAAGCATGAGAAATGGCCCCTCTTCAGAGAGTGTCATGACGCCTGGTATCGGATTGCAGGAGAGGAGCGCGGCAACAGGCAATTCCTGGTGCAGGACCCTGACGGCTACCTCCTGCGTTTCGCACAGGATTTGGGAAGCAGGTAATTCGCTCGAACGGCACCAGTCGGACCAGCCATGTTGAACGAATTCGCTCACGATATCTGGACTGCGGATGGACCCGACGTCGCAGTAGCCGGATTTCATTATCCCACCCGGATGGCCGTCATCAGACTGTCGGACGGAGGCCTCTTCATCGCCGATCGCGCTCACCGATAGCCTGCGGGCAGAGGTCGATGCCGTCGGTCAGGTGCGGCACATCATTGCTCCCAATTCACTTCATCACCTGTTTCTTCCACAGTGGAAGCGCGCCTACCCCGGCGCCAAGCTCTACGCCCCACCAGGATTGCGCAGGAAACGCGAGGACATCGTCTTTGACGCTGACCTCGGAAGTGTGCCGAGCCCGGATTGGACCAAGGAGATCGATCAGGTCCTGATGCACGGCAACCTGATCACGACGGAGGTGGTGTTTTTTCACATCAAGAGCGGGACCGTGCTGTTTACCGATCTGCTCCAGCAGATTCCGGCCGACCGCAATTCCGGCTGGCGGGCCATGGTCGCGAAGCTGGACCTCATGGTGGGGCCCGAGCCGTCGGTGCCGCGCAAGTTTCGTGTCGCCTTTACCAAACGCCGCGCTGCGCGAAAGTCGCTGGACCACATTCTCGCGTGGCCAGCCGAAAAGGTGCTGATGGCTCACGGGACACCGGTGGAAAAGGACGCGCGAGTATACCTGCGCCGTGCGTTTGGGTGGCTGACCGCGTGATTTAGAGCGTCGGAGCCGCGAAGACGCTTACATGCAAATTGCAGGAAGGTTCGCGTGTTAGCTGCGCAATAGGTCGCTTCTGACGACCCCTACAACACTATTCAAAACAGAAGAAAGGTCCCGATCAGGATGCCTGCAGCAAAGGACCAAAGTCCCAAGGTGCAGGCTGAAACGACGCGGACGAGGTTACGAAGCTGCTCCTCGTGCTCCTCCTCTGCTGTCTTAGGGAGATGAGCCGTCATTGGCGCTATCTTGCCCATGCTTTTGCTCGGCATTGGCAGGATTTACGCCCCCAAATCATGGTGAAGGCGGGGCAATTTGCCCGCCCCAGCGATGCCGATGTTGTGATCAGGCTTGAGGCCGAGCCGCAGCAGAAGCAGCGTTTTAGTGGGTCAGGAAGGTCCGCTTGGGATCATGACAGCCGCCCAATAGATCGTCCGGTACATTGCCGAACGCGCGCAGCACGGTGGTCGTCGATTCCGGATAGCCGACGCGGACGAACGCGACGGCTCCGGCATGGCCCAGGACCTGCCAAAAACCTTTGGCGCGCTCGATCGCCGCCGCAGGGCTCGCGCATTTGAAAGGCTCGCCGGCGACAAGACCATCGTCGGTCAGGTCGAATGGCATGGCGACAAAGAGAGTGATCTCGCCCATGGCCGTCTCCCCGATTATTTCGCTGCCCGTCTGATGGGGCTGATCGCGCATTGAAAGCAAGTTTGGCTCGTCCTGGCTTGCGCCAAATCAATATGGCTTCACCGATCCGTCATTTATGCTGTTTGGTCCGCGCAGACCAGAGGTCTGTCCCGACCGAAGGCGTACCCCCGGCAAAGCCCGCTTTCCCTAGCGCGCGGCGTATGCGAGCCTGGACGGAAGAAACCATCAACGGTGCATCCGCCATGCCCGATCCAGACTTGTCTGTCGACGGCGCCCGCGTTCTCGCCGATCTCAATGCGCTCCGCGCCATCGGCGCCTACAAGACCGGCGTGCACAAGCCGACGTTTTCGGAGCCGCATATGCGCTCGATCGAGTGGCTTGCCGCGAAGCTTCCGGAAGCCGGCCTCGCTCCCACGATCGACGGCATCGGCAACGTTCTCGGCACCAGCGCAAAACCTGGCTTGAGGCTCCTGGCCGGCTCGCATCTCGAAAGCCAGAATTTCGCCGGCTGGCTCGATGGACCGCTCGGCGTCGTCTATGCGCTCGAAGCCGCCCGCGTCATCAATCCCGACGCGAGCCTCCGAGGTGCCGTCGAGGTCGCCGCCTGGTGCGACGAGGAAGGACATTTCGGCCATTTCCTTGGCAGCCGTTCCTACGTTGGCGCCGTGACCGAAGCGGAGGTCGATGCCGCGCGCGACCGCAGCAACGGCCGTCCCATGCGTGAAGCGCTGGCGAGTGTCGGGCTTGCCGGCCGCCCGCGCGTCACCGCCGAACGCGGACGGCACGTCGGATATCTCGAGGCCCATATCGAGCAAGGCCGGACACTCGAAGACAGCGGCCTCAAGATCGGCGTCGTCACCTCCATCGTCGGCATCTGGCAATATCGCATCACGTTCACCGGCGAGCAGAACCACGCCGGCACCACACAGATGGCGATCCGCCGCGATGCTGGCCTTGCGCTCGCCAAATTCTGCGTCGCGATCGACGACAGCTTCCCTGCCCTGTGCGGACCGCGCACGGTATGGACCACCGGCCGCATCACGCTCGACCCCGGCGCGCCCAGCATCATTCCCGGCCGCGCCAAAATGCTGTTCCAGATGCGCGACGACGATCCCGGCGTGATCGAACGCCTGGAGGCGCATTTGCGCCGCATGGCCGCCGAGGTCACGGCGGAAGGCCGCTGCAGCGTCGAGGTCGAGCGCATCCGCACCGGCACGCCGGCGATGATGGATGCCGCGTTCCAGGACGCGATCGAAGCCGCCAGCGCGCGCTTTGCCGACGGCAAGTCGATCCGGATGCCAAGCGGCGCCGGTCATGACGCCCAGGTCCTCGCCACCATCATGCCATCAGGCATGCTGTTCGTGCCCTCGATCGCCGGCATCAGCCATCACTGGAGCGAGAACACCGACGACGCCGACATCGTCACCGGGGCAAAGGTGTTTGTCGATGCATGCCGGCGACTGCTTGCGCGGTGAACGCGCGCCACGGATCTCACTCTCCGTCATTCCGGGGCGTGCGCAGCGCGAGCCCGGAATCCATTTCGCCACGTGTTCTGCGGCTGGATGGATTCCGGGCTCGATGCTTCGCATCGCCCCGGAATGACAGCGTGTGTTGAGGCGCGAACTGCGACAAATCAACCCGACGGGCAAATCAGCAGAAACGTGTCCATCCTTCATGCGAAAAATGTTCCGCTTTCGCCGTCGGGCAAATCAGCACTATGACTCCGCGCGTCTCACCCAAGAGAGGGGCGGGT
>NZ_PSRR01000123.1 GCF_004296405.1 Bradyrhizobium sp. Leo170
CGAAGCGCGTCTCGAACCATGAGGCCCCGTCTGTGGCCTCATCCTTCGAGACGCGCTTCGCGCTCCTCAGGATGAGGGGCGATAGCGGAAGGATGAGGGTTCGATACCGAAACTCCTACCTCCCAAATATCAGCCATGAGCGGAAGCTTGGTTGGGTTCACGGCCGATCTCGGCTATAGGCATGGGCCAAGATCGTCTCGCCAAGAAGCGTCCATTTACCAGGAGAAACGCCGTGAACAAAGCCGTCGCCGCCCCGCTGTCCGCGTCCGTGCTCGAAGCCTTGGCGCGCTATGACACGCCGACGATCTGCAACGCGATGGAGATCGTCGCCCCGGAACGGCGGTTGATCGGCTACACCACGAAGCCGCTGGTCTGCCCGTTTCCGGACCTGCCGCCGATCGTCGGCTATGCCCGCACGGTCACGATCCGTTCCGTCCTTCAATCCGGTCTGCCGGCAGCCGAGCAGGCCAAACGCCGCATCGAATATTACGAATATGTCGGCACCGGCTTTGGTCCGCGCATCGCCGTGATCCAGGATATCGATGGCGCCGATGTCGGCTATGGCGCGTTCTGGGGCGAGGTGCAGAGCAACGTGCATAAGGCGCTCGGCTGTCTCGGCGTGATCACCGACGGCTCGATCCGCGACATCCCGCAATGGGCGCCGGGCTTCCAGGCGCTCGCAGGATCGATCGGCCCGTCGCATGCCTGGGTGCATGCCGAGAGCTTCGGCGGCGAGGTGCGGGTTGCCGGCATGACCGTGCGCTCCGACGATCTTATCCATGCCGACAGCCACGGCGCGATCGTGATCCCGATCGATGTCGCCGCCAAGCTGCCGGATGCGGCCGAACTCTGCGCGCGTCGCGAGACGCCGATCCTCGACATCGCACGCAGCCCGGACTTCTCGCTCGAGAAGCTGAAGGAAGCACTGAAGCGCTCGGCCGAGATCCACTAGGGCTTCGTCAGATCGGCCAGGGCTTCGTCATATCGGCGCGACTTTGGCGACGTCGTGGGCGCCGCGAATGACCATGTCGATGGCGACATAGAGGATGACGGCCAGGCCGACATAGGCGATCCAGCGATGCTTCTGCAGCAGCCGCGCGATGAAGGTCGCGGCTGCGCCCATCAATGCGATGGAGAGGATCAGGCCGAAGATCAGCACGCTCGGGTGCTCGCGGGCAGCTCCCGCGACAGCCAGGACGTTGTCGAGCGACATCGAGACGTCGGCAACGATGATCTGCGTCGTGGCCTGGAAGAGCGTCTTCCGGGGTGCCCCGTCTGCGGACGCGCCACCGAGCTCTGCGTCGGCTTCGTCCTTCGCGGCAGCACGCAGTTCGCGCCACATTTTCCAGCACACCCACAACAGCAGGATTCCGCCGGCCAGCAGGAGGCCGACGATCTGCATGATCTGCGTCGCCACGACGGCAAACAGGATGCGCAGCACGGTCGCCGCGAGGATGCCGATCAGGATCGCCTTGCTGCGTTGCTTTTCGGGCAGGCCGGCTGCGGCCAGGCCGATAACGACGGCATTGTCGCCGGCGAGCACCAGGTCGATCAGAACAACCTGCAACAGCGCGGATAGGAATTCAAAGCCAAGAAATTCGGACACGGGTCATGCTCCCCTTCTGGTCTGGAGAGTGACCCCGGATTAGATGCCGGCTTGATGGCGATGCATATCGGTGAGGGATTCACCGATATGTCCCGCGATCAATGCCGCAGATCAAAGCAGGGCCACTCCAACTTAACTCCAGTCCGACATCGCAGCCTGTCGGCTGCCAGAGGGGCCCGGCCTGGTACGCTCTAGTATAGTTACTGTCGCGAATTCGCACGCGCGACGGCTTCTTCCTCGAAGAACAGCGCCGCCTGGTCCGGTTCGCCAAAGATTGCCGCTGCACACCCCATGAAGGTGAATGCACCGGCAAAGTCCCACCACGTGACTTTCCCTGAGTTTTCCTGAGCCTTGATCAGGCGCGCCAAGATGGCGGCCACTGCCGCCTCCGCGAACAGCAGGATGCTAAATGCGGGCAGCACGAGCTCAGGTTCGAGCACGCGGATCATCAGGATGGCAGGGAACACGGTCAGGACGCCGAACAGCGCGAACAGCCCGAAAGGCTCCAGCGCCGGAGTATTTCGCATGATCCAGTTTGAACTGGAGGCCAACATCTGTTCCCCTGAATGAACGAACGCCCAATAGCAGCCGCGCGGCATCTGCTGACGCCCAGCTATCGGCGGCAACCAATAGCAAAACACTCTTGCGTGCGGGAGGTTTCTGACCCGTGGCGCAGCGCCGCAGACGGGTGTAGTTGTCGCTCGACCGCGATGTGGAACCCACGAGGCAGGGACGGGAGGTGCGCGATGGAAATGCGCGACAAGACCGTGTTCATCACCGGCTCAACCGACGGCGTCGGCCGCTATGTTGCGAAGAGGCTCGCCATCGGCGGCGCCAGCGTGCTGGTCCATGGACGCGACAAAGCGCGCGGGGCATCGCTGATCGAAGAGATCAGGCGGGCAGGGGGCCACGAGCCTATTTTTTTCCAGGCCGACCTGTCCTCGCTTGCCGAGACGCGAAAACTTGCGGAGGCCGTGCTCGGAAACCACACGCGGCTCGACGTCTTCGTCAGCAATGCCGGGATCGGTACGCAGAGCGAGGGGCCGGCGCGGCAGACCAGCAGGGACGGCTACGAGCTGCGCTTTGCCGTGAACTACCTCGCGGGTTTCCTGCTCGCGCGTCTCTTGCTGCCGCTGTTGAAAGCGAGCGCGCCGTCGCGGATCGTCAATGTCGCCTCGCTCGGCCAGCATCCGATTGACTTCGACGACGTCATGATCACGAAGAACTACAGCGGCTCGCGAGCTTACGCCCAGAGCAAGCTTGCGCAGATCATGTTCACGATCGATCTCGCGCAAGAGCTGAAAGGCTCGGGCGTCACCGCGAACTCGCTGCACCCGGCGACCTACATGAACACCACGATGGTGCGCGCCGGCGGCGTTACGCCAATCTCCACTGTTGAGCAGGGCGGCGAAGCGATCCTGCATCTGGTGTCGGGCGACGATGTCGCCGACGAGAGCGGGCTGTTCTTCAACGGCATGAACGAGGCCAGGGCCAATCCGCAAGCCTATGACGCATCGGCGCGGAGACGGCTGCGCGCGCTCAGTCTCGAACTCACGGGGCTCGATGCCGGTCACTGAGCTGCGCCGGCGATTATGGTTAGCGAAACATTGAGACCGGCGCCGCGCCTAACTCCACGCGTCCAACTCGGGATTTTACGGGTTCCTCTTCGGCTTAACCTTTACGGGTCTTTAATGGCGCCCACGTAGGGTTTTCCGGCGCGGTCCGGGAGTGGGTCGTGCACCGTCCAGGACAGGCGGTGTATTGCGTACGCGTTGGAGTTTCCCATGGATATTATGACGGGCGCCGGGCTCTTGGCGGGCATTATCGTCATTTCAGTGATGATGCTCATGGGCGGCGACCTGCACATGTTCATTTCCGAACATGCGATGATCATCATTTTCGGCGGATCGGTCGCGGCCACGATGATCCGCTTTCCATTGGGCGCGATCCTGCATGGCCTGCCGCTGGGCGCCAAATTCGCCTTCACCGTGAGCCGGCTGTCGGCGCGCGATCTGGTCGACGAACTGGCCCGGATCGCCGAGATCGCCCGCAAGCAGGGGCCGGTCGGCCTTGAAAAGGTCGAGACCAACGAGCCCTTCCTGGCTAAGGGAATCCGCTACGTCGCCGACGGCTACGACCTCGAATTCATCCGCGACAATCTCGAGCGCGACCGCGACAATTTCCTGATGCATCTCGACGAGGGCAGCAAGATCTACCGCGCGATCGGCGACTGCGCGCCGGCCTTCGGCATGATCGGCACCTTGATCGGCATGGTGCAGATGTTCGCCAACATGACTGATCCCTCAAAGCTCGGTCCGTTCATGGCGACAGCGCTGCTGGCCACGCTCTACGGCGCGCTGGTTGCGAACCTGTTCTGCCTGCCGATCGCCGACAAGCTGCACGGCAAGCTGCTGGACGAGGAGACCAACCGCACCCTGATCATCGACGGCATCCTGATGATTCGCGATTCGAAGAGCCCGGCGCTGGTTCGCGAAATGCTGCTCGCCTATCTGCCGGAAAAGCACCGCGAAGGAGAGGGCGAGCCGGTGCCGGCCTGACCTTCGGCCTGGCAGCGATCCGGAGCTTCACGCGATGGCCAAGAAAAAGCGCGGCGATGCACATACCGGAGGGCACGGCTGGTTCGTGACCTTCGCCGACTTGATGGGGCTGATGATGAGCTTCTTCGTGATGCTCGTCGCCTTCTCCAGCATGGACAACAACAAGCTGAAGATCGTCGCAGGTTCGATGCGCGACGCCTTCGGCTCGCAGACCAATGTGCGCTATTCCGGCATCATCGAATCCGACGGCCTGCCGACGCGGCCGAAGTTGAAGAACGTCGAGCATATCTCGCCGGAGGAGACCTCGGACAGGCCGACGCCCGACGAGAAGGAGCGCAATCAGGAGAACGGCGCCAAGCTGCACACCGACCGCGCCTTCGCGCTCGCGTCCGCTTCGCTCCGGCAGGCGCTGCAGGACATGCCGGAATTGACCGAAATGTCCAAGCACATCATGTTCGAGGAAACCAAGGAGGGCCTCAACCTCGAGATCATCGACCAGGACGGCCGCTCGATGTTCGCCGACGGCTCCAAGGTACCTTACGACCGCACGCGGCGGCTGATCCAGAAGCTTGCCGGGCCGCTCAAGGCAACGCCGCTGCGCGTATCCATCGTCGGCCACACCGCCGCCGGTTTCGTGCCGGCGCGCAGCGAATACGGTGCGTTCGACCTGTCGGCGGACCGTGCCAATGCGGTGCGCCAGATCCTCGAGCGCGAGGGGCTGCCCCCCTCGCACATCTTCGCCGTCTCGGGCAAGGCGGACAGCCAGCCGTTGTTTCCGGACGATCCTTCGCTCGCGGCAAACCGTCGCGTCACCATCACCTTGATGCGTGAGGACCCGCCGCTGCCGCCCGGCTTGAAGCCGTAATCTGCCGAATTTACTATCTGCCGCCTGTCCAGCCGGGGACCGTTACGCGCTTGTCGCGGCCGCCGCAACCGTTGACAGGGAACGCGGAAGCGTGGATAGCCGCGCCGGATCAAACTAGCAGATTGGGCGTTCCCCCCGCCATGGCTGTCAGCGTCTCATCCAGCGAGGTCCAAGAGGGGCCGGTTACGTCCAACTTCTGGGCCTTGACGCTGGGGAGTATCGGCGTGGTGTTCGGCGATATCGGTACCTCGCCGCTCTATGCGTTCCGCGAGGCAGTCGCCGGTGCGACGCATGGGCAGCCGGTATCCCGAATCATCGTCCTCGGCGTGCTGTCGCTGATCCTGTGGGCGCTCTTCATTGTCGTCACCTCGAAATACGTGCTGCTGCTCCTGCGCGCCGACAACAACGGCGAGGGCGGCACGCTCTCGCTGATGGCCCTGGGGCAGCGGGCGCTGGGGCGGAGAAGCTGGCTGTTGCTGGCGCTCGGCGTGGTCGGCGCCTCGATGTTCATCGGCGATTCCATGATCACGCCGGCGATCTCCGTGCTGTCGGCGGTCGAAGGCCTCAAGCTCGCGACGCCCGCACTTCAACATTACGTGGTGCCCGTCACGATCGTCATCCTGGTCGTCCTGTTCTCGGTCCAGCGCATCGGCACCGGGCGGGTTGCTTCCGCCTTCGGGCCTGTGATGGTGGTCTGGTTCGCTACGCTTGCCGTGATGGGGCTGGTCCACATCAAGGATGACCCGTCGGTGCTGGCGGCGATCAATCCCTATTACGCGCTCCAGTTCCTGCTCACGCATGGCACCATCGGGCTGGTGACGCTGGGCGCAGTGTTCCTGGCCGTCACCGGCGGCGAGGCGCTCTATGCCGATCTCGGCCATTTCGGCCGCAAGCCGATCCAGTCCGGCTGGCTGTTCTTCGTGCTGCCGTCGCTTCTGCTCAATTATTTCGGGCAGGGGGCGCTGGTGCTCTCCGATCCATCCGCGATCGAGAATTCGTTTTATCGGATGGTTCCCGACTTCCTGCTGCTGCCACTGGTGGTGCTCGCGACCGCCGCCACTGTGATCGCGAGCCAGGCCGTCATCACCGGCGCCTATTCGCTGGTCCGCCAGGCGGTGCAGCTCGGCCTGCTGCCGCGCTTCGAGGTCCGCTACACCTCGGAGTCCCATGCCGGGCAAATCTACCTGCCGCGCGTCAACCGGCTGCTGCTGGTCGGCGTCCTCTTGCTGGTGTTGATGTTCCACACCTCGAGCGGACTGGCATCGGCCTACGGCATCGCCGTTTCCACCACCATGGTCGCCGACGGCATCATGGGCTTTGTGGTGATCTGGAAATTGTGGAACTGGCGCGCAGCGACCGCGGCCGCGGTGATCGTGCCGTTCGTGGTGGTCGACATGACGTTCCTGAGCGCCAATCTCCTCAAACTGTTCGAGGGCGCCTGGGTGCCGCTTTTGTTCGGCGCAGCCATGGCGGCCATGATCTGGACCTGGCGGCGCGGGACGGCCATCCTGATCGCCAAGACCCGGCGCATCGAGGTGCCGCTTGACGACCTGATCAAGAGCCTGGAGAAGCGGCCGCCGCATATCGTCAAGGGCACCGCGGTGTTCCTCACCAGCGATCCCGGCTTCGTGCCGACCGCGCTGCTGCACAACCTCAAGCACAACAAGGTCCTGCACGAGCACAATGTCATCCTGACCATCGAGACGGCGCAGACGCCGCGCGTCGATGTCTCCGAGCGCGTCTACATGGAACGCGTCAGCGACAAGTTCTCCAAGGTGCGCCTCAGGTTCGGCTTCATGGAATCGCCGAACGTCCCGAAGGCGCTGGTGATCGCCCGCAAGCTCGGCTGGCAGTTCGATATCATGGCGACGTCATTCTTCGTGTCGCGGCGGTCTCTCAAACCCGCGGCGCAGTCGGGCATGCCGTTGTGGCAGGATCACCTGTTCATCGCCATGAGCCGCTCGGCCAACGATGCCACCGACTATTTTCAGATTCCGACGGGGCGCGTGGTTGAGGTCGGCACCCAGGTAACTATCTGACCGGCGCACGATTGCGGCTGGTTAAACGATCGACCTATGTGTAAAATGCATGGCGGCAGCCCATTTCTCGCCTAACCTATGCATTCGAGCGAGGATATAGCCCTGCCGCGCTGTTTCATTGTGCAGTGAACAATAGAGGCTCCCTCCCATGTCGTCCGAGAGTGCGGTCACCGCGGCGGAAACGCCCGCGGCCAGTGGACATGGAGAGGCGCATTCCACGGCGGGGTTCGGAGCGCTGACGCTCGGCAGCATCGGCGTCGTCTACGGAGACATCGGTACCAGCCCGCTCTACGCTCTTCGCGAAGCCGTTGTGGCGGCAAGCGAGCATAGTGGCGTTGCCACGACGCAGGCTGTGCTCGGCGTGCTCTCCCTGATCCTGTGGGCGCTGATCATCGTCGTCACGCTCAAATATGTGGTGATCCTGCTGCGCGCCGATAACCACGGCGAGGGCGGAACGCTGGCGCTGATGGCGCTGGCCGAACGCGCCGTTACCAAGGGCGCCGGCGCGGTCGTGATGCTCGGCATCATCAGCGGGGCCTTGTTCTACGGCGACGCGGTGATCACGCCGGCGCTGTCGGTGCTGTCGGCGATCGAGGGCATCAAGCTCGTCACCGCGACCTTCGAACATTATGTCGTGCCGCTCACGGCGTTGATCCTGGTGGCGCTGTTTGCCGTGCAGTCCCACGGCACCGCCCGGGTTGCTGCGTTTTTCGGACCCATCATGTGTGTCTGGTTTGCTGTGCTGGCGATCGCAGCCGTGCCGCAGATCATCAGACATCCTGAGGTCCTTTTGGCCTTCAATCCGCTCTACGCGGTCTCCTTCATGCTCCATCACGGTGTGATCGGGTTCGTCACCCTCGGCGCGGTGTTTCTCGCCGTCACCGGCGCGGAAGCGCTCTATGCCGATCTCGGGCACTTCGGCAAACGGCCGATCCAGGTCGCCTGGCTGTTCATCGTGCTGCCGGCGCTGGTGCTGAATTATATGGGGCAGGCGGCGCTCGTCATCGTCGACCCCAAGGCGATCGAGAATCCGTTCTTCCTGATGTTCCCGGATTGGGCGCTGATCCCGATGGTTGTGCTCGCCACCATCGCGACCGTCATTGCAAGCCAGGCCGTCATCACCGGCGCCTATTCGCTGACGCGCCAGGCGATCCAACTCGGCCTGCTGCCGCGCTTCGAGATTCGCCACACCTCGGAAGCCCATTCGGGGCAGATCTTTATTCCCCGCATCAACCGGATGCTGCTTATCGCGGTGTTGTTGCTGGTCGTGATGTTCCGCTCCTCCAGCGCGCTGGCCTCGGCCTATGGCATCTCGGTGACCGGCACCATGGTGGTCACGGGCATGATGGGCTTTGTCGTGGTGTGGAAGGTCTGGCGATGGTCGCCGCTCGCCGCCGCCGCATTGATCGCCCCCTTCCTGTTTCTCGATCTCACCTTCCTGACGGCAAACCTGCTGAAGGTGCTGGAAGGCGGTTGGGTGCCGCTGGCGCTCGGCGGCGCCGTGATGCTGCTGATGTACACATGGCGGCGCGGCAGCCGGCTGTTGTTCGAGAAGTCGCGCAAGCTGGAATTCCCGCTCGCCGACCTCATCGCGATGCTGGAGAAGCGGCCGCCGCAGCGCGTGTCCGGCACGGCGGTGTTCCTGACCAGCGATCCTGCCAGTGCGCCGACCGCGCTCATGCATAGTCTAAAACACTACAAAGTGTTGCATGAGAAGAACGTCATTCTCACCATCGAGACCGCGCCGACGCCGCGGATCGACCCGTCCGAGCGGGTGCGAATGGAGCAGATCAGCCCGACCTTCTCCAAGGTGACGCTGCGCTTCGGCTTTATGGAATCGCCGAACGTGCCGAAGACGCTGGCGATCGCCCGTAAGCTCGGCTGGCAGTTCGACATTATGTCGACCTCGTTCTTCCTGTCGCGGCGCTCGCTCAAGCCCGCCGCGCATTCCGGCATGCCGCGCTGGCAGGACCATCTGTTCATCGCGCTCAGCCGCGCCTCCAACGACGCCACCGATTATTTCCAGATCCCGACCGGCCGCGTCGTCGAGGTGGGAACGCAGGTGACGATCTAGCTTTTTGGCGGTCCTAAGCCGTTCGCGGTGCTTGATTTTCCCTGCGCAAGAGGCGACTTTGCCCCCGAAACAGGGGGCTGGCTGAGCCCATGAATTGTCTGGAGAACGCGCGTGGCCGACCACAAGGTGCATGATCTAACGCCCCAGGAGGTGTCGAAGGGAATAGCGGATGGACGCTATCTCCTGGTCGACGTCCGCGAGCCCAACGAGGTCGCGGCTGAGGCCTATCCTGATAGCGTCGTGGTGCCGCTGTCGACGTTCGATCCGGACGAGATTCCCGATCCGCAGGGCAAAGAGGTCGTGTTCGCCTGCCGCTCGGGCAAGCGCTCGGTGACGGCATCGCTCGCGGCGCAGGCGGCGGGGCTGTCCTACGACAAGCATCTGGCAGGCGGCATGCTGGGCTGGAAGGCTGCGGGATTGCCGACCAAGACGGGCGGCTGACCTTTCCATGACTTCCATGAACAAGGTCTTCGCGGACCTTCCCGTCACCATTTTCGAAGCGATGTCGCAGCTCGCGCGCGACAACAACGCCATCAATCTCGGCCAGGGTTTTCCGGACGATCCCGGTCCGGAGGACATCCGCCGCGCGGCCGCGGATGCTTCCGTCAACGGCTACAACCAGTACCCGTCGATGATGGGTATCCCCGAGCTCAGGCAGGCGATCGCGACCCATTACGGCCGCTGGCACGGACTCAACCTCGACCCCATGACGGAAGTCATGGTGACCTCGGGCGGCACCGAAGCGCTGACATCATCGATCCTGGCCGTGGTCGAGCCGGGCGACGAAGTGGTCGTCTTCCAGTCGGTGTACGATTCCTATCTGCCGATCATCCGTCAGGCCGGAGGCATTCCGCGCCTGCTGCGGCTGGAGCCGCCGCACTGGCGGCTGAACGAGGAGATGCTGCGGAGCGTCTTCAACCACAAGACCAAGGCGGTGCTGTTCAACAATCCGCTCAATCCGTCCGCCGTGGTCTATCCGCGCGAAGACCTCGAACTGCTGGCGCGGTTCTGCCAGGAATTCGACGTGGTCGCGATCTGCGACGAGGTCTGGGAGCACGTGATCTTCGATGGCCGCGAGCACATCCCGCTGATCACGCTGCCGGGCATGCGGGACCGCACCATCAAGGTCGGCAGCGCCGGCAAGATCTTTTCGCTCACCGGCTGGAAGATCGGCTTCGTCTGCGCCGCGCCGCCGCTTCTGCGGGTTGCCGCCAAGGTGCATCAGTTCCTCACCTTCACCACGGCGCCCAACCTGCAGGCGGCGGTGGCCTACGGGCTCGGCAAGGCGGATGCGTATTTTCACGACATGCGCAAGGATCTGGCGCGGAGCAGGGATAGGCTGACAAAAGGGCTCGAGAGCCTCGGCTTTCCCGTCCTGAAATCGCAAGGCACCTATTTCCTCACCGTCGACCTGTCGCCGCTCGGTCTGAATGAGACCGACGAGGCGTTCTGCCGGCGCATCGTGACCGACTACAAGGTGGCCGCGATCCCCGTCTCGGCCTTCTACGAAAAGGATCCGGTAACCTCGGTTGTGCGTTTTTGCTTTGCAAAGCAGGATGCAACCCTCGACACTGCGCTCGAGCGTCTGTCGGACGCGGTGCACCGTCGAAAGAGGTAGAGAGATGCACGAGCAGGGCCGTCATCCCATTCGTTTCGCGGCCTTGCTGGCCGCGGCTCTGCTCGTCTCCTCATCCGCCCGCGCCGAGGAGCGCACGGTCAATTTCTACAATTGGTCGAACTATATGGCGCCGGGGGTGCTGGAGGACTTCACCAAGGAGACCGGCATCAGGGTAACTTACGACACCTTCGACGCCAACGAGACGCTGGAAACGCGGCTGCTCGCGGGCAAGTCGGGCTACGACGTGGTGGTCCCGACTGGTTATTTCCTGCAGCGCCAGATCACCGCAAAGGTCTTCCTCAAGCTCGACAAGTCGAAACTGCCGAACCTCGCCAATGCCTGGCCGGTGGTGACGAGCGAGCTCGCGACCTACGATCCCGGCAACAACTACGCCGCCAATTACATGTGGGGCACCACCGGCATCGGCTACAACATCCAGATGGCGCAGAAGATTCTCGGCCCCGATGCCAGGATCGATAGCTGGGACATGGTCTTCAAGCCGGAGAATCTCGCGAAGTTCAGGGATTGCGGCATCCATATGCTGGACTCCGCCGACGACATCCTGCCGGCGGCCTTGAACTATCTCGGCATCGATCCGAACTCCACCAAGCAGGCCGATCTCGAAAAGGCCGCTGACCTCGTCAGCAAGGTCAGGCCTTATGTTCGCAAGTTTCATTCTTCGGAATATCTGAGCGCGCTCGCCTCCGGCGAGATTTGCTTCGTGGTGGGCTGGTCGGGCGACATCATGCAGGCGCGCAGCCGCGCGGTCGAAGCCAAGAACGGCGTCGAAATCGGCTACACCATCCCGAAGGAGGGCGCGCAGATGTTCTTCGATAATCTCGCGATTCCCGCCGACGCCAAGAACGTCGCCGAGGCCCATGAGCTGATCAACTACCTCTACCGGCCGGACGTCGCGGCGAAGAACTCGAACTTCCTGTCCTACGCCAACGGCAACCTGGCCAGCCAGAAGCTGATCGATCCCAAGATCCTCGACGACAAGAACATCTATCCGGATGAGGCGACGCAGAAGAAGCTGTTCGTCATCACCGCGCGCGACCCCGCAACCCAGCGGATCATCAACCGGCTGTGGACGAGGGTGAAGACGGGGAAGTGAGGCTCGCTGTCGCGACGCTCTCCGTCATTGCGAGCGCAGCGAAGCAATCCATAGCGCCACAAGTGGAGGCATGGATTGCTTCGTCGCTACGCTCCTCGCAATGACGGGGCGGTATAGGCTTCAGCTCACCGCCAGCGGCGGTGCAGCCAGAGCCACTGGTCCGGATATTCGCGCACCCAGCCTTCGATCACGTTGGTGACGGCCTGCATCGTGCCCTGGATATCGATCTCTCCGGACGCATTGAACACGGGCTTCACTTCCTCTGACAGTTCGCCGCGGAAGCGGTTATTGGGCAGGCGGATGATGCGGGCGCCGTGGATCGGGCATTCGACCTGACGCCGGAGCCGCGCCAGCGTCGGGTTGGCCTTGGTCTTGCGGCCGAAGAAGGTGACCTCGACGCCGTTGGTCAGATATTGGTCGACCAGCATGGCGACGTGCTTGTTGTCTTGCAGCGCCTGTGCAAGCCGGAGCGGCGCGTCGCGGCCGGCGGGGATCAGCGTGCCCATCTTGATCGCGCGGATATTCTCGATCGCGCGGTCCGCGGCTTCGCTGTTCGGCCGTCGGAACAGGATCGCGGTGTCGAGCCCGTGCGCGACAGCCGCCAGCGCCGGCAATTCCCAATTGCCGAGATGCGCGGCAAAGATCAGCGCCGGCTTGCCGTCGTCCCTGATCTGGTCGAACAGCTCGATGGTTCGCGGCGGCAATTCGATGCGGCTGTTTTCGGGATGGTCGCGGTCGTAGTCCCAGATATGGTCGAGATGGGCGAACTCGGCGCCGATGCGGCCGAGATTGTCCCAGACGCCGGCCAGGATCTTCTCGATCTCCTCAGGCGATTTTTCCGGAAACGCGGCCTTCAGATTCTCGCGACCGATCCGGTCCTCACGCAGCCTGCGACCGATGAAATGCGCGGCGCGCCCGAAGAAATCGGCGGTCTTGAACGGATCGAAGCAGCGCGTGGTACGCAACAGCGCGATCGTCAGCGCGCCCACCGCCGCGTCGCCCACGGGCTTGACGGCGTCGCGAAGGCGCGCGCGGGCGCGAAGGAGCTGCAGGCGGTTCATCGCGACAAGCGGCGCGGCGTTTGGTTGAGCATGATCTCTTCAGAAAACCGGAGACCAGTTCCTCGGATCATGCTCTAGGCCGGCTCGCGTGTCAGGATCAATGAGGCGTTCTGCCCGCCAAAGCCGAACGAGTTGGACATCACGGCAGTGACGCGGGCGTCGCGCGCCTTGTTGCCGACCACGTCGAAATGAATGGTCGGATCAGGCACGTCATAATTGATGGTCGGCGGAATCCGCTGATGCTCGAGCGTGAGCAGCGAGAACACCGCCTCGACCGCACCGGCCGCGGAGATCGTGTGGCCGACCATCGACTTGTTCGACGACACCGGAATCTTCGAGATCTGCTCGCCGAACACCGCCGAGGTCGTCAGATATTCCATCTTGTCGTTCTCGGGCGTCGCTGTCCCGTGCGCGTTGATGTGGTCGATCTGTTCCGGCTCCATCCCGGCGTCAGCCAGCGTCTTGCGCATGCAGCCGATGATCGGCTTGCCGTCCGGGCTCGAGCGGGTGCGGTGGAACGAATCGGTCAGTTCGCCGCAGCCGGCGACGACGCCCAGGATCGTCGCGCCGCGCGCGGTGGCGGCCTCATAGCTCTCCAGCACCAGCGCGCCGGCGCCTTCGGCCATCACGAAGCCATCGCGGTTCTTGGAGAACGGCTTTGACGCTCCCTGCGGCGGATCGTTCTGCGTCGACAGCGCCGAGAGCAGGGAGAAGCGGACCACGGCTTCCGGATTCACCGAGCCGTCGGTCGCAACGCACAGGGCCGCATCCGCCTCGCCGCGACGGATTGCCTCCACGCCGAGCTGGATCGCGGTCGCGCCGGAGGCGCAGGCGGTCGACAGCGAGATCGGCGAGCCCTTGGTACCAAAATTTTCGGCGAGGTGTTTTGCGACCGAACCGAACATGAAGCGATCATGATAGGGGGCGAATCTGCCGCCGCCGCTCGCGCGCAACATGTCGTAGTAGTCGAACTCCTTCTTGTCGATCGTGCGCCCGAGTTCGAGCCGTTGCGGCCATTCGGTCTCGACCGGCGCGACTGCGAGGAACAGGGGACCTGGAAAGTCACCCTTGCTGCCAATACCGGATTGCGCCAGCGCCTCTTCGGTGGCGATTTCGGCGATGCGCTCGGAAAGAAGAGTCGAGGTGAAGGGATCGACGGTGACGAAATCCACCGTTCCGGCCATCGTGGTCCTCAGTCCATCGATCGGAAAACGGGTGACCGTCTTGATGCCCGATTCGCCGGCAACGAGCTTGGCCCAATTGTCCGTCTTGCCGCCGCCGAGCGACGTGACGATGCCCATGCCGGTCACGACAACGATCGGCCTGCCAAATTTATCGCGTGGTGTCGCCATGCTTCCCCCGTCGATGCTGCGCGAATGCGCCCTACTTGACGGCCTCAACCAGGGCCATCCCTTCGCCCTGCCAGTGACCGGTTCCCATCACTACAATCTGGGTCGGCGGATCCGACTTTTCAACCTCGAACCCGGTCGGATCGTTCGGCGGAAACAGCGCGCCGCGTGAGACCGAGAGCGCCGCCAGGGCAACGCCGAGCGGGAATTGGGCCTCCACGGTGTGGCCGAACATCGTTCCGGTGGCGCGCACGGCAAGGCCCTGGTGCTGGCGCAGGAACGCGCGCTCTTCCGACGTGACGGGCTCGGCGCCGGTGGCGCCGGTGACGACCACGCCGACATCGTCGCCGACGCCGAGTTTCGACCACAACGCCTCCAGCGACTTCGTCACCGCGCCCGGCTGCTTGCGCTGCGCGAGGTCGGCGACCACCTTGGAGAGCTTGGCATAAGGCTTGGCGCCGCGCGCCTCGGCGTGCTCACGGGATTCCAGCACCAGGAACGCGCCGGCGGAGCCAAGCGCGAATCCGCTGTTGTTCTCGCGGGCCCAGACCGGCGCGAACTCGCCGGTCAGGTTGAAGTCGCCGAATTCAAACAGGACGAGCAGGTCGAGGCGTTCGCCATTGTAGGCGCCGCCAACCAGCGCAATGTCGCTCTGGCCGGCCTCGATGCGCGCCAGCGCAATCCGCGCCGCGTCGATGCTGGAGGCTTCCTCACCCATGAAAGTGCGCGAGGTGCCGCGGACGCCATGAACGATTGCGATATTGCCGGCGAGCAGGTTGGAGAGCTGCGCCAGGAACAGCGTCGGACGCAGTTCGCTCATCAGGCGCTCGTTGAGGAAGCCGGGGCTGAAGTTGCCGCGCGCGTCGGCGTTCAGGATCGCCGTATCGACCGCGAGGTCGCGCTCGCCGCCGCCAGCCGCGACGATCATGTCCATGCGGGACAGGATTTCCTGATTGCCTTTGACGCCGGCCGAATCCAGCGCCAGCCCCGCGGCATAGGTGCCGATGCGCTGCCAGGCTTCCATCTGGCGCTGGTCGCCCTTCTTCGGGATCTGCGCGTCGAAGCTGACGGGGGCGAGCGGATGGACGATGTAGGGCGCGAACCGCTTGTCGTCGATGTTGATGCGCTTGGCGTTGAGCGCATCCCAATGCGCGTCCGGTCCTTCGCCGAGCGACGACAGGACGCCAATGCCGGTGATCCAGACTTCCTTCCGCTCAGTCATGCGTCAGTGCCCGCTGCGGAAAGCCGATCTTCTTGGCCATCGCGTCCATGTGCACGCGCAGATCGGGATGGGGGAAGGGGATGTGGCGGAACGTCAGATCGGCGCTGCATTTCAATTCCTTGCCTACCCGAACCTTGGCCGACGTCACCGCAAAGCCCGAACCTTCATGCTCGACCTTGGCCTCGATCGTCAGCACCTCGCCCGGGTTGACGAAGCCGCGCATCTTGGCTTCCTTGATCATCGCGAGAAAGGGCATCCGTTCGAACTTCATCAGGCCGAGCAGCAGCCAGCCGGACGACTGCGCCATCGCTTCCGTCAGGAGCACGCCAGGCATGATCGGATAGCCCGGGAAATGGCCTTCGAAGATCGTGCTGGTCTGCGGAACGTCAGCCTCCACCACGATCGTCTTGTCGCCGATGTTGAGGTCGACGATGCGATCGATGAGCGTGAAATATTCGAGCTGCATGGGGCGCTCGGTTACGAGCCCGACGCCGTGCCCGTGCCTGCGTTCTTGGCCGCGACCAGTTCGTCGATGCGGTCAGCGAGGTTCTTCAGCACGAAGTACTGCTCGGTCGTGGCCTTGCCGTCGTTGACTTCCTGGGTCCACTTCTCGAGTGGCATCTTGATCCCGAACGCCTTGTCGATCGCAAAGGCGATGTCGAGGAAGTCGAGGCTGTCGATCCCCAGATCGTCGATGGCATGGCTTTCCGGCTTGATCGTGTCGCGCGGGATATCGCAAGTCTCGGCGATAATGTTGGCGATCTGCTCGAATGTGGAAGACATCACTAAGCCTTTGATATATTGGCGGTAAATTCCGGGACGGTCGGGAGGTGGCGGGCGGCGTTGTCCCGAAATGCCCTGTTCCCCCGGGCGGACTCGAGTGCCCGTATATCGGAGCGGGGCCGCGAGTTCAATGGAGCTTGGCCTTGTCTGTGGAGCCGCTTTGCTAGGCAGCAGATACCGCTGCGGTTCCAGCGCTAGCCCCTCGGCATCACTGAAATCCGTGCGCAGTCACGCCGGCCCATCAGGACGCAATCCTGAGTTTTGCGCAGGTCGGCGATGCTCACGGCCAACCAGATGCCGATTGCGGTTAGCGCCACCGTGAAAGCGAAGGCCGCGATATTGGCCAGCATGCGCTGGCGGAAGTCATCGGGCTGCTCGCGCGGGCGCTCGTAACGGGAGAGGTCCTGGGCGACTTGCCCGGGCTTTCCCGCCTCAAGCGGTTGCTCGTGGCGGGCGGGCGGATGGTCGGAGGTGCGCGGTCGGAATTTGAGCACCACGTGCTCGCCGTCCGAGCTGATAGGCCGCTGGGTTTTCACTGCCGTCCGTCCGCAGAAGTTGTGATCCTGTTTAGCACGCCGTGCGCGCCTCTCACGTAAAATATTGGTGCGCGTTCTCGCAACGTGACCCCGCGGCACTTCATGGAACTGATGGTGGGGCGATGGGCGCAAGGCATCGCGGCGATGTGTGCGATGCACCCTCGCGCGACGTGGGGGATCCTCCGTTCACAGCTCGTCGAGACGGAAGATCGAGGAATTCAATCCCTGGTGGCGCCGTGCCATAGTGGAACCGGCCCTCGATGGTTTCCGTCGGCAGCAATAGGGAGTTGAACCATGGCAAATACGCGTGAGCCGATTCTCAAGCCGGTTACGATCATGTCCCTGCGCCCGACTCAGATGACGGTCGGCATGAGGGAGGTGAAGGAGAAGCGCCAGCGTTGGCGCGAGCACAAGTCGGCGAAGAAGCGCGCCGAAATGCTGGGCCAGCACATGATCCCGGTGGTGCTCGGGCCCGATGAGCGCCACTACGTCGTCGACCATCACCATCTCGCCCGCGCGCTGCACGATGAGGGCGTCAAGGATGTGCTTGTCACCGTGATCGGCGATCTCACCATGGTCCAGCGCGATGCGTTCTGGGGCGTGATGGACAACAAGCGCTGGGTCTATCCCTACGACGCCAAGGGTGATCGCAGGCATTTTCGCGATCTGCCGAAATCGGTGGTCGACCTGAAGGACGATCCGTTCCGCAGCCTCGCCGGCGAACTGCGCCGTGCAGGCGGTTTTGCCAAGGATACCACGCCATTCAGTGAGTTCCTGTGGGCGGATTTCCTGCGTCGCCAGGTGGCGCGCAAGCTCGTGGAAGCTGATTTCGACACGGCAATGGAGAAGGCGCTCGCCGCGGCGAAGAGCAAGGACGCGATCTACCTGCCGGGCTGGTGCGGTCCGGCGTCGGATGAATAGAGCGTTTTCGAGCGAAGTGGACGCCGGTTCGCGTGAAGAAAACGCGTCAGAACAAGAATCTAGAGCTTCGGTTCTGATTCAATCAGAATCGAAGCTCTAGCGGCCTGTCGGCGGCTGCGGTGGCGTGCCGTGCTCGTCCGAATCGCCGTTGCCGCCCAGTGCGCGATGCAGCAAGCGCTCGGTGCGGCGGCCGACGGTCAGGAGCACGAGCGCGATCACCAAGGCTGTCGCGACGATCCGCCACGCTCCGGCTCCGGAGACGATCCCGATACAGGCGGCCAGAAAGGCGCAGGCGGCACTCGTCAATCCACGGACGCGGAAGTGTTCTCTCTCACGGACGATGACGCCGGCGCCGAGAAAGCCGATGCCAGTCAGGATGCCCTGGATCACGCGGCTGGTCGCATCGGTGATCTTGCCGACCTCGGTGAACTGCACGGCGACCACGACGACCGTGGCGGTGGACAGTCCGACGATGCCGAGCGTCTTCAAGCCGATCGGCTTTCCGCGCAGATCGCGATTGAGGCCGATCAGGGCGCCCGCCAGCGTGGCGACGCCAAGGCGCAGGATGATGTCGCTCCATTCAAGCACGCGGCATACCTCGGCGGCCGGCTATTTCGGCAGCCGTCCCATCATGTAGAACTCGTCGTTCGGGCGCATCGCGGTGAAGTTGGCCATCCGGTTCGACAGCGCAAAGAACGCGGCGATCGCCGCGATGTCCCAGATGTCGTCATCGCTGAACCCGTGCGCTTTGAGCGCGCCGAAATCGGCTTCCGAGATCGTGCTCGCCTCGCGGCTCACCTTCATCGCGAAATCGAGCATGGCGCGTTGGCGCGGCGTGATGTCGGCCTTGCGATAGTTAACGGCGATCTGATCCGCGATCAGCGGATCCTTGGCACGGATGCGCAGGATCGCGCCATGCGCGATCACGCAGTAGTGGCATTGGTTGGCGGCGCTCGTTGCCACCACGATCATTTCCCGCTCGGCCTTGGAGAGGCCGCTGTCCTTCTCCATCAACGCGTCGTGATAGGCAAAGAAGGCGCGAAACTCGTCTGGGCGATAGGCGAACGCCAGGAAGACGTTCGGCACGAAGCCGGATTTCTCCTGCACTGCGAGGATACGTTCGCGGATATCCTCGGGCAATTTGTCGAGAGGAGGCATAGGAAAGCGTGTTGCGATCGGCTCAGTCATGGCAGGTCCCGGCTCCAGGCAGTGCAGCTTGGCCGGAACCATAGTCGATGACGGCGCGAGCGCAAGCGCCCGGCCGCAGGACTCTCAGCGCAATGGCTTCTTCAGGAGCGAGAAGCGGTCCGGATCGAGCCCCATCGAGGGCTGCAGCATCGGCGCGTCCAGCGTCGTGGCGCGCGCGGCGGGCCGCTCGCTGATCGCGGGGTCGTTGGGCACGTCGCGGTGCGAGGTCGCGCCGCGCCAGCGCTCCAGGACGGCCGAGACGAAATGCATGTCGTGGCCGGCGGCAACCGACGGCACGGTCGCGATGGTGGCTTCGCTGCGCGGAAGCTGATGCGGCGGCACCTCCTTGAAGCGCAGCCGCGTCGGCAACGCCACGCCTTCGCCGAACGCCAGCACCTCTCGGGTGCCGAGCGAGGGCACGAACGACAGCAGGTTGGCCGCGGCGTCGGAAACCGCCGAGCGCAACAGCGCCTGGTCGCGGTCGTTGGCGAGCCGCATCGTGAACAGCGTGTTGCACTGGGAGATGATGGTGGCATCCAGCTCGGCCGGGCGCTGGGTGACGAGGCCGAGATAGACGCCGTATTTGCGGCCTTCCTTGGCGATACGGGATACGGCCTTGCGGGTCGGGCCGAAGCCGATATTGCGGTCGGCGGACGCGTAGCGGTGCGCCTCCTCGCAGACGAACAATAGCGGCGAGACGCCGTCGCTCCACAGCCCGAAATCGAATGCCATCCGGCAGAGCACGCTCACGACGGAATCGATGACCTCGGCCGGGAAGCCGGCGAGCTGCATCACCGTCATCGGCTTGCCGTTGGCGGGCAGGCGGAACAGGTGGCTGATGACCTCCGCCATCGTGTCGCCGCCGACATTGGCGTTGTCGAACATGAAGGCGTAGCGGGGATCGTTGCGGACGGTCTCGATGCGCGAGATCAGCTTGTGATAGATGATGCGCGAGGAGCGGTTCTCAAGCTTGCCCATGCGCTCGTCGATCAGCGCGATCAGGTCGACCAGACGATAAGGCACCGGCGTGTCGACGGTGTAGCCGATCTGCTTGGGATCGATGCGCTTCAATCCGATGCGGTCGGCGTTCTGGTACTGGGTGTAGATACCCTTCGCCATCGGGATGACTTCGGCAAGGATGTCGAGTTCTTCCGGCACGCCGGGGCGGCCGCCGAACAGCACGTCGACGATCTCTTCGAAGTTGAACAGCCAGAACGGCAGTTTCAGGTTGCGTGGGTTGAGCACCTGCGCGCGCTCACCGAAGCAGCGACCGTATTCGTTGTGCACGTCGAGCAGGAAGATGCGCAGGTTCGGCCGCGACTTCAGGATCTCGTTGAGCAGCAGCGACACGCCGGTGGACTTGCCGACGCCGGTCGAACCGAGCACGGCGAAGTGCTTGGACAACATTTCCTCGATATCGACATACGCGGTGACCGAACGATCCTGCTGCAGGGTACCGACATTGATCTGGTCGGAGCCGCTCGGCGCATAGATCGTACGTAGCTCCTCTGCGTTGATCAGGTCGACGGTGTCGCCGATGGTCGGGTAGTTGGTGACGCCGCGCTGGAATTTGGGACGGTCGCCGCCGAGAATTTCGCCGAGCAGGTCGACGGAAGCGGTTGCGATATAATTGTCGGACGTCGGCAAGTCCTCGCAACTCACCTCCGTGATCATGGCGACGATCACGGAAGACGCACTCCGGATGCTGACGAAGCGACCGACGGTCGCGCGCACTTCCGAAAATGGCATCTGGCTGGTTGCCAGGAGTCCGACGCGGGCTTGCGAGCCGCGCACCGAAATCACACGTCCAAAGGATGTCACAGTTCCGGACCCGGGATATTGCGAGATTGAGCAGGGCTCCCACTATGGGAAGCGGGGCTGGACAAAGGGTTAAACCGAAGTGGCTCCAGTTTTGCTAAATCCACACCATCCGGGTGAGGATTTGCTTCGCAAGTTAGAGGCTGGCGGAGCAAGTTGCGCGGGAAACCAGGGTTTTCTCGCCAAAACCTGACTGA
>NZ_PSRR01000124.1 GCF_004296405.1 Bradyrhizobium sp. Leo170
GGCACCGCCAGCGCCTCCGACGGGGAATCCCGTCGAACCGCCCGAGCCCGCGCCGCCGGCGCCCCCGGCATAGCTATTGGTCCCGCTGATAATGCCGGCGCTATCTATGATGACGGTTGGCGTCCCACCGGCTCCGCCACCCGGCGTGCCTGGCGCTCCGACGAAGTCATCCGCCGAAACGGGACCTCCAAGGACGACCAGAAAAGGTAATGCCACACCGCAGGACAGGGCTGATCGCTGTAACACGCGCGCGCGGAAGCTACCGACCCCAACCCGCCCCAGCCCAAACGCACTCATCACCAATTCCCTTGTGTCGATCGACGCAGAGAATCCTTTCTAGCCGCAAGGAAGGGGGCATCATTGATCGAGCGTCCCAACGCCTGGGCGCTTCACTCACCGTGACCCAGTTGGGAGATCCACCCCAGCAGTTCCGTCCTCCGCATGCCGGCCCAACTGAGGTCGAGGCTCGCAAAATGGCGCCTCGCAGGGTCGGCCGCATCGCGCACGTCGCCGGGTGTCAGGCCAAAGCTGCGTTGGAAGGCGCGCACGAAGGCGGCATCGCTGGAGAAGCCGCATTCGACGGCCACATCGATGATGCGGCGCTGGCGCAGACCCGGCGAGGAGAGCAGCGAAAAGGCATGCAGCAGCCGCCGCCGCTGGATGAGCCTGACCAGCCCGCCCTCAGCCTCGAGCGCGCGATAGAGGGCCGAGCGCGAAACGTTGAACCGCGAACAGATCGTGGCGACATCGAGAGCGCCATCATCGATATGATGCTCCACATGCGAGAGCACCTCCTGCAGGATCTTCGCGTTGCGCGGATGCCGCGTTTCGTCCGCGAACTGGGCGCGGGCGCCGAATGCCTGCGCTATGAGCGGCATTGCGGCTCGAACCTCGGCCGCGCCCTCTTCGAGCGTCATGAACCGGGCCCGTCGCCAGAGCGAGAGCAAAAGCCCGCCGACAAGCCTGGCCTGCGGCGAGCCCGCCGGAAGGATGGTTCCGCCGACCGCGTCGGGCTCGCTCAACATGGGCGCCAAAAGGCGTCGCGGCACGATGAAGACCAGCGAGTGAGCGAAGCCGCCATTCACGGGAGCCGTCGTCCAGTAGCGGCCGACATGCGTCATGTCGATGAGGCCGACGTCTCCCGGACGGACGGTGAAGCCGCGCCTTTCCGTTTCCGCGTGGGTCTGGCCTTGGAGATGGAATTGCAGTTGGTAATGATCGGCGCTGCCGCGCCTCACATGTCCTGGCGTCCGGTCATACAAGAGAGAGCTGACGCGCCCATCGACCAGAAGAGCCTGACCAAGGTGGGCCGTTGCTGTGACGTTGCCGAACTCCCCCGCCGCGCCTAGCAGAAAGAGGTCCGTCAGCTCTGCCGTCAGATCGCGCATGGCGGAAAAGCCGAGGGCCGAACGATCGAGGCGTGAAGCGGAAATGATGATCCCGTTTGGCCGCGCTTCAGCGCCCCGTGGCACGTCCCTGTTCCTCATCTCAAATCTCTACATGGTGTCGTCGGTTCTAAATCTGCGCAGCGATCGGCGCCAGAGGCCTAATCCGCCAGCTTCCATTTCCTTGCGCACCTTCGGGTCCGTGGGGCTAGGAGCCCCCTTCCATTTACAGCGCGTCGAACTGGCCGGTGAGGGTGACGCGCGGGCCATGCGTGTAGTGGTCAGGTGTGAGACTGTTGCGGGACGCACCGGATTCGTTGCGGAGGGCCTCGGCTGTCTTGTGGGCACGTTCGATTTCGGCGACGCAAGCCGACGCTGGTGGCAACCTGCCGAAAGTGCATAGCGCGTGCAGGGCGCTTCGAGCAAATTCCAAACAGGAGACCATCAAAGCACATGAAGGGCAGCAGTCGGCCCGACCTCTCAATGTGTGGGCGTTCTTCCAAGAGCGCCCGCGGACAAGAAATCAAACGCACACGAATCGTCTGCGTTTGAGAGGGATAAGCTCAGCGAGCAGGAAAGGCTAAAGGCGCGAAAATGACGGCCTCTTCCAGGCCAGCCCAACCATTCGAACGAAGGGAGAGCCCTATGAAACGTCTATCGTTGGTCATCGGCATGCTGGCCGCGCTCGCGGCTCCCAGTGCATCGGCTCAACCGATTAATCTGACCGGCATCTATACGTGCGTTGACAAGTGTCGGGGAAGTCTGCCTGCCCATGTCACGCAGAACGGATATGACTTCAATCTCTTGACCGAGGCAGGCGTGCCTGCGCGCGCGTGGCCGGACTGGTTTTCGCCGACGAGCCGGATCTGGATCGATGCCTTCAACGAAGGTGCGGTTTACTCCCCGGATGGCATGCTCATTCAGTTTGACAATGGGACCATCTGGCATCGAGGCTTGCCGCTGCCTCGGCGAAGGTGATCTGTACTAATAGCTGCGCCGCCAGTCGTCATGGTCAGGACACAGCTTCTCGCCGGTTCATGTCGGGATAGCGCGCGCTCGGCATATCGGCACGCTCTATCACCGCGACACCTCGTCGCCGCCGCGCCTCCTGAAGCGTTTGCGCAGCGAGGGCGACCTCGATCCCGCCTCTTGCCCTAACAGACATCGCTTTGCAGCGTCCACCCTTCGCCCGGTCCACTGTGTTAAATTGCGTGAGAAGTTCGGCGATCGGGGCTTCCGTCGACAGATGCGCCTTCGCAGGCCTCTCCAATGTGCTATTCTGATCGCAGAGGCCATAGGTATACCATGACGGGTATTGCAGAGTGGCTAGCATCGATCGGCTTGGGAGAGTACGCCCAGCGTTTCGCCGAGAACGCCATCGACCTCTCGGTCGTCGGCGATCTCACGGAGCAGGACCTCAAGGACCTCGGCGTCCTGCTTGGGCACCGGCGCAAGATTCTGCGCGCGATTGCAGAACTTAAGAGTGAAATCCCTGTATCGGCCCGAACGGGCGCCAAACCAGCGCCGCGGGACAGCGCCGAGCGGCGCCAACTCACGGTCATGTTTTGCGATCTGGTGGATTCGTCGGCACTTTCGGCCCGACTAGATCCGGAAGACTTGCGCTCGGTCATCAGCGCCTATCACGACTGCATCGCGGAGGTTATCTCCCGGAATGAGGGCGTCATCGCGCGATACATGGGGGATGGCGTGCTTGCCTATTTCGGCTATCCCCAGGCGCACGAGGACGATGCCGAGCAGGCGACACGCGCGGGGCTGGCACTGGTCGATGCCGTGGCCAACCTCCAGACAGACATCGGCACCAAGCTACAGGTCCGCATTGGTATCGCCACCGGCATGGTCGTCGTGGGCGATCTGACCGGTGAAGGTGCCGCCAGGGAGCAGGCGGTCATTGGTGAGACACCGAACCTGGCTGCTCGCCTGCAGCAGTTCGCCGAACCCGGTATGGTGCTGATTTCCGAGAGTACGCACCAGCTCACCGCCGGATATTTCGAATACCGCGATCTCGGCTCGATCGCGCTCAAGGGATGGGCGGAGCCAGTACCTGCCTGGCAGGTGCTCGGGATAAGCCGAGTGGAAAGCCGCTTCGAGGCGCAGCGCAAGACTCGATTGACACCGCTGATCGGGCGTGACGAGGAGATCGAGCTGCTGTTGCGGCGCTGGCAGCATGCCGCGTCAGGCGAAGGCTGCGTGGTGGTTCTAACTGGAGAGCCAGGTATCGGTAAGTCGCACATTGCGCTGGCGCTTCAAGAGCGACTCCGGACCGAACCACACATTACGGTACGCCATTTCTGCTCGGCGCACCACACCAACAGTGCGCTGTATCCATTCATCGCCAATCTCGAACGTGCTGCCCGGTTCGAGCGAGGCGAGACGCCGACGGAGAAGTTTGCCAAGCTTGAAGCTCTACTCTTGCGGTCTGGTGCTGAAGCAGACCGTGTGGTGCCGGCTCTGGCCAACCTTCTGTCGCTGCCGCTCAGCGAGCGCTACCGCCTGCCCGAGCTGAGTCCGCAGAAGCGCAAGGAGATGACGCTGGCGGCGTTCCTGGCTCAGCTCGACGCATTGGCGGCGCGGCAGCCAGTGTTTGTCATCTTTGAGGATGCCCATTGGGCGGACCCGACTTCGCTGGAGCTGCTCGCGGTTACACTGGAAAGGATGCCGCGACTTCGCGTGCTGCTGCTGATCACCGCCAGACCAGAGTTCACGCCGCCCTGGCCTGGTCATGCACATGTGACGACGGTCCCGCTCACACGGCTGAGCCGGCGCAGCGGGGCGGCATTGGTCAAGCGCATCACAGCCGGCAAGACGCTCCCGGAGGAGGTCATGGACCAAATCCTCTCCCGTACCGATGGCGTGCCCCTGTTCGTCGAGGAACTGACCAAGGCCGTGCTCGAAACCGGGCTGTTGCAGGAGCGGGACGACCATTACATGCTCAGCCGTCCGCTACCCTCGATGGCGATTCCAACGACATTGAACGCATCCCTGATGGCCAGACTAGACCGATTGGCCCCGGTAAAGGACGTGGCCCAGATCGGTGCAGTTGTGGGGCGCGAGTTCTCTTACGAACTGCTGAGGGCCGTTACCGGGTTGCCGAGGCAGAGGCTTGAGGAGGCGCTTGCCCAGTTGGTTCGGGCGGAGTTGATATTCTGCCGGGGCGAGATACCTCGCGCGGTCTACACCTTCAAGCATGCGCTTGTGCGGGACGCTGCCGAAGCCGGACTTCTGAAGAGCCGACGCGCAGCGCTGCATGCCACCATCGCAGACGTCTTCGAGCAACGGTTCCCGGAAATTGTGGAGACTCAACCCGAGACTCTCGCACTCCACCTGACGGAGGCGGGACTGTTCGAAAAGGCAGGAGCATATTGGCTCCAGGCAGGCAAGAAGGCGGCCATGCGCTCCGCCAACCTCGAAGCCATCGCACACTTGCGGAAAGGCATCGAGATCTTGGCCCATTCGGCCGACGGCGCACAGAAGGACAGACGCGAGCTTGATTTCCAATTCGCGCTGGGACCATGCCTAATCGCGACCGAGGGGCCGGCCTCGCCACATGCGGTGGCGACCTTCACTCGTGCGCGCGAGCTATGCCAGCGCCTCGGAGATCCCCCCGAGGAACTACAAATCATGTTTTGGTTGACCACCGCGAGCGTCATGCGTGGTGAGTTGCCGGTCGCCGAGGAAATGATCTCGGCGCTGCTCGATCTCGCGCAGGCGCGCGGCGATCGACCAACATTGCTCAACGCGATGCGTGGGCAAGGGATGATTCGTCTTTTCATGGGACATCTTGCAGGCGCCCACGACGTGATCGAACGAGCCTTCGAAGCGTTCGAGGCGAGCAGCGAGCAGGACAGATTGGCGGCGCGTGCCGCCGGCCAGGATGCGGGCGTGGCCGACCTTGCCTTGATGTCATGGGCGCTCTGGCTGCTGGGCCGCGCTGATACGGCACTCGCACGCCTAAATGCCGCCATTCGGCGTGCCGACGCCATCAGTCATCCGCATTCGCAGGCCTATGGATGTTATTATGCGTCCATTCTCTACGCTCTTCGGGGCGAGTTCCTGACTGCACACCGCTATGCCGAACGCTGTCTCGCCTTGTCGGAGGAACACGGCTTCCGGCAATGGCGAGGATTGGCGCGCGCCGTCCGGGGGATAAGCGCCACCTTTCTTGATCCTTCGTCCGCCGCGCTCGCGGAAATCCGGACTGCGATGAAGGAACATCACAGCGCAGGCTATCAGCTCGGCATCACAGCACTCTACGTGCTCCTCTGTCCGGTCTTGTTATCGAGCCAACAATGCGAAGCTACGCTGGAGCTTATCGAACAGGGCCTCGCTACAACCAGCCGTAATAGCGAACGGATATTTGAGGCCGAACTGTATCGACTGAAAGCGCGCGTGTTGCTCTTCGATGGCGTACCGGAAGCCGGCACCGAGGCGCAATCAATGCTCGATCACGCATTGACAATTGCCAGAAGCCAGCACGCCAAGGCCCTTGAACTTCGAGTTGCCGTAGACCTTGCCGCCTTGTGGTTCGATCAGGGCAGGCGCGAGAAAGCGCTCGAGCTGCTCGCGCCCATCTACGCCTGGTTCACCGAGGGCCTTGATACGCAGGATCTAAAACAAGCCAAGGCGTTGCTCGACCGGCTGCGGTAATTTCGCTTGGACGACCGATATCGTGGCCTGGCTCAGAAAGTCGACCGTAAAGCTACTTTACCTTGGCGTTAAGCCGCTCGCTTCTGACATTCATGATACGCATCTAGCACCTCCCCCCATCCCTGCGGGTCGTTCTTCTTCGGATCCTCATTTATGAAATGTGGCCCGGCATGCCCCGGAAGTCCTTTGTGTTTGTTGTATGCTTTGATTGCTTGTTCCGTAGCAACCTTCCCCAACTTTCGCCCCATATCCAGGTTGCTGTGATTCCATTTGAAACTGATGTGCCCCGGCACCCGAATCTCGACGACGGTGCCTTCCCACTTCTTGTCCCCGGGTTTTGGTGGGTCGTACCGCACATGGTATTTGAACAGCCTGACGTCATCTTCGCCAACGGTCGCAGCGAACAATTGGCAGAGATTTGCCAGCGCATCGTGAAGGTTTTGCGGCTTGCGGACTTGCTTGGCATCGACGATCCTGCTCACCCATATTTCGTGTAGCGGATCGTCTGGCTTATGGTGCTCCTCGAGCAAGCTCTCGAAGTTGACCGTGTCGACCAGGGCTCCTTCGCAGTATGTAACTCCGTCGATCCGTACGGTTTCTTCGACGAAGGGAAGGGCTGAACACGCACATAGGCTGGATGCGCTGATGGGCCCCTTGTACTCTTTCTCGTCGGCTTTCTGGGTCATTGGACGGTTGGAAAACAACGCAAGCTTATGTGCGTCAAGATTCCAGGCGTTGTGAAATATGCATGGCGTTCCAGGTTTTTTCAGCGCCTCGAAATTTATGCTCTTCATAAACTGGCTGTGCGGATAGTTGATCCTGGAGAGGCCAGTGACGTGGGACAGATACATCATGGACGTGAGATAACGAACGAAAGGATTAGGTGCCAGCACCTGATTAAGAATCCATCCGTTTACGTCTCCCCTGTCCAGGTTCGCGAACCTCTTCCCGCCGTCTGTGTCAGGCTGTTGAGCGAACCAGAGCGACATGGACTCCCTGTAGGCATTCATGATGCTGGATGGGCTCCATATATCCTTATAGGTATTGGGATCTGTGACGAAGTTGGTCACAGCCTTGCCAACGCTCTCCCAATCCGGACCGAACACGGTGTTTATGGGAAAGCGCCTATAGCCTTCATCGTCTCGAAACACGCCATTCTTGAAGAACTGATAGGTCTTTTCCGCCCTATCTTTATTTGCAACGTGATCAAACTGATTGTAGACGATCCCAACCCAAGCGCCGATGCAGGACAATGCCCACACATCAAAGGTTATATCTGCGTCGGCAAGAGCTTCCAGAACCCCAATGTGCAGGCCTGCTGCCGGACCGCCACCGCCGAGCGCTATCGCTCTCTTCACCATTGGTTCCTCCATCTAATCTGTCGTGTGGCTCATTCTCCGATCGAATTTCTGAATTGCGTAGAGATGACGAGATCAGTCGTTCTTGGACAGGCTCATAGATCCAGAATTGCGAAACACCCAGAATTGCGAAACACGTGTGTGCGACGGAGCGGTGGACGTCGATGTTCGACGCTTTCTCGAACATGCTGATCGCACTGGCGCCCGTCGGACAAGAGCCGGCGTTAACGTATCGCGGTCTGGCCCATCCATCTGTGAACCGGTTCACGCAAGATATTTATCGCTGACGATAGTACGCAGTCCCTGTAGTCCAATCGCGGCTTCCGCTGTTGGCCTTCTGAAACAGACCGACCTCTCCCAAATGTTCGCTCTGAGAAGTAGACCAGACCTCTTTCCGTGGAATCCCACCGCCGGCTTATGACCCGAAGCGGCCTCCGGAACATCAAACAACTTTGCATCTGCCTGTTGCCATTTCAGAAGCGTTGGGCCGATGCGCTCGCGGGGCCGGCTATCACCATCATTCAAATTCGGTCACACGAACGGCCGCTTCCGGGTCGGCGAGGCGATATTCTCGAATGACATGTTCTAGTTTTGGTTGTGTCAAGATAAAAATGCATGTAGCTTAATTTTATTGCGCTTTCAGATGTAAAGCGGAGCGAGCTCGGGGTGGCGTCGAGCACTCAATTTGCCTTGTGCAGCTTGTTAGATCTGCGTCCGCCGCATCTCGCGGGCATCAGGCTCTGTTCTCGGCCATCGCGATGTTAGCCGTCGAATTTGATGGTGGCCCATCCAGAATGGCCAGACGACGATCGATGGCGCTGATGACCTGGCGTGAAAAAGGTCCAAGATGCGCGTAGGCCGCAATCATCGCCACCGCGATTCGTGCCGAGGACGAGTCTCGCTTGGCGCTGTTGAGGAACGTTCGCCAAAACGGATCGTGCGCTTCGGGAATGGCGGTGACGACGCGATGCACGGTCTCCAGCGCCCGCACCTTGCCACGGATGTCACCGACAGGCAGTTCCTGGCGTTGCCTCGAACGGTCGAGCATCGTCATCAATCGGTCGACACGGCTCGCATACGCGGCAGGGTGATAGACGCTCTCCAGAATTTGTCTGTAGTCCATCAGGATGTCGCGCATCGGACGCGTCGGATCGAAATTGATGCCGTCGGTGCACTGATCGCCGCCGATGGTTGGCCCCATATCATGATTCGGGTGCAGCCGACCCTCGCGGGCAAGGCGGCGTGTGAGCTGCGTGTTTGGCAAGGCATAGAGCAGGCCAACCATGCAGACGGGGATGGCTGCCTCCTCGATGAAGTCGACCATGGCGCCCGCGATCGAGACTTTCTCGCTGTCGAAGCCGACGATGAAGCCCGCGGTGACGAGCATCCCGGCGCCGTATATCCTGTGAATGCTCTCCGCGATATCGCGCCGGGTGTTCTGCTTCTTCTTGGTCGCGGCCAGGGTCGCCGGGTCCGGACTTTCGATGCCGACGAAAATGCCGAAGAAGTTGGCCGCGGCCATCATCTCCAGGAGTTCCCGATCATCGGCCAGATTGATCGAGGCTTCCGTCGAAAACTCGAACGGATAATCGTGCGCGCGTTGCCAGGCGGCGAGTTCCGGAAGAAACAGCTTGAGCGACTTCTTGTTGCCGATGAAGTTATCGTCGACGAAGTCGAGATGGCCGCGATATCCCATCTCGTAGAGCGCATCGAGCTCGGCCAGCATCTGCGGGGTGGTCTTGGTCCGCGGCACCCGCCCGTACAGTTCGATGATATCGCAAAACTCGCAAGTGAAGGGGCAGCCGCGCGAATACTGCACACCGAGATAGAGATAGTCTTCAAAGTTGAGCAGGTCGAAACGCGGCACTGGCGTCTTGGTGACGTCGGCCTGGAACTTGGGCGCTGTGAACACGCCCGATCGGGCACCACTCTCCCAAGCGGCAATGAACTCGCCAATAACACCCTCGGCCTCACCGAGCACCTGAAAGTCGGCTGCGGCATAGATGTGCGGACTGGAGGTCGGGTCGGGGCCACCGACAGCCACCGGCTTGCCCTGTGAGCGACAAAGCTCGATCAGCCGCAGCGTGTCAGCCTGTTGCGGCAACATTCCGCCGGTGAAGACGACGTCAGCCCAGGCAAGATCATCGTCCGAGAGCGACGCCGTATTGCAGTCGACCAGGCGCACCGTCCAGTGGCCCGGTAACATCGCGGCGACGGAAATCAGGCCGAGGGGAGCCGCGGGGCGGCGAACGCCCATCAACTTGCAGGATTCGCCAAAGCTCCAGAACGAGTCCGCGGCGAAGCGCGGATAGAGCATAAGCACGTTGCACGTACGCGGCGTGTCCATGTGTCCTAAGATGGCGTGTCCTAAGATGGCCCATGTCTCGGTCCATCCCCTTACGAGACGAACCTAGCCCCGGCAAGGGCGTACTGGAGCTAAGCTGATGATTCTTACGGGTGCAACAACCGGCTCCGGAGCCAGCAACTGCTACGATCCTTTTTCCAAGGACGTGGCAGAAATGGCACGCAATTGAGCGATTTTTGTGTTCGCGCAGGAGTGATACAGCAGCTCTTGAGACTCAATTTTGGAACTCGCACTCTCCTGCGGCAATCTGCCGTCCACGGTCCGCTTCGCGGAGCATAATGCATGACCGACCTTACCTTGGCGAACGGCAATGTACGACTTGCCGCATCAGTCGATGGCCCGATGGATGCGGTGCCTGTCTTGTTCCTGCATGGGGCAAGCGTAAGTCGTGATACGTGGGACGAAACCAGGCAACGATTGATCGATCGATATTGCGTTTGGACGCTCGATTTTCGTGGTCACGGCCACTCCGATCGCGCGCCGAACTATGACCTTGCGGGTTACATCTCCGATGCCGAGACTGCTCTGGCCGCGATAGGCCGTCCGGCAATCGTCGTTGGGCATTCGCTGGGCGCGTGCGTGGCCGGTGTGCTCAGCCAAACCAATCCGAACATTCGGGCCGTATTCCTTGAGGACCCCCCGTGGTTCCTGGGACGTCTGGAGGAATGGAGCAACTCGATATTCTCGAAGTTGTTCTCACTCTTGCTGTTGCGGCTGACGAAATGGCAGCAGGAGCCTCCGCCGTTCACAACCTATGTCGAGTTTCTTTCCAATGGGCCTGACCGCTTGGGAGGTGTCGTCAAGGACCACATATCGGCCCGCCATTTGCTCAGCCACGCTTCCGCGATACAGCGCGTCGACCCGCGTTGTCTTCGTGATGACTGCTTGAAAGAGGCGTTGTCATCGATATCAACCGAGCGACCGTTCTTGTGCCCAGCAAAGCTCGTTCGAGGCGAGGAACGGTTCGGAGGAGCATTTTCGGATGAACACGCCGGCAGTCTGCTGGCGACCAATCCCCATCTTGAAGTTGTCCAATACAAACAGTGCGGCCATCATCCGCATCGCATGCTGGGGTTTGAACAGCGGTTCTTTGATGATCTTGAGGACTTCATTGCGAAGACCTGAACGGCGGTAGCGACAGTCGATCGCAAGCGCCGCCGTGCGGCACGCCACTAGGCCAACGCCTTTTGGCGACGCACCATTTCAGCAATCCAGACGGGCGCGTAAGGCGGCGTACAGCCCGGCGACGCCGGATAGTCGACGAGAACCTGGAGCTTTTCGCCAATGCCGATGGCGCGAGGGCGGTATTTGCGGTGACGGATGCCAATCTCGGCAAGGCAGTGGTTCATCGACCACTGCTTGGGTGCAGGCGCATCCTTCATCTCCATCTCGATTTGGTCCAGCAGGCCATCCAAATCCAACCCATCAGCACGCGTGATCACGCGATCAGTCGTTAAGCTCCAGCCGGCCCGTCCGACCAGATCCGTGCCGTCCTTCCAGCGTAGACGCAGCTCTTCAGCGTGCTTCCCAGGCTTGACGATGTTGGTGATAAACCAGTCCAGGAGCTTTGGCGCGCGAATGTCGTGGATCATCGCGTCGAGCTCATCGGCGGAGAAGGCTTTTGGCCTGGCGATCAGGGTCGCCAGCAGCCGTGCAGCCGTGTCACCGGTGGCCCAGAGCTCTTTTGCCAGCTCATGCTGGGTCTTCACGCGCTTGGCGACCGCACGCACTGCAGACAGATTGACGCCATGATCGTCGCCGCGTTCTTCATTGGCTGCGCGCAGCTTTGGATCTTCCAGCAAGGCCAGTTCGGCCATGACGTCGGTAGCTGCGGACATGCAGTTCCTCCATGATCGCCTAAGCATAAGTAATTCTCGGACGCAGACCTATATAACAGGTTGTGGTCGCCGACGACCAGAGAGCCGCGAACCACCCTCGAAATACCCGCTCTACAGTCGACGAGAGCGCAGTTTCGGACAGACTTGGTTGGAGGTTCCCTCCGATTCTCGACAGGTCGCAGCGATGCTGCGCATAACCGCTTCAGGTTCGCCCATTCAGCCCACCTGCGCTCATGAACCTTTAGCCAATAGGCAGAGACGTACCAACAGATGATTGTGCCTGCTGCCCGGCCTCCTCCCTCACCCGGGGCGCGCTGGCGGTTTTTCTTTCTACCTCGGCAGGAGAAAATTCGGTCCTATTGTCAGCGGCCTCACATTTCGTTCCAGACCGGCCGGGCTATCAAGCTTGAGGGGATCAGTCGGCAGGCAGATCGTGGTCGGAGCATGGTAATTCAGTTCGGCTAGCCGCCAACCAGAGGGTGGGTGGTGCCCAATGCAGCAGATTGCGGACTGGCTCGATAAGCTTGGGCTTGGGCAATACGCGAAGCGTTTTGCCGAGAACGGGATCGATATTGGCATCCTTCCCGAACTGAAAGATGAGGACTTCGATAGGCTCGGAGTCCTGCTCGGCCATCGCCGTAAAATGCTCCGTGCGGTCGCCGAACTCGATCAAGCCGAACTCATCACCGGCTCGGCGCATCGGCACGACGCCGAGAGACGCCATCTCACCGTTATGTTCTGCGACCTGGTAGGCTCGACTGCGCTCTCGGCGCGCCTCGATCCCGAGGACATGTGGGAGGTGATCAGGGCCTACCGGGCCGCCTGCGCGAGGGTCATTGCCGCCTATGACGGCATGATCGCCAGGTTCGTTGGCGATGGAATCCTCGCCTATTTCGGTTATCCCCGCGCACACGAGGATGACGCGGAGCGCGCAGTGCGAGCGGGCCTCGATATCATCGCCGCAATGGGAAAGCTCGAAACGCGCGTGGAAGAACGGGTCGAAGTGCGGATCGCGATCTCGACCGGGCTTGTGGTGGTCGGCGACCTCATCAGCGGAGGTGCGTCGGAGGAGCAGGCGATGGTCGGTGATACACCGAACCTCGCTGCCCGGCTCCAGAGCCTGGCGGAGCCGGGGGTGGTTGTGGTTTCTGCTTCAACGCGCCGGCTGCTCGGCGATCTCTTCACTTTTCGCAATGTCGGCGACCGCGAGGTCAAGGGAATCTCCGATCCCATCGCGGTCTGGGCGGTCGAAGGTGCAGCGGCATCGGAGAGCCGCTTCGAGGCGGTGCGCACGGCGCGCTCGATTGGCTTTGTCGGCCGCAAGGCAGAAATCGAATTCGTGCTCTCGCGCCAGCAACTGGCATGGCAGGGCCAGGGTCAAGTGGTGTTGATTTCCGGTGAGGCCGGAATCGGCAAATCGCGCCTTGTGGCAACGCTGGCCGAGAGCCTCGCGCTGGGGTCGCACCGCCGGGTGCGGTATCAGTGCTCGCCTTACCATACCAACAGTGCGCTTCATCCCTTCATCGCTCAGCTCGAGCGGGCAGCCGGCATCACGTCACAGGACACACCCGGGCAAACGCTCGACAAGCTTGAGGCAATGCTGGCGCTCGGAACGCGGCAGGTGGCGAGTGTGACGCCGCTTATTGCCGCGCTTCTGTCGATCGCAACCGGCGAGCGCTATCCGCCGCTCGGCTTGACTCCAGCGCAGCAGCGGCGACAGACATTCGCTGCGCTCCTCGACCAGCTTGAGGGCTTGGCACGGCAGCAACCTGTGCTGATTGTCTGCGAGGATATGCATTGGGCTGATGCCACGACGCTCGAGCTGTACGACCTCGCGGTCGATCGGATCAGGGGACTGCCAATCCTCGTGCTCATGACATTCCGGCCCGAGTTCGAGCCGCCTTGGGCGGGCCTTGCCAATGTCAGCCTGCTGCGGCTCGATCGGCTTGACCGGCAGGACACGCGCGCACTGGTCGAGCAGGTGGCTGTCGGTCGACAGATGCCGCGCGAAATGATGACGCAGATCATCAACAAGACGGATGGCATCCCGCTCTTCGTCGAGGAATTGACCAAGATGGTGCTGGAGTCCGGACTGCTCGTGGAAGAAGCCGGGCGCTATCGCCTCGATAGTCCGCTACCGCCACTCGCCATTCCCGCGACGCTGCACGACTCGCTCATGGCGCGGCTCGACCGGCTGGCGCCGGTCAAGGAGGTTGCCCAGATCGGCGCAGCCATTGGCCGCGACTTCTCATACACGCTGCTGCGATGCGTAGCGGGGCGGGATGAGCTGACGCTGAGCGCCGCGCTGGCGCAGCTCGAACAGGCCGAGCTGCTGTTGCGCCGCGGGACGCCGCCCGACGCCAGCTATAGCTTCAAGCATGCACTCGTGCAGGAAGCGGCTTACGAGAGCTTGCTCAAGAGCCGCCGGCAACTGCTGCATAAGCACATTGGCGATGTCCTTCGCGATCAGTTTCCGAGCATGGCCGAGACCGAGCCGGAAGTCGTGGCATACCACTTTACCCAAGCGGGCTTGAGCGGGGCAGCCCTTGAGTGGTGGCGCAAGGCGGGCCAGCAGGCGTTGAAACGCTCGGCCTATTCCGAGGCGATCGCACATCTCGGCAAGGCCGTTGCCATTGCCGATGAACTGCCTGCCGAGCCTGATCGGATGATGAGCAGGCTCCATCTTCAAATCGCATATGGCCGTGCGTTGCGGGGCAGCCTTGGGCACAGCGCTCCCGAGACGGTGGCCGCATGGACGCGCGCCCGACAGTTCGCGGCTGACACAAATGATCCGGCTGAACTCGCGCCGATCCATTCGGGCTTGTTCAATGCGTGCCTCACTCACGGCGAGATCGCGCCGATGCGGGAGTTGGCGGATGCGATCATTGGTGCCGCCGATCGACGGCCGGAGTCGCCGATAGCCGCCATTGTCGCACACTGGACCAGTGGGGTGACCTGCTGGTTCGCCGGCGAGTACTTGAACGCAAGAATGCATCTCGAACAGGCACTCGCGATCTATGGTGCCGAGCCGGATCCCGCGACGTTCAGGGCGTCCGCGCTCGATCTGCCGTTCGTTATCATGAGGTTTCTTGCCCTGGTGCTTTGGCCGCTTGGAGCGATCGATCGCGCGCGCCGGCTCGCTGCAGAAGCGGTGAGTGGTTCAGGTGAAAAACGAGCGCTTGCTCAAGCCAATGCGCTCGTTCATCGGGCTGTTTTCGACGGACTATGCGGGGGCATGCTGGAGCAAACCGAGACAATCCTGGCCTTGGGTCTGGCGCGCGACCATACGATGCCGCTGTATGTAGCGGCGGGCACTTATCTGAACGGCCTGGCAAAGTGGCGTGCAGGCGAGCGAATGGTTGGGCTCACGGAAATGCGCCGAGGCTGGACGTTGCTGCACGAGAATGATTGCTACCTCTGTGAACCGTTTTGGGGGATGCATGTTGCCGTGGCGGATGCAGAGGCGGGCCAACCCGAGGCCGGGTTGGAAACTTTGAGGGAATTGATCGGGTGGGCGCAGCAATCCGGCCAGCATTGGCTTGATGCCGAACTGCATCGCGTCCAAGGTGAACTTTTGTTGCGTCATGACGCTGCGAACCTTTCCAGTGCCGAAGATGCCTTCAACAGAGCCCTGGAAATCGCCCGACACCAACAGGCAAGGACGTTCGAGCTACGCGGCGCACTTGGACTTGCGCGCCTGCACAACACAAATGGCCGACCTGGGGCGGTATCCGCAGTGCTCGCTCCCGTCCTCGCTGAATTCGACGCGGGGTGGCAAGATCTCCCCGAAATCAAAGAAGCCGAAGGGCTGCTCAAGGATAGGCATTAGTCAGTCTGCCATTTCGTAACGCTTCTGGAAAAGGAAGAGGATGCCAGTTGGATTAGCTCACGCTGACCGAGCCAGTCGACAGCCGGATCCTGGAGGACGCTTGGCGACCTGAGCAGGCGCTGAACCTCCACCAGCAGCCGGTGAACGGCGGCATCCTGCATCGCGACCCTGGTCAGGGCGGCGTTGTATTTGAGCCGCCTCTCCAAATCTGCCGGGCGTTCGCCGCGCGTCTCCGGATAGCCGGCTGTCAAAACGGCGATTTTGCCCCTTTGCGGACTTCGCCTTAAGGCCGCCGATGCCGGTCGACGCTCGGCAGCTCGCTTTGTCCGCGTTTGGAACCGAAACATTTTCCAGCCTGACTGATTTACTCCCGGGGCTTCGCAAGATGCGAGGCATTCATGGACCCTCTCTCGGCGAGCGACGTGTTCCTTACGATCACGATCATGTCCATCACTTTCCTGATCGAGGTCGGCTTTTTCATCTTGATTGGAATGCTCTGAAAGGAGCGCGCGCTCTGGGCAGTTAGCAGCCGATACGACGGTCTAGTCCTCTGGGAACTTGATGGTTGAGACCGGCCATCTTCCATCATGACCTTCGATCGAAATCCGAAGCCCGTGCAGTTCATCCAGCCAAACGTTCTCGACCGTGCCTGCCTTTCCGTCGGTAAGGACGACGGCGCTGCCGATCAATTCGGATTGCGCCGCACCATACTCACTCAAAATTCTTGACGCACGGAGCTTCACCGATGGCATTGCTCGTCCTGTTCGGCCGAGCCGGGTGTGCTGTCCCAAGGCGGCTCAACGCAGACGTTTGTCCCAGCGCTCAACATCGGGAATGATTGATGGCGACTGCTCTTCCAATTCGCGGAGCCGGTCGATTTGTGTTCTAAGGCGCCCCGGTAGTTCCGGCTCTTCCTTCAGTAATGCGCGCAGTCTCTCCCCAATCTCTTGAACGATTGCTCGGCTGTGTCCGTGGTCTATGTCAATGCGGTTGCGCATAGCGCGGCCTCATTCGGGCGAGAAAAAGCACCAGCATCGGAGACCCAGCGCGCCTACCCCTCCGGCAGTTCTCCCGCGTGCAAACGCGGCTGGCAATTTTGAACGGAACCGGAGACCGCCGCTTTTGGCTATCTGCGCGAGCGCTTCTTTTAGAACAGCGGGCCCCGCAGCAGGAACCTTTGGCTATCCCGCGACATGCGCCATGTAGTTAACGGCGAGCGACGGTCTCGTGCTTCTAAAGTCTTGACCGGAGCTTTCGTTCCCTGACTTCTGATCGGACGCCGTTCGGACGGTGGAACCATTTCAGAGAATGTCCGGTTAGTCCGTAGGGCCGATGGAGGAAACATCGCCATGAGGATCAAATATTTTGTTGCAATTGCGATAGCCGCCTTTGCCGCTGGTACTGGACTGGCGGTCCATTCTGTCGGCTCGCTGCCGCCCGAAAAGCAGTCCCCGCCTGCCTCCGCCCAATTGGCGACCCAGTTAGCTGAGTCCGTGGATCCGTTCTTGGTTCGATCCGGCGGCTGACGGCTGGCGTAACTCAAAACGCCGGCGCTGCCAAAGTCACGGGGGATCGCACCCGTTCGGCAGAGCGATCGGCCCGTCGAATTCACGGCCGAAGCCCACGCGCAGCGATACTTAGCGCCTCGTCCAGCAATGCTGTAACACCTTTGCCTCACATCCCATGGTGCTCGCATCCATACATCGCGTTGCTCGTCCGTCGGATTGAACGCGAGAATAGGTCCGCTGCTTCTGCCTGCCGCAACGTCGCGTCCAGTATTTCCGATATTGGGCCCATAGCCGACCCGGCCACTCGAGCCGTCGGCGTCCGCTTTCAGATCTAAAGCGGAACGAGCTTGCGCAGTCCCTATCGTCGGCGTTTGACCCATTGCGGTTTTGGCGTTCCGTTTCGAGGCGACGCGCACTAGAATTCTGCTGGTGCTCATTCAAAGGCGACGTAGATGCCGGTCGGGGTTCCCTCGCGTGCTCTTGCTTGTTTCGAAATAGCAGCAGTTTCGGCGCTCTGTGCGTTTCACGTCGTGCGTGCAGCTTCGCCGGCGCCAGACAGCGCGTCTCTCAGAGAGACGGCGATGACGTGGAGTACGCTCAAGTACGAGACCGATGCGGAGAACGGATTTCTCAGCGGGTCCCTCGACAAGAACACGATCGTCGATCGCACGTTCAGGGCTCACGTGCTCGAGAATCGATATCTGAAGGTAACACTCGTGCCCGAATTCGGCGGGCGCATTCTTTCCATCATTTACAAGCCGACCGGCCACGAACAACTCTATCGCACGGATGTCGGCGTGCCCTACGGGATCAAGGCCGGAAATTTCTACTACGACTGGCTGATGGTATACGGCGGCATCTTCCCTACATTCCCGGATCCCGAGCACGGCAAGACGTGGCCGAAGCCGTGGGCTTTTGAAGTCGTGAAGGAGAGCGCCGACGAAGTGACGGTCGCGATGTCGCTTAAGGACAATTTCGACTATTCCGCCCGGCCTGACAAATTCAGAAGCTCAACCGGCATCGAAGCGACATACTATGTCACGCTGAAGGCCGACCGCGCCGCACTCGATACGCGCATGGTGCTGAAAAATCCGCACGACAAGGTGATCCAGTACGAGTACTGGACATGCACGACGCTCGCTCCGGGATCGGAGCCGAAAAGCCCCAAAACGACCGCCGGCGCCGAAATCATCGCGCCGATCCGAACCTACAGCACGCCCGCCTGGTCGGCCAATCTGGCAGACGGCGACGAGAGCGCGGGCATGGGCAGGCGGCGCTTCGAAAAGCTGCGCTTCTTCAAGAACTGGCCGACGATGGGCATCGCCTACGCGGCACCCGATATGCAGGGCGGGAATTTCTGGGGCGTGATCAACCATGACAACGAAGAGGGAATTATCCGCATCGCGGACAACACGCTGACGCCGGGCTTGAAAATGTGGACGTGGGGATTCCACGCGTTCACCAGCGAAACCGATCCCCGCAAGGAGCCGAATGAGTGGCGACCGTACGTCGAATTATGGGCGGGCGTGTCAGACCAATTTTTCCATAGCGCTGACTTTCCCGCGCTGGGTGAGGTCTCGATTCCGGAGACCTACAGTCCGACTGTCGGCATGAGCAACGTGACGCATGCGAATGAGAATATCCTGATCAATCTCTCGGCCAAGGCGTCTGGCGTGTCTCTCCAGTTCTTCAGTATCGAACCGGCCGCCCCGCTCCGCGTAACGTTGAAACGCGGCGACACGGCACTGTTCGACGACATCGTGAAAGCCGATCCGAAAAATGGAAATCGCATTTCGGCAACGATTCTTGACGGCAGCAGCGGCGAACAGGTGAAGCTGACGATCAGGACCACGGATGGAAAAGAACTGATCGCCGCCGAGACGACAATGAATTGACTCCTTTCCTCATGCCGCGAGTTGTGGACGGAACAGCACGTCGACGCCGTAACTCGTCGCGTTGTAGGTGTTGGTCGGGAACAGGCTGCCCGATCCATACGCATACACGCCATTGCCTCCGATCGAAGCCGATGATGGTGCGGTCAACGGCCCGTTGCTGATCGCCGAGCTGAACATGTTGGGATCGGCGGAGTAGTTTCCTGAGGTGTGATAGGATGCAACATACGTCGTCTCTGCAGTGATCGTGACCGGCGCGGCGAAGTTGACCTGCTGCCAGCCGCTGGCCGTCTCGCTGGTGAAGGTGGCGGTGGCCAGCAGGGTGCCGGTGCTGCTCCAGAGATTCGCAGTATGGGTGCCGGTGTTCGATGGGCCCTTGTAGAAGCGCAGCCCGGTGATGTCACCGGCGCTGGACGACTGGAATTTGAACCCGAGCTCCACCGATTGCGGATCATTGACTGACACCACGCTCGGTGTCGGATCGGAGCCGAACAGGCTTGTGATGCTCGCGGATGCTGCGTTGACGGTCAGGGAGGCGGATGCGCTCGCCGTCCCGCCCTGGCCGTCGGAGACGGCGTAACTGAATGACGCCGGTCCCGTATAGCCGGAGGTAGGTGTGAAGGTGATGGTGTTGGTCTGAGCGTCGAAGCTTGCGGTGCCGTTGACGCCGTTGCTGACGCCCGTGATCGTCAGGGTATCGCCATCCGGATCGGTGTCGTTGGCAAGCAACGCGGAGGCTGCAATCGAGATCGGCGAGTTTTGAGTGGCGCTGAAGCCGGAGTCGTTTGCCGCGACCGGCGCCTGGTTGGCAGCGCCGCTCACCGGACTGAACAGCACGTCCACCCAGTAGTTGGTGGCGCCGTAGGTGCTGGTCGGGAACAGGTTGTCAGTGCCGTAGGTATAGACACCGTTGTTGCCGCCGGATGCGGTGAGCGGGCCGTTGACGCGCGACGTGGTGAAGTAGTTGCTGGTCGACGCGTAGCGGCCGTTGCTGTGGAAGCTTGCCACGTAAGTCGTGCCGGCGGTGATCGAGACAGGATTGCTGAAGGTCACCGTCTGCCATCCACTGCTGGTCTCGTTGGTGAATGTGGCGGTCGCCAGCAGCGTGCCGGTGCTGCTCCACAACGAACCTGTGTGGGTGCCGGTGTCACCGGCGCTCTTGTAGTATTTGATGCCGTTGATGGTGCCGGACGCAGAGGACGTGAACCGCATCCCCAGATTGACCGGGGCCGGGTCGGAATCCGAGAGAATCGCCGGCGTGTCGGAGCCTGAGAACAAGCTCACCGACGGCGGGATCACTGTCAAATTGGCTGTTGCAGTCGCGGTGCCGCCGCGCCCATCGGAGATGGCGTAGCTGAAGGACGCAGCGCCGGTGTAGCCGGCGTTCGGCGTGAAGGTGATCACATTGGTCTGGGCGTTGAAGCTGACGGTACCGTTGACGGCGCCGCTCACACCGGTGATGGTCAGCGGATCGCCATTCGGATCAGTATCATTGGCAAGCAGGGCTGACGCGGCAATGGTCAGAGCCGTATTCAGCGCGGCGTCGTAGCCGCTGTCGTTGTTCGCAACCGGCGGCTGGTTGGCTGCCTGATTCACCGTCAGACTGACCGTTGCAGTGGCCGTGCCGCCCTGTCCGTCGGCGATCGCGTAGCTGAAGGACGCGGGTCCGGTATAGCCGGCGGTCGGCGTGAAGGTGATCGTATTGGTCTGGCTGTTGAAGCTGACCGTGCCGTTGACGGCGCCGCTCGCGCCCGTGATTGCCAGTGTGCCGCCGTCCGGATCGGTATCGTTGGCAAGCAGCGCCGCCGCCGCAATCGTCAGCGCCGTGTTCTGCGTGGTGTTGTAGCCGCTGTCGTTGTTGGCAACCGGCGGCTGATTGCTGGCGCCGCCGGACGGCGCAAACACGACATCGACCCAATAGTTGGCGGCGTTATAGGAACTGGTCGGGAAGATGCCGGACGTGCTGGTGCCGCCATAGGAGTAGACACCATTGCCGCCGGC
>NZ_PSRR01000125.1 GCF_004296405.1 Bradyrhizobium sp. Leo170
CGCGCGGCGATGGAGTTGCTGGCGCGCCTGCAGCTCGATCACCTGCACGATGAACGCATCGACAGCTTGCCTTATCCGACGCTCAAGCGGGTCGAGCTTGCCCGCGCGCTGGCGTCTCGTCCCTCGCTCTTGATGCTCGACGAGCCGGCCGGCGGGCTGTCGCACTCGGAGGTCGATGAACTCGCCCACACGCTGGTCCGGGTGCGCGACGAATTCAGCCTGACCTTGCTGCTGGTCGAGCATCACATGGGCATGGTGATGAGCGTCTCGGACGACATCATCGTGTTGGACTTCGGCAACAAGATCGCCGAAGGCAAGCCGGCCGACGTCAAGGCAGACCCCCGCGTCATCCAGGCCTATTTGGGGAAACAGCGTGAGCGTTCTCGAGATCAAGGGCGTTAGCGCCGGCTACGGGCGCATTCCGGTGCTGCACGACGTTTCGCTCGCGGTCGGCGAAAAGAGTATCGCCGTGCTGCTCGGCGCCAACGGTGCAGGCAAAACGACGACGCTGCGCGCCGTCAGCGGTATGGTCAAATATACCGGGCAGATCTTGCTGGATGGCAAGGACCTGAAGGGGCTAGGCCCCGACCGGATCGCGCGCCTGGGCATCGCCCACGGCGTGCAGGGACGCGGCACCTTCAGCGACCTGACCGTCGAGGACAATCTGGCGGTCGGCGCCTTCCGTCGCCGCGACAAGGCTGAGATCGCAGCCGACATCGACCAGATGTATACCCTGTTTCCTCGCTTGCGCGAGCGCCGCAAGCAGAAGGCTGGCAGCCTCAGCGGCGGCGAGCAGCAGATGCTGGCCGTCGGCCGGGCGCTGATGCTCAAGCCGCGGGTAATGCTGCTCGACGAGCCGTCGCTCGGGCTCGCGCCGGTCATCATCGATGACCTCTACGAGGCGTTGCAACGCGTCAACCGATTGCAAGGCATCGCGATGCTGATCGTCGAGCAGAACGCCAATCTGGCTTTGGAGATTGCCAATGACGCCTACGTGCTTGAGACCGGCTCGATGGTGCTGTCGGGCACGGCCCGAGACGTGTCCAAGAACGACGGCGTCCGCGCTGCCTATCTTGGTAACTGATTATCCGCGACCGGTCTTGGCGCATGCAGGCTACTCCAATAACTGAACAGAGAAGCTGACGATGCAGTACTTCTTTCAGCAGATCGTCAACGGCATCGGGGATGGCGCGATCTACGCGTCGCTGGGCCTTGCCCTGGTGCTGATCTACCGAACGACGAACATCGCCAATTTCGCCCAAGGCGAGATGGCGACATTCTCCGCCTATCTCGCCTGGCAGATGGTCGATTGGGGCGTGCCGCTGTGGTGGTCGTTTCTCATCGCAATCATCCTGTCGATGGTGGTCGGCGTGCTGGCCTACTTGCTGCTGGTCCGGTGGGTTCAGCACCGGGATGAATTGACGATCGTGATCGTGACGCTCGGCCTGTTCCTGGCTTTCAACAGCTTCGACGGCGCGATCTGGGGATTTCTGCAGCTCTCATTGCCGAGCCCGTTCCCCGAGAAGAGCTTCGCCATTGGCGCGTTTCGGTTCAATGCCGAACTGCTGGGCACGATCGCGCTTCTGATTGCGATCTCGACCTGCATGTTCCTGCTGTTGCAGCATACGCGGCTCGGCACCGCGCTCCGCGCCTCGGCCTCCAACGCCACCTCCGCGATGCTGGTGGGCGTCCCGTTCACGGCAATGATGGCGATCGGATGGGGACTGGCAGCCGGGCTCGGGGCGGTCTCGGGCCTCTTGGTCGGACCGAAGCTGACGCTCGATCCCAACATGATGGGCGCCATCATCATCTACGCATTCGCGGCGGCCGTGGTCGGCGGATTGACGAGCTATCGCGGCGCGGTTGTTGGCGGCGCCATCGTCGGCATCTCGCAGGCACTATCGATGGCTTATCTTCCCTGGCTCGGTTCCGATCTGCAGATCCTGCTGCCGCTGATGCTGATCGTAGCTGTGCTGATCATCAAGCCTGAAGGTCTGTTCGGCAGCACCGTGGTGGTACGCGTATGAGCAGCATCGGAATTCCCGCCATGCAATCGGTCCGGCATGGCGAGGTGGTCGTCACAAAGATCGGCGTCGGCTTCGTGTTGGCAGTGATCCTGCTCGGCATGCCGCTCGTGATCCCCGAGTATCAGACATTCCAACTGACCGGCGTGATGACCTATGCCGTGGCGGCGCTGGGCCTCAACCTGATCACCGGCTATGTCGGTCAGGTCTCGCTCGGCCACAATGCCTTCTTTGCTTTGGGGTCGTATGCCGCCGTGCTTAGCGTCGCGTATCTGGGCGTCAACGATGTCCTGGCGGTCCTGATTGCGGCAGTTGTCACATTCATCGCCGGCGTGCTGGCGGGTTATCCGGCCAAACGGCTGCGGGGACTGTATCTGGCCTTGATCACGCTGATCCTCGCCGTATCCGTCGTCCCGCTGGTCAAGCAGTTCAAGGCCTATACCGGCGGCGCGGCCGGCCTGATGGTCGACAAGCCGGTGCCGCCGGCATGGTTCACGCTGGGCCAGGACGCATGGATCTATTACATGGTGCTGGCGTTCACCGTCGTTGTCTTCTGGCTGGTCAGGAACTTCGTCGGCGGCAGTAATGGCCGGGCGCTGGCCGGCATCCGCGAAGGCGAACTCGCCGCGTCGTCGATGGGCGTAGATGTCAACAGACTCAAGGTGATCGTGTTCGGGGCCGGTTCGATGCTGGCGGGCGTTGGTGGCGCACTTGCGACTTTTACGATCGGTTTCATTGGCCCGGACTCGTTCACGCTGATGCTGTCGATCAGCTTCCTGGCGGCGATCGTCGTGGGCGGGCTCGGAACGATCTGGGGAGCTTTGGTCGCCGGCCTGTTCCTGCAGTTCGTGCCGTCCTATGCCTCGGATCTCGGTCAGGCGTTCTCCGGTGCGGTCTATGGTGGTATCCTGATTGCATGCATGACCTTGATGCCGAATGGGATCGTCGGCTCACTAATGAAGATCATCGGCAATCGGCGCGAGGCCAGGAAAGCTGCCGATAGAACTGCTCCGAAAAGCGCCGAGAGAACGGCCGTGAAAGCCGCTGCCGACAGGGGCGTACGTGCCACCTGATCGCTCTGCCGGCTGCTCATGAAGGATGCGGCTCGGCCGGTGGTCGCTATAACGATGGAAGGAAAGACCATGACTGTACAAGTGCAAATCAATGGAAGGCTGAAGGCATCCGTGAGCGAGGCGGACAGCTCCGTGCGCCTTGGACCGACGCTTCAACTGTTGAATGGCGAATGGGTCGGCAGCGTCGATGGTCGCACGCTGGCGGTCGAATGCCCCGCCACCAAGAAGACGATTGCCCACACCCCGCGCGCGTCCGGGCAGGATGTCGAACGCGCGGTGATCGCTGCGGAAAAGGCCTTCGTGAGCTGGAAGAAGGTGACGCCGTCTCTGCGCGGCAGGGCGCTGCTCAAGATCGCCGACGAGCTTGAAGTCCGCGTTGAAGAGCTGGCCCGCATCATCGCCCACGAAACCGGCAATGCGCTGCGTACCCAGGCGCGTCCGGAGGCGCTGACCTGCGTGGAGGTCTTCCGCTACTTTGGCGGTCTGGCAAGCGAACTGAAGGGCGATACGCTGCCACTGGGCGATGACATATTGAGCTACACGAGGCGTGAGCCGCTCGGCGTTGTTGGCGCGATCGTGCCCTGGAACGCGCCGGCGACATTGTCGTCGATCAAGATCGCGCCGGCCGTGTGCGCCGGCAACACGCTGGTGCTCAAGCTGGCCGAAGACGCGCCGTTCGCCGCCTTGTTCATTGCCGAAATCTGCAATCGGCATCTGCCGCCAGGCGTGTTGAATATCGTGACCGGCCTTGGTCCAGAATGCGGCGCAGCGCTCGCCACCCATCCGCGCATCAGCAAGGTGTCGTTCACCGGCTCGACCGCGGTCGGCCGCAGCATCCTGGCTGGCGCGGCGGACCGCATCGTGCCGGTATCGCTCGAGCTTGGCGGCAAAAGTCCAGCTATCGTTTGCGAAGATGCCGACGAGGATTGGGTCGTCCAGGGCGTTGCATCCGCGATGCGCTTCACGCGGCAAAGCCAGTCATGCACCGCCGGATCGCGCCTGTTCTTGCACCGGTCGATCTACGACAAGTTTCTCGACAAGCTGGTCGCGCTGACGAACAGCTACAAGATCGGTAATCCGCTCGACGAAGCCACCGACATGGGGAGTCTGATCAACAATAAGCAATATGGTCGGGTCTGCGGTTACATTGAAGACGGCATCAAGAACAAGGACGTCAAGCTGATCGCCGGCGGCCTGCCACCGAAGGAGGGCCCGTTGAGCGCCGGCTATTTCACCATACCGACGCTGTTCGCCAGCATGTCGAACAACTGGCGTCTCGCGCAGGAGGAAATCTTCGGCCCGGTGCTGGTGGCGATCCCATGGAGCGACGAGGTCGAGGTGCTGAAGATGGCCAATGACAGCCACTACGGCTTGGCCGGCTATGTGTTCTCACGCAACACGTCGCGCGCCATCCGCATGGCCCATGAGATCGATTCCGGCTGGGTCCAGGTCAACCAGGGCAAGGGCCAGATCATGGGCCAGCCCTATGGCGGGTTCAAGCAGAGCGGGCTCGGCAAGGAAATGTCGCTGGGTTCGATGCTCGAGGGCTTTTCGCGGCTGAAGACCGTAACTGTCAACTTGACGCTCTGATCGGCTTGCCTGGATTGGGGGAAACCGGGTACCGGTTTCCCGTCAATGATGGAACGCGCTTTGCGTGGAGATCATGCATGGAGGCAGATTGAAGCGCGATCGCTATTCGAACTGAAGCTATTTCCTTTTACGTCGGGGACCGAAACGTGTCGACCATGGCCCGGACGATCGCCTTCCGAAGTTGCCCAGGACCCATGTAGTGACCGAAATGAAGGTGAGCGACCGCATTTACAGTGTTGTCGAAAGGCAGATCAGCCAGCGCGAGTTGCTGCCTGGGGATCCGGTCGACGAAGAAAACCTGATGAGCCAGTTCGGCGTGTCGCGTACGCCGGTGCGCGAGGCCATTCTGCGCCTCAAGGCCGAGGGGCTGGTGTCCAGTATCTCCCGCGGCGGCGCCATCGTCTCGAAGATGGACTTCGCGCAGCTCCTGTCGGTGTGGGAGTTGCTGGCGGAGCTCGAAGGCCTATCGGCCCGCTACGCCTGCGAACGCATGACTAGCAAGGAGCGCGAGGCCTTGGCTGACGCCCATAAGGCGTCCCGCAGCGTTGTCGAACGTAACGACGCGCTCGGCTGGCAGCAGGCCAACATGGCGTTTCATGAGGTGCTGTACGCGGGATCCCGCAATCCGTATCTCCGTCAGGAGATCCTGCGGATGCGCACGCGAACCAGCGCCTATCGCAATCATTCGTTCGATGCGATGGGCTACATCAGTAAAGCTTACCAATATCATGGCCTGATCCTCCAGGCCATTCTCGAACAGGATCCATCCGCCGCCGCTAAGGCGGCTACGGCGCACCTGACGCCCGGCGAGGGAGCGCCTGGCGTGATGGAGATCATGCATAAGCTTCCGAAGGCTCTGCTAGGATGAGCCACTGGCCGCCTGCTGAGAACAGGCTAGCCGGTTTCAGACCCGGACTCGATCCGGCATGGTCGGATCGCCGCTTTCCGCCTCGGCGAACCCCGCCTGCAGAACCTCCTCGCGCTTGTGACGGAGATGGGTGCGCAAGATATGGGAGAGGCCGACGCCGTCGCGACGCTGCAGCGCGTTGAGGATCGCTTCGTGCTCATGAAGCGCTAACGCCCAGCGGTCGGATGTCATCGGCGTGACATAGCGCGCGCGCCGAATACGCGCCGTGACCGAATTGTACAGACCGATGAGCACGGGATTGCCGGCCGCCGCAACGATCGCCTCGTGAATGGCCCGGTTGCAGCGGTAGTACTGAATCAGATCGCCGTTACGATAATGATGTGCCATCGCGGCATGCGCAGCGGCAATCTCACCTATTTCTTCCTCAGTGATGCGCTCACACGCAAGCTCGCCGGCCAGGGCTTCGAGCCCTTGGCAGACCTCGAACAGGTCACGCATGTCCTTGTCGGTAAGCCTGGCTGCGCGGGAGCCGCGGTTTGGCAGCAACTGCACAAGGCCTTCGGCCGCCAGCACTTTGAGGGCTTCGCGCAGCGGCGTGCGCGAGATCTGCAGCCTTTCGCATAGATCGCGCTCGGGAATCCGAGCGCCAGGCGGTATTTCGCCGTCGAGCAGGATCGCGCGAATGCGGCTGACGACCTCCTCATGCAGCATTTCGTCGAGCCTCCAATTTTGAATTCAAAATGGAAGAATATCTACAGGATGGCGGCGTTCCAGCTTGATAAACCCGAATTTTGCATTCAAAATTGTGAAAACGATTGGATAGAGGAAATGGATCAGGACGTGGCGGAAGATCTCGTTTTCGAGGTCGCGAGCGGCATTGGACGGGTCACGTTCAATCGTCCTCAGGCCAGAAACGCCTTCACTTTCGAAATGTACGAGCGGCTCGCCGAAATCTGCGAGCAGGCGAACAGCGATCAGGCAATCAAGGTGCTGGTGCTTCGCGGCGCTGGCGACAAGGCCTTCGCCTCGGGAACGGACATCAACCAGTTCCGCGCCTTCACGACGCCGCAGGACGCACTCGATTACGAGAACCGTATCGACCGCGTGCTCACCACGCTCGAGCAGTGCAGGGTGCCGACGATCGCCGCGATCAACGGCTTCTGCACCGGCGGCGGTGCCGGCATCGCCGCGGCCTGCGATCTGCGCATCGGCACCAGAAGCGCGCGGATCGGCTTTCCCATTGCCCGCACGCTCGGCAATTGCCTGTCGATGTCGAATGTCAGCCGGCTCACCGCCCTTGTTGGACCGGCGCGCGTCAAGGATTTGATCTTCACGGCGCGGCTGGTCGAAGCCGCCGAGGCCGCGGCGATCGGCCTGCTCACGGAGGTGGTCGACGATCTCGCGGCGCTCGACGGGCGTGCCGATGAGGTCGCTCGGCTCCTTGCCGGCCACGCACCGCTGACGCTCAGCGCGACAAAGCAGGCGGTCGCACGCTTGCAGAAGCGGCTGACGCGCGAGGAGGGCGAGGACCTCATCGTCATGTGTTACATGAGCGAGGATTTTCGCGAGGGGCTGGACGCGTTTCTCAACAAGCGCGCACCGCAATGGCGCGGGCGATAGGGATATGACGATGCAAGGCAACCAATCGCAGTCCGCTGCTCGCCCGCAAGGACCGCTCGCCGGCCTCAAGGTCGTCGACCTCACCCATGTCATGGCGGGACCGACCTGCACGCTGATGCTCGCCGACATGGGCGCCGATGTCATCAAGATCGAGAAGTGGCCGAACGGCGATGACACCCGCCATTCGGTGCCGCCGAAGATTGGCGACGAGGCGGCCTCGTTCCTGATGATGAACCGCAACAAGCGTGGCGTGGTGCTGGACCTGAAAACCGTCGGCGGCAAAGAGGTGCTGCGGCGGCTGATCGCACGTGCCGATGTGCTGGTCGAGAATTTCGCGCCGGGTGCGATGGAGCGGCTGGGCTTCGGCTATGAGGCGTTGCACGATGAGTTCCCGGCGCTGATCTATTGCTCGCTCTCGGGGTTCGGCCGCACCGGACCCTACAAGCATCGCCGCGGCTTCGATCTGGTCGCCCAGGCCATGAGCGGGATCATGAGCTTCACTGGCGAGCGGCCAGACGGCCCGCCTGTGAAGTGTGGTCCACCCCTATCGGATATTACCGCGGGCCTCTTGGCCTGCATGGGAATCCTGGCTGCGTACACGCATCGACTGAAGACCGGTGAAGGGCAGTGGGTCGAGACCTCGCTGTATGAGGCGGCGCTGGTGCAGACCTACTGGCAATCGACCATCGCGCTCGCCACCAACACGGCACCACGGGCGATGGGCTCGGCGCATCCGCTCAACGCGCCATACCAGGCATTCGAGGCTTCGGACGGCTGGCTCGTTGTCGGGGGCGCCAATAACAAGAATTGGCTGTTGATGCTGGAGGCGCTGGGCGCAACCGAGCTTGCATCCGATCCGCGCTTCGTGACCGGCGCTGATCGCATGGCGCATCTGAAGGAGCTCGAAGCGGTCTTGAGCGAGCGCTTCCGCGCGGGGACACGGGCGCACTGGCTCACGGTCTTGGGAGGGAAGGGCGTGCCATGCGGTCCTGTCCACGACATGCTGGAAGCGCTGAACGATCCGCAGACGCTTGCGCGCGAGATGGTCGTGGAGGTCGAGCATTCGACGCTCGGACCGGTGAAGACGATTGGGCTCCCGGTCAAGTTCTCGGTGACGCCCGGGAAAGTGCGTTCTGGCGCGCCGGTCTATGGCGAGCATACGCGCGAGGTGCTGTCCGAGTGTGGGTTCGATGACAGTCAGATCGAAGCGCTCGAGAAAGAAGGCGCAATCGTCTCGGCAGCCATCGGTCGATAAAAGCAGCTCGTGTAACGTCGCGATAGGCCGATACGACAAACAAAACAGGCAAAAAATCAGCCGGAGGAAACCATGGACGTCACGTCGAGATTCCTGCTGCCTGCCGCCGCAATCCTGCTCGCCGGCACGATTCCGGCGGGCGCGGCCTGGCAGCCGCAGAAGCCGATCGAGTTCGTCGCGACCGCAGGGCCGGGCGGCGGCACCGACAATCTGGCGCGTGCGGTCCAGAACATCATCACCAAGTACAAGCTGACCGACCAGCCGATCGTGGTCGTCAATAAGGGCGGCGGCAGCGGTGCGGAAGGTTATGTGTACGGCAAGGCTTCGGCCGCCGATCCCCACAAGGTGATCTTCGGCACGTCGAACGCATGGCAGCAGCCGCTCGTGTCCAAGGTCGCCTTCAACTACACCGATCTCACTCCGATCGCCGCGATGGCGCAGGATGAGTTCCTGCTCTGGGTCAAGCAGGACGCGCCGTACAAGACGGTCAGCGACTATCTGAAGGCGGCGGCCGCGAATGAATTCAAGATGGGCGGAGCGCAGTCGAAGGATACCGACGAGGTGCTGACCCGTATGATGGAAAAAGTCGGGCACATCAAGTTGACCTACATTCCGTTCAAGAGCGGCGCCGAGGCCGCCGTGCAGCTCGCGGGCGGTCATATCGACTCTCACGTCAACAACCCCTCTGAAAGCCTGGGGCAATGGCGCGGCGGAACGCAGCGCCCGCTCTGTGTCTTCAGTCCTAAGCGACTGTCGCAGGGGCCTAAGGTCACCGCGACCGAAGGCTGGAGCGACGTGCCGACCTGTGTCGAACAGGGACTCGACATCTCGCAGTATGAGCAGCCCCGCACCGTCTGGCTGCCCGGCAAGGTCACGCCGGAGCAGACTACCTTCTATGTCGAACTCATGAAGAAGGTGCGAGCGACACCGGAATGGAAGGACTACATCGAGAAAACCTCGCAGGTCGACACCTTCCTGACGGGGGCCGAGTTCGACAGCTACATCAAGCAGGACCTCGAGCACATCAAGCAGGTCGCGGCCGAGCAGGGGTGGCTCGTCAAGTGAGCCGGTCGGCCACGTCGAGCGAAGCTATCAGGGCTTAGCACCGGGCTGGAGCAGATCGATGGTCTCACGCCGTGCTCTCGAAATTGCAACCGCCATTCTCACCGGCGGCTTCGGTGTCGCCGTGGTGGTGTCCAGCTTCGACAACGGCATCGGCTGGTCGGCCGCCGGAGTCGATGCCGGCACCTTTCCGTTCCTGGCCGGTGTGATCATCGTTGCTGGCAGCCTCTACAATCTCGCCCGCGGTGTCCTGCCGGGCGGCACGCTGGCAAGCGTTCCCGTGGCCATCACAGGAATCGAGCTGCGCCGCCTCGCAGGGCTGTTCGTGCCTGCCGCTCTCTTCGTGGCGCTGATCCCGATCGTCGGGATGTATGTGGCCTCAGCCGGCTACGTCTTCGCTGTGCTGGCGCTGCCGAGGCATCAATCGCTGCTTCGCTCGCTGGCGATGGCATCGGCCACGCCGCTCGCGCTGTATGTGGTGTTCGAGCGCATGTTCCAGGTGACGCTGCCGCACGGCGCGCTTGCCGCCGCATTCGGGCTCTAAGGGGGAGAGCGAATGGAAAATCTCCAGGAGCTCCTGCACGGCTTCACGATCGCGGTCACCGTGCCGCATCTGGTGCTGATGGTGATCGGCGTCCTGCTCGGCATTCTCGTCGGCGTGCTGCCGGGCCTGGGCGCGCCGAACGGCGTGTCGCTGCTGTTGCCGCTGACCTTCGGGATGCAGCCGGTCTCGGCCATCATCCTGCTTTCGAGCATGTATTGGGGCGCGCTCTTCGGCGGCTCCGTCACCTCGATCCTGTTCAACATTCCCGGAGAGCCGTCGTCGGTCGCCACCACTTTCGACGGCTATCCGATGGCGCGCGACGGCAGGCCGACGACAGCGCTTGCCACCGCCTTCGGTTCGGCCGCGTTCGGCGCCCTGGTCGGGGTCATTCTGATCACCTTCCTCGCATCGTGGGTCGCGCAGGTCGCGCTCGCCTTCGGGCCGCCGGAGTACTTCGCCGTCTATTTCCTCGCCTTCGCCAGTTTCGTTGGCATGGGCGGCGCGGCGCCGATCAAGACGGTGGTCGCTCTGGCAATCGGCTTTGCGATTGCTGCGATCGGCATCGATACCGTCTCCGGCAGCGTACGCCTGACAATGGGTATCGATGAGCTGGTGAAAGGCGTGAGTTTCGTCGTGGCGGTTATGGGATTATTCGGCATCGGCGAGCTGCTGGTTGCCGTCGAAGAGGAGTTTCACGCACGCGGGGTCTCCTCAAGGATTGACTGGAAAGAAGTCTTCCGCGCGGTCGTCCGCCTGCCGCGGCATGGCATCGCTCTGCTGCGCAGCGCGGCCATCGGATGCTGGATGGGGATCACGCCGGGCGGCCCGACCGCGGCGTCCTTCATGAGCTACGGGATCGCCCGACGCTTCTCACGGCGTGGTCGCCATTTCGGCACGGGCGAAGTCGAGGGGATCATCTCCCCGGAGACCGCCGATCACGCGGCCGGCACCAGCGCGCTTTTGCCGATGCTGTCGCTCGGCATTCCCGGCTCGGCGACCGCCGCGGTGATGATGGGCGGCTTGATGATCTGGGGCCTCAATCCCGGGCCTATGCTGTTCGTCGACCAGAAGGATTTTGTCTGGGGCCTGATCGCCTCCATGTATGTGGGCAACATTGTCGCCGTCGCGCTCGTGCTGCTCACCGTTCCGATATTTGCGGCCTTGATGCGGATTCCGTTCGTCATCATTGCGCCCCTGATCGTGATCATCTGTGTCGTTGGCGCCTATTCGGTGTCGAACTCCTATCTCGATGTCGTCATGATGCTCGGCTTCGGCGTCATCGGCTATCTCTTCAAGAAGATGTTCTATCCGCTGGCCCCGCTCGTGCTCGCGATCGTTATCGGCGACAAGGCCGAGGATGCCTTCCGGCAGTCGATGCTGATGTCCAAGGGATCGCTCGGGGTGTTCTTTGCCAATCCTCTCGTGACGAGCCTTGTCTTGGCCGGGCTGACGCTGTTGCTGCTTCCGCTCGCGCTGCAGATCGCGCACGTCCTGCGCAAACCGCGCGAGAAGGCCCTCGCGCCAGGTCCTGAAGACAGGAGCCAGCAGAAGTTGAGGATCACATGACCACAAAGCCGCTCATGGCACTTGCGTGGTAGATCCCGCCGGCATCGGCCCTGAGCTGACGGCGAAGCTTGTCGCGACGGGAGGAGATTCGACAGTTCGCCCGGCTCGTCGTGATCGGCGACCGTCTTCGACGGCTCGCGGAGCCGACTGTTCGCATCAACGGGGCAGTTCCGCCTCGGGACAAAATGCGCCAGGGAAATGCAGCTCTTGGGGCAAAGCGGACATCGCCCGCATATGTCTCAGAATGGCTGCCAACAGAAGTCACGGTTGTTTGGTCTTGTCTAGGCCGCGAGACTCATCCTATGCGCTAAGAGCCTAAGGCAGGCGAAGCTCCATTTTCATGGCGTGGGTCGAATATGCGGAAATCAACCCGAGATCTCCCTACAACCGGTTATGCCATCCTCGTGGATGGTCGTGTGAAGACTGAATTCGCAACGAGGGACGGCGTTGAGGGCGGGGCTAAGGATTTGAAGCGGCGCTTTCCGATGCTGCAAGTCAAGGTCTACGATGCGCAAACCAAGGCGGATCGCGAAATAGACGTGTTTTGACATCTACATTAGCGCGGAGTGAACCGCTGACCCGAGAAAGTGGCGTGGCTTGTCGCCCAGCAGTTCGCAATTTTGCGCTTTCATCTAACCAGTTCGCCGCGATATATCGCCTGTCGGAGAGCATGATGATGTTTCGAAGGCAGAAGAGCAGATCTCGCGCACGTGATGCACGGCAGGTACAGCAAGGGTACGAGCGCAACAAGAGTTCCGGCGGGGAAATCCAGGCCCGGATTGCCGAGTTGAGAAGCATGCCGCGGGAAAAGCTCGCGGATGCGGTGTTCCTGCTCTCGATGGCGACAAAGCAGCAAAGTGAGCGGATACGACGATCGATCGAGGAGCGCGCGGAGGCCGAGTTCGAGTTTGATCCGCCACCCAACGGAGATATCGCTGACTATCTCGCGGAGGAAGCAGTCTCGGTTTTGCGCCATCATGAGGCTAATGTGCCGACGCTCATCGATATCTTGTCTCAGAGATCGCCTGACATTGACTTCACCGTTCATCAAACGGACGCCGTTTCAATGCTTGCCGCGATGATTCGGGAACAGCGGCTCGAAGGCATTCTCGAAGGTCTCAGGCTTGCTGGCCTCCTGAACGAATCCTCAAAGAATCGTCATGCCGGTTTTAGTTCGTAGGGGCGAATCGATTGGAGGGAAACTCCGCAAGGCGCCTGCGGAGAGTCGCGCAAAGAAACGAAAGACCCCTACGCGGACTGCGATCTCTTCTGCGTCCCCGCTCGGCATGATGGCTCTCCATCTGCTCGCGCAATGGAGAAAGTCTGGCAGCCATGGCATTGTCTTTCTTGCCGAGAACGAGAACAGAGCCGAGCGGCTAGGCGGCGTCATTCATGATCTCGACCACTCGTGCGAGGTGCTGGTTTTTCCGCGGCTGAACACCCTGCCGTTCGATCAGTTGGAGCCGTCACACGAAATCGCCGGCAGACGGAGCTCGGTCTTGCGGCGCCTCGCCAGGCCCGAGGAGCCGATCCTGCTGGTGTCCACGGCGGAGGCGGTGATGGAGCGCCTGCCGCCGCCGGCGACTTGGTCTCGTTCAAGTCTCCATCTGAAGGTGGGCGCTACATTCTCCGAGCAGGACCTCCGGTCGCGGCTGGAGGTTCTCGGATACGACCTCGATGATGAGGCGGAGTATCCTGGCAGCGCGCTGTTCCACGGGAAGACTTTCGAGATATTTCCCGCCGGCGCACTCGGTCCATTCCGCGTGGAACATGCGGGCCAGGTGATACGGCGGATTTCGTCCTTCAACCCGACAGAGCACGAGGTTGTTTTCGAAGCGAAGGAGCTCGTCATTGATCCGATGTCGGAGCGCCTAGCGTTCGGAAGCAAACGCGGAAAGCGCGCGACACTGATTGACTATTGTGGCCGGGCCAAGTGGATCGCCGATGCGACGGTTCCGGCGCACGCCGAGAGTTGGTTGAGCACGATCGAGGAGGCGGCCAGTCGCACGGACAGGGAGCGCGAATACCTTGGCAGGCGCGAATGGAAGCAGGCCACCAAACGCATGAAGGTGCTGTCCCGCAAGGCAGCTTTCATCCCCACACCGGACTTTTCGAAGGTCGCTTCACCCAGAAAGGCTCGTCGAAGGCCGCGCGGACGTTCTGCTGGCGACCAATATCGTGGAAAGCGGTCTCGATATCCCACGTGCGAACACGATCGTGGTCTGCTGGCCCGAGCGGTTCGGTCTCGCGCAACTCCATCAACTCAGGGGTAGGGTGGGACGCGGTGGCATTCGCGCGTTTGCGTATCTGTTGACGGATTCAAACTCGGAGCGATCCGAGAAACGGTTGGCTGTTCTGGAGGAGTTCAATAGGCCAGGTGCGGGCTTTGCGATCAGTGCTCGAGATCTAGACCTCAGAGGGGCAGGGGATCTGCTTTCCGAGCGGCAGTCGGGCCATGTGCAGGTTTTCGGTCCCGTGCTCTACAGCCACCTTCTGAAACTGGCCTCGGAGAAAGCCCACGACAGTGCCGCCGACCTGTGGGTGCCCGACCTCAATCTTCCGATCGCGGATATGTTGCCGCCAAGCTTCGTGCAATCGGAGCCGGTCAGGCTGGAAATCTACGCTCGTGCAGCCAGGTGTCGAAGTGAGGACGAACTGGATGACTTGGAGGAGGAGACGCAGCGACGGTTCGGCAAATTGCCGCCGGCAGTCCGCGATTTCTTTGCTGCCGCAAGGCTCAGGATCGACTGCAGGCGACGCGGCATCGTAAGATTGGATGTCGGTCAGGAGGCAGTCGCCGCGACATTCCTGCCGGGACGGCTACGAAAGTCGAGAGCGCGATCGTTCCAACGCGACGGCGATAGGGTCGTCCACACCAGCGAGCGCTGCGTCGGGCCGCTTGGCAAGGCGGAAGAGTTCCTGGACCTTCTGGACGAGTGAAGCCTGAAAAGCCGCAGAGTGCGGCGGGCGATGAGCGCGAGCAACGCAACGACATAGTTACCCAACCGCTCGGAAGACCAAGCCGCCTCCGGCGGCTTTTTCTTATTTGCTACCAAAGTTCCTTGCATTGTGCGCAAGCCGGCTCGGTAGCAAATTGGTAGCAACTCACTGCTCAAAACCGGTTAGATAACCTCACCACGACGCCTATGATGGATTGGAGCGAGAGTTCAAGATTTTCAGAGAGTTAAGGGGCTGCGTGTGCACCGGGAGACCAAAGAAAAACTCACCAGCGATAGTGTGGGCATGCTGTCCGAGTGCAACCAAACGGCTTTGATGGGCAGCTGTGAGCGACGATCAGAGCTCTAAGGGGAGGGATTGGGGGCGCTGACGAGCGACTTCGGTCTTGAAAGTGTCACGCCCTGCAGCGCTATGATATCGCCGTGCGCGACCACGAGATCGTTACACGACAGCATGGACATACGCGTCGCTCGCCGGTCCCCATATTCATGCTTTGACGGAGGCGTCCACCGAGACTTGCTATCTCGCACGCCTCGTTGGGTCGCGCGTACTGGTAGCTGTTTCATATTCGCCCGATGTGAGGTGGCGCGGATATGTTCAGCCGGGAATCGAGATGCCCGTGAATGCCGCAGCGACTGGCAAGGCCATCATGGCATTTCAGAGCAAAGAACTGATCGCTGAAGCTCTCTCAAATGAGCTTCCTAAGCCAACCGTCAATTCACACACCAGCCGAAAGTGGATTGATCAGGAGTTCGCGAAAGTCAGAAGAATGGGCTACGCCACCTGTATTGGGGAAATCGACGAAGGACTTGCGGCGCTTGCTGTCCCCGTCACGCTTTCGGATGGCACAGTTCTTCAATCAGTAGGCATGACTGGGCCGCTCGAGCGAATTATGAACAAGCAGATGGAAGACCGGCTTGGAGCTCTGCGGGAAACTGCAGCCGCACTCTCGAAGGCGCTATCCCGAGGAATGGCTGTAAATAGTCGACGTTGAACCATCGCTCGGCTTGGCGCCGCGGCTCGCCGAAGAGGTTTACGAACAAGTCAGCCGCATCGGCGAGACCGGTCTGACCATCCTGGTTGTGGAGCAGAACACAGTGCTCGCGCTCTCGGTCGCCGATCGCGCCTATGTGCTGGAGACAGGGCGCATTGTGCTCGAAGGGCCAGCAGAAGAACTCAAGCAAAATGCGCGTGTGCGCGAAGCTTATCTGGGCCGTTGAAGCCAGAATCAAGGAGGCAACATGTATCCCGCCAATCATTCCCAATCGCGAGATCTCTATCAGCGAGCGCTGAAAAGCCTGCCGGGTGGCAATACGCGTACCACTGTCTATATGAAGCCGTTTCCGATCTACGCTGCTTCGGGCGCTGGTTGCCGCGTCTGGGATATCGATGGCAACGAATATATCGACTGTATCAACAACTTCACGTCTCTGATCCATGGTCACGCTCATCCCGCTCTTATCGAGGCAGCGACCAAACAGCTCGCGCTAGGCTCGGCCTTCGGCATGCCGACTGAGTCCGAAGTCGATCTCGCCGAATTGCTGGCAGCAAGGCTGCCATCGGTCGATCACGTCCGCTTCTGCAACTCTGGCACCGAGGCGGTGATGATGGCGCTAAAGGCCGCGCGCGCCTATACGGGCCGGCCGAAGATCGCGAAGTGCGAGGGCGCTTATCATGGCTCTTATGACTATGCTGAAGTCAGCCTCGACCCGACGCCCGCGGCCTGGGGTGGCAACGCGCCCGTATCAGTAGCCTATGCCAAGGGCACGCCCGAGAACGTGCTCACGGACGTCGTGACAATTCCGTTCAACGATGTCGAAGCTGCTGTGAGCCTGATCCGTGAACATGGCCCCGAGCTCGCTTGTGTGCTCGTCGATCCGATGCCGAACCGCGCAGGTTTGGTTCCGGCGGATAAGGCCTACGTGGAAGCGCTCCGCCAGGTAACGCGGGAAGTCGGTGCGCTGCTCATATTCGACGAGGTCATCTCATTCCGTCTCGGCTATGAGGGTGCACAAGGGCTTTGGAGTATCGAGCCGGACCTGACTACTCTCGGCAAGATCATCGGCGGCGGGTTCCCGGTCGGCGCAATCGCCGGCGGTAAAGAGTTCATGTCGGTCTTCGATCCATCTTCCGGCAAGCCGGCGCTCCCGCACGGCGGCACCTTTTCGGCTAATCCCGTAACTATGCGCGCCGGTCTTGCCGCTATGAAGCTGCTCGATGCAGCAGCGTATTCACGACTCGATAAGATCGGCACGACGGTTCGCGAGGGTATCAACGCGGCTTTCCGGAAGACGGGCGTCGCCGGCACCGCAGTTGGATTGGGCTCGCTTCTTAAGATCCACTTCACTAATCGCAACGTCCGCGACTATCGATCGGCTTACTTGAACGAGACGGAAGCGAAGCGCCAGGCCGTGTTCAACGCCGGGCTGCTCAATCGCGGGATATTCGTCGCAAGCTACGGCCTGATGGCGCTGTCGTTGCCGATGACAGATGCTGACGTCGATACGATCGTGAAGGCGGCTGCGGAGTCACTGGGGGAGGTCGCCGCGTTCGGCTGATCAAGCCCTTTGTACCGTGAAATGCTCCGACCGGCGTTCAGTTGACGCCGGATAGAGACCCTCTTTCCTACTAGCAGGCCCGCGATGACCTCGAAGATTGATCCTATCACCCGTTCCGTTGTCCAGCATCGTCTGAGTTCGATCGTGAACGAAATGGGCGAGGCGATGCTGCGTACATCTTACTCCCAAATCCTGAATTCCAGCCGCGACTTCTCGCTGGGGATCTGCGACGTAAATGGACGGTTGATTGCGCAGGCGGATCATATTCCGGTCCATGTCGGCGCGCTGTCCTGGGCAACGCTTGCGATCGAGGAGCGCTTCAAGGACATCAAGCCCGGGGACGTTCTGCTGCTCAACGATCCCTATCATGGTGGCAGCCATTTGCCGGATCTTACCGCGTTCGTGCCAGTCTTCGATGGAGAGAGAAGGCTGTACTGGACCATCGTGCGCGCACACCAAAGCGATATCGGCGGAGCTACCCACGGTGCCTACAATCCGGGCGCGACCGACATTTGGCAGGAAGGATTGCGCGTACCGCCGATCCGTCTCTATGAAGGCGGCAAACTTCGCGACGATTTGCTCGACATGCTGGCACTTAACGTGCGCAATCCGCGCGATTTCCGCGGCGATCTCGCGGCCATGGTTGGGGCGGCGCACCTTGGCGAACGCCGGGTGAGACGACTGTTCGACGAGTTTGGTGGAGAGGTCGTCGAAGCGGCCGTCGAAACAATTCTCGACGCGGCTGAACAACAGACGCGGGCAGTCCTGTCGACGTGGCAGGACGGTACGTTCTACGGAGAAGCGTATCTTGACGATGACGGTCATGGCCGAAGCGACATTAAAATCGCCGCGAAGGTGACTAAGAAGGGGTCCGATATCGAGGTCGATCTTTCGGGGTCGGATCCGCAGTCGACGAGTTTCGTCAATTCGTCGCACGCCAATATGCAGGCTGCGGTCGTTATGGCGTTTGCCTATCTGATCGACGCAGATATTCCCAAGAATGCCGGCGCCCTTCGGCCGCTGAAGGTCGTTGCAAAACAAGGTACGATCGTATGGGCTGATCCTGGTCGTCCGGTTACGATGTGCACCAGCCATCCGTCGAATGAAATCGTGGAAGCCATCGTCAAAGCGCTTTCCCAATCGTGTCCCGATCGCGCGATGGCCGGGTGGAGCCGCAGGTTCCGCATCGCCATCCAAGGTGAGAATCCGCGCACAGGACGCAATTTCATCTGGCATCTGTTTCAGGCGAGACCCGGCGGAGGCGCGTCGTCGGCGGGCGATGGTTGGTCATCGATCGGCGAGTGGCATACGGTCGGGGGCATCAAATTCGGCAGCATCGAGGTCGACGAAGCCCGGTTTCCGCTCCATTTCCGACATCACGAATTTCGCCCGGACTCCGGCGGAGACGGCAAGTTTCGTGGTGGCCTCGGCGTATCGTTGGATCTCGTCGTGGAAACGGCCAAACCTGCGCGAGCGAACACGGCAGGCGAGGGTACGAAGCATGGAGCATGCGGGATGCTCGGCGGCAGCGACGGGCTTCCGCATCAGTACACCCTCGTGTCGAAAGGCCGCGCGCCGCGCGTGCTGCGGACCAAGGAGGTCGGCATCGAAGTCCTTCCCGGCGACTGCTTCGAGGTTCGCTCCTCCGGTGGCGGAGGATGGGGCCCACCTGGGCAACGGTCGGCTGAAGCGCGCGAAGCCGACTTGGCGCAGGGCGTTACGACAAAAATTACAACGATTTAGCGGGTATCCTGAAGATGTTTACGATCGGAATCGATGTTGGTGGTACGTACACTGACCTCGTTGCAATTGATCGCGACGGCAACACCGTGTTCGCGAAATCGCCGTCAACGCCTGCAGACCAGTCTATCGGTGTCATGAATGGACTTGAGGAACTCGCAAGTCGGCTAAAGATGCCGCGAGCGGAGATGCTCGCCAAAACGAACCGCCTGGTGCACGGGACAACGGTCGCGACGAACGCATTGCTCGAACGGAAGGGGGCAAAGGTGGCGCTTCTCACTACGGAAGGCCATCGAGACGTTATCGAGATGCGAGAGGGCCTTAAGGGAGATCGCTATAATCTCCGCATCGCACCCCCTTCGCCCCTGGTACCGCGTGAACTGCGCTTCGGTGTGCGTGAACGCGTTAGACCGGACGGCGAAGTGTCGATCCCACTCGATCAAGACTCGCTCGGCGAGGCGATCTCGGCAATCCGCACCGCCGGAGTAAGCTCGGTGGCTGTATGCTTCTTGCATGCCTACCGCAATCCTGCGCACGAAATTTCGACCGTCGAACGACTGAAGCGCGAACTGCCGGAAGTCAACGTCTCTCGCTCGAGCGATGTGTTGCCGCAGATCAAGGAGTACGAGCGCGTCTCGACAACGATCGTGAACGCTTACGTCGGGCCGGCGGTACGACGCTATCTCACCAATCTGGAAGCCCGGCTAAAAGACGCGGGCCTATCCAGTAGCCTTTTTATCATTCTTTCGCACGGCGGGATGGCTCCGCTCGAGGAAGCCGCGCGGCTGGCCGCCGGTACTGTTCTGTCCGGCCCGGCGGGCGGCATCTCGGGATGCCGACGCTGTGCGGAACTGCTCGGAATTCCCGATCTCGTGCCATTCGACATGGGGGGAACCAGTACGGACATCTCGCTGATTACGGACGGGCGCGCGTCGCTGTCGGCTGAGGGAGGGCTTGCCGACCAACGCATTGCGCTACGGAGCCTCGACATTGCGAGCATCGCCGCCGGTGGAGGCTCGATTGCCACCCTGGACGTGGGTGGTACGGTCCGCGTCGGGCCAGAGAGCGCAGGGTCCGTGCCAGGGCCGGCTTGCTACGGCAACGGCGGCGTCGAACCGACTGTTACTGATGCCAATGTCATTCTCGGCTATCTCGACGCATCTGCGTTCATGGGTGGAAAGCGGCCGCTCGATCGCGCAGCCGCCGAAGCGGCAGTCGACCGTCTCGCGAAAGCTCTCGAGCTATCTCGGGACGATGCAGCGGCTGGAATCTATCGAATGGTCAATCTGCGTATGGCGGACGGTATCCGTCTGATGACTCTGCGACGCGGCGTCGATCCACGGCGTTTCGCGCTGCTGAGCTTTGGCGGCGCTGCGGGCCTGCATGCGGCAGAAGTTGCGCGCGAACTTGAGATCAAGCGTATCATCGTGCCGACGGCGGCTTCGGTACTGTCTGCCTGGGGCATGTTGACCAGCGATCTGAGGTACGAGGTGAGCAGGACTCATTACAGCGCTGGCCAACGGATTACGCCCGAGGAGGTCAGGGCCATCTTCGCCTACCTGGAAAGAGAAGCCACGAGCCGTCTGAAGTCATGGTTTGGGGGTGATGTGGCAATCGAACGCTCCGCCGAGATGCGCTATGGCGAGCAGATATTCCAGATTGATGTCCCCCTAAACGATCTTGATTGGACGTCGGAGAACATCGTCGATCGGATAGAGGAGCGATTCCATCGTCGCCACGAAGAGCTATACACATACTCGTCGCCGGATCAGGAAGCGGTGTTCGTCAATGCGCGGGTCGCTGCCGTAGGCGCTGTCCCGAGCGTCGGACAGGTCGCGCGCGGGCAGAAGACTTTGGCGCCCTGCAGACCAAAAGGAAGTCGAAAGGCATTTTTCGGCGAGTGGCGAGAGGTTGAAGTATTCGATGCGGATCAGCTTCGACCGGGCAACAAAATCGACGGCCCAGCAATAGTGGAGGC
>NZ_PSRR01000126.1 GCF_004296405.1 Bradyrhizobium sp. Leo170
GGAAAGTGATGCAAAGCTCGGACGCAATGCGCCGCGAGAATGCGGACTCACATCCCTCACGCTGTTTGAATCAAACGTAGGATGGGTAGAGCGAAGCGAAACCCATCGCGATGAAGCAAGCGGCCTGAATGATGGGTTTCGCTCCCGCTCTACCCATCCTACGATCCTGCGACGGCGTCGTAGGGTGGGCAAAGGGAAGCGTGCCCACCATTACGAGCGGAGTGCTTGATGGTGGGCACGCTGCGCTTTGCCCACCCTACGGCTGATTGACAACTGAATCGGAATTTCCCCTCGCGCCGGGCACGAGCGAGGATGTGTTAGCGGGCTATTACAATTGGCGCTGTCATCTGCACGCGCATTGCACACTTTGCTTGGCGCGCCGCACAAATTCAGGAACGTCCAAGCTGACGCGCAATTCATCATTGACGCATTGCTGCTCGTGCGTGATGAGAGCTTGAGCATCGCGGCTGCTGCCAACAACGAGCAGCGAGAGAAAGAATGACTCGCTTCGACGGAGTCGTTGATTGCCTTCTTTTCGGCAGAGTTCCGGCGCTCATTTGCACCGGGTCTGAATTCAAGCTCGGTGTTACACCTCAACCCAAGATGGAACTCGAGATGCACCATCCAGACCAGACACGTCGTTCGCTTCTGAAGGTTCTTGCCACCGGCGCCTGCGTTGCGGCCACCGGGCCTGCTGCGGCGCAAGAGGATCAGCCCGGCAGCAACGAGCGGCCGAAGAAAGGCGATCTCCTCGTTCTCTCCGAAGGAGACCGCGCCGGCCAAGTCATCAAGTCCGACGATCTCAAGCCAGGCGGCCCGCCGGTACGCGCCTGGCCGAAGGATCCCGCCACCTCGGTGGTCCGCAAAGGTTCGCGTTTGAATGAAGTGCTTGTCATCAGGCTAAATCCCGATGAACTCGATGATGACACGCGCGCGCGTTCGGCCGACGGCATCGTCGCCTATTCAGTGATCTGCGCGCATGCCGGATGTCCGATCACCGGCTGGGTGAAGGCGGCCGAAAGCGACGAGAAGGTCCTCAAGTGTTTTTGCCACAATTCCGAATATGACCCGCGGCACAGCGCGGACGTCGTGTTCGGGCCGGCAACCCGTCGTCTGGCGGCGCTTCCGTTGGCTCTCACTGACGGTTCGCTCGCCGTGTCTGCGGCGTTCGTAGGAAAGGTAGGTGTTTGAGGAAGGATCAGGCAACGCGATCGAATTGGGTTTATACAACCAAAAGTTGTGAAGATCGTAAATGAAAAACAGAGCAGGGAGGTAGCATCTAATGAGCAGGAAACAATGGCTTCTCACGAGTGCAACGGCGTTCGCGTGCCTTGTCTCAACCGCCGCAGTGGCCGGCCCGATCGAGAATTACAGCCCGGTGACCTCGGCGCGTCTCGAAAATCCCGAGCCGGGCAACTGGATGCTGTATCGGCGGACCTATGACGGGCAGGGCTATAGCCCGCTCGAGCAGATCAACGCCTCGAACGTCAAGAGCCTGACCCCGGTATGGACCTTCTCCACCGGCGTGATCGAAGGCCACGAGGCGCCGCCGATCGTCAACAACGGCGTGATGTTCGTTGCAACCCCGATGGGGCAGGTGATCGCGCTCAACGCCAAGACCGGCGACGAATATTGGCGCTACAAGCGGCAGCTTCCGGAAGACCTGTTCCAGTTGCATCCGACCAGCCGCGGCGTCGGCCTGTGGCAGGACAAGCTCTATCTCGCCACGACGGATGACCATGTGGTCGCGCTCGATGCCAAGAGCGGCAAGGTGGTCTGGGATACGAAGGTGCAGGACTACAAGAAGGGCCAGTACATGACCCTGATGCCGCTGGTCGTCGACGGCAAGGTTATCGTCGGTGGCTCCGGCGGCGAGTTCGGCGTGCGCGGCTACGTCGTCGCGTACGACGCCAACAACGGCAAGGAATTGTGGCGCACCTTCACCATTCCCGCACCCGGCGAGCCCGGCAGCGAGACGTGGAGCGGCGACGACTGGAAGACCGGCGGCGGATCGGCCTGGATGACCGGCAATTACGACAAGGACACCAAGACGGTCTATTGGGGCGTCGGCAACGCTGCGCCATGGCCCGGCTCGGCGCATGCCGGCGACAATCTCTACACCAGCTCCGTGCTGGCGCTCGACCCGGACACCGGCAAGATCAAGACCCACTTCCAGTATCACCAGAACGATTCCTGGGACTGGGACGAGGTCGAGGCGCCGATCCTGGTCAACCTGGAACGGGAAGGCCGTCCGTTCAAGGCGCTCATTCATCCCGGACGCGATGCGATCTTCTGGATCCTGGAAGCGAAGCCCGAACAGATCAATTACGTCAGCGGCTGGCCGTTCGTGTACACCAATGTCTGGAAAGGCATCGAGAAGGAGACCGGCAGGCCGATCGTCGATCCCGAGCACAAGCCGGTGCTCGGCAAGCGGGTCGAATTCTGTCCGTCACTGTGGGGCGGCAAGGATTGGCCGTCGGCGGCCTATAGCCAGAAGACCAAGCTCGTCTACGTTCCCGCCAACGAGAATTTCTGCGGCGGCTTCTCCGGCGAGAAAACACCGCTGGTTCCCGGCCAGCTCTGGCTCGGCACCAAGCCGGAGGACATCGGTCTGACGGTGCGCCCGGGCGCCACTCACATGGGCGAGTTGCAGGCCTGGGATCCGGCCACCGGCAAGAAGGCCTGGTCGCACACCTTCCCGAAATCGCAACTGTTCGGTTCGGTGCTGGCGACCGCGGGCGATCTGGTCTTTGCCGGCGGCACCAACGATCGTAACTTCCGCGCCTTCGATGCCAAGAGCGGCGAACTGCTGTGGGAGCAGAAGACCAATTCCGGCATCATGGGCATGCCGATGTCCTATGAGGTCGACGGCACGCAGTATATTGCGATCCAGTCCGGCTGGGGCGTCGACGCGCAGCGCATCCAGGATGCCTTGGCCACCCAGAATGTCGGCGTGGAGAACAACGTTCCCCAGGGCGGCGTCGTCTGGGTGTTCGCGGTCAAGAAATAGCGACGGGCAGGACAGCCAGTAAAAAAAGCGGCGGACCGAAAGGTCCGCCGCTCTTCTTTAGGGATCAGTTGATCGATGAACTGCTTGCGTTCGGCCTTACGCCTCCAGTTGCTTGCCGATCGGCATCGCGCGGATGCGCTTGCCGGTCGCGGCGAAGATCGCGTTGATCAACGCCGGCGCGAATGGCGGCACGCCGGGTTCACCGACGCCGCTCGGCGGCGTATCGGGGCTGGCGGGCGGCACGATGTAGACATTGGTCACGGCAGGGGATTCGTCGATCCGGATCACCGGGTAATCGTCGAAATTGCCCTGCTGCACCTTGCCGTCCTTGAAGGTGACCTCGCCATGTTTGGCGAGGCTCAGGCCCATGATCGCCGCGCCCTCGATCTGCGACTGGATGCGCTCGGGGTTGACGTAGGTGCCGCAGTCGATCGCGGTGTCGACCCGCGGCACCGTCAGCTTGCCCTTGTCGTCGACAGCCACCTCGACGATGGTCGCGATGTAGCTGACGAAGCTCCTGTGCACCGCGATGCCGAGGCCATGGCCCTTGGGCACCGAGCGTCCCCAGCCGCCCTTGTCGGCAACCAGTTCGACCACCTTGCGCAGCCGCGCGGTGTCGATCGGGTAGCTGTCATAGGGCTCGCCATAGTTCCAGGGATCCTTCACCGAGGAAAGATTGACGATCCGCGGCGAACCGATCAGCTCCAGCAGCATATCCTTCGGATCGCGGTTGGTGGCTTGGGCGATTTCGGCGACCATGGACTGCACCGCGAAGGCGCGCGGGATGTTCGACACCGACCGGAACCAGCCGATGCGGGTATGCGCGGCCGCTTCCGGATTCTCGCACTGCAGGTTGGCGATCTCGAACGGATTGTCGATCAATCCCATGCCGAGCTCGAACGGCGCCTGGTGGACGGTCCCGGCGGCGAACGTGGAAGCGATCGACGGGGCCACGCTGCGATGGCGCCAGGCGATCACCTTGCCACTCTTGTCGAGGCCCGCCTCGATCCGCTCGACGGACACCGTGTGCAGGAAGTCGTGGCGCACGTCGTCTTCGCGCGTCCACTGCACCTTCACGGGCACCCCAAGCTCTTTCGAGAGCAGCGCGGCCTCAAGCGCGAAGTCGCATTTCGACTTCCGCCCGAAACCGCCGCCGAGCAGCGTGACGTTGACGGTCACGTTCTCCTCGGGGATGCCGAGCGTCTTGGCGACGTCCTCGCGCGTTCCGCCCGGGCTCTGCACGGGAGCCCAGACCTCCGCCTTGTCACCCTTGACGTTGGCGACCGCGACCGGCGGCTCCATGCTGGCATGGGCGAAATGCGGCAGGTAGTACTCGCCGACGATGACCCTGTCGGCGCTCTTCAACGCCGCCTCGACATCGCCCTCCTTGCGCACGATGAGGCCTGGCTTGCGCGCGGCCGCCTCGAGCTCGGCGCGATAGGCGACCGAGTCGTATTTGGCATTGGCGCCGTCGTCCCAGGTCACCTTCAGCGCGTTGCAGCCCTTGATCGCCGCGCCGGTGTTGCGTGCGATCACGGCCACGCCGCCGAGCGGCTGGAATTTCGACGGCCACGGCCATCCCTTCACTTCCATCACCTTCTCGACGCCGGAGACCTTCAGCGTGTCGGCGGGATCGAAGGAGACGAGCTTGCCGCCGGTCACCGGGGGACGCGCGATGACCGCATATTTCATGCCGGGCAGCCGTACGTCGCCGCCATAATGAGCGGCACCGGTCGTGATGTCGTGGAGGTCGACGATGCCAATCTCGCCCTTGCCGAGATAGCGGAAGTCCTTCGGGTTCTTCAGCTTCAAGCCTTCAACGCTCGGTACCGACTCCTTTGCGGCATCGGCCGCCAGTTCGCCGAAGCCGAGCTTGCGCCCGCTCGCGCTATGGACCACTTCGTGATTAACGGCCTTCACCTCGCCTGCCGGCACGCCCCAGCGTTTTGCGGCGGCCTGCTCGAGCATAGTGCGCGCCGAGGCGCCGATCTGGCGCATCGGGATCAGATAGTGCCGCGTGCTGCGCGAGCCGTCGGTGTCCTGGTTGCCGAACTTGACCTCATCGCCATGCGCCTGCTGGACGCGGACGCGCGACCAGTCGGCTTCCAGCTCTTCGGCCACGATCAGCGGCAGGCTGGTGCGCACACCGGTTCCCATCTCGGAGCGGTGCGCGATGATCGTGACAATGCCGTCCGGCGCGATCGACACGAAGACGCGCGGGTCGACCACGACGCCGTGCGGCATCTTCCCCGCGCCGGTCTCGTAGGCAAAGCTCGGACGTATCATCACGGGCGCAGCGAGCACGAACCCGCCGGCCAGCCCCAAGGTCTTCAGGATACTGCGCCGCGAAACGTTCTCGATCTTGATGTGCTTCTCGAAACCACGAAGCCTGCTGGGATTGGTGAGGATATTCATGTCACACCCCCGTCGATGCGAGATGAACCGCGTTCTCGATCCGCTGGTAGCAGCCGCAGCGGCAGATGTTGCCGGACATGGCCTCGCGGATCTGGTCGTGCGACGGTTTTGGATTGTCCGTCAACAGCGCGGCGGCCTGCATGATCTGGCCGGCCTGGCAATAGCCGCATTGCGGCACGTTGACCTGGCGCCAAGCCTTCTGCACCGGGTGATCACCGGTCGGATGCAGGCCCTCGATGGTGGTGACCTCGCGTCCGGCCGCATCCGAAACCGAGGTGATGCAGGCGCGCACCGCCTGCTTATCGATGATCACGGTGCAGGAGCCGCACAGCGCCTGACCACAACCGAATTTGGTGCCGGTGAGCCCTATTTCGTCACGGATGAACCAGAGTAGCGGAAGATCGGGATCGCCATCCCAATTCTGTTCCTGACCATTAATCTTCAACTTGACCATGATCGTCCCTCGCTCTTCTTAAGCTGTTGATGTTTCCAGGCCACGAACGAGAACATATTTCTCCCTACGCTCGCGACCACTCCTGGGTCTCGTACGGCGGGCCGGTCCTTTGGAGATGCTTAAGGGGAGCCCGTTGCACGATCGGTAGTCCGTGTCCGGCTGCTCCTTTGCTATGTTCAAATGAAATGCGCCGCCCGCGCGCATCGGGAAAAACAAATGCTACCAGAAACCGATGCGACAGTGACTTCACAGCCCGGTGTTCTGCATTTGCCGTTTGTCAAAAGCGGGGCCGACCGTCGATGATATGAGATCGTCAGGATATTTTTGCAAACGCGGCCGGCGAAAATGCACCGCCGCCGGGCAGGCGCGGATCGGGAAAAGGGCGGAATTGACCTATTCACGGAAGCAATATGAAGGATAGGCGCGTGCGGCTAAATGCTGCGGTGCGGGCGCGAATGGCACCGCTGGCGGTCGAGCACCGCCAGCGGGAGCGCGGGGCAAATCAGGCAGCCTTGTTAAGCGGCCTTGGATTTCGCCACGTGGGTCGCGATCGCATCCATCAATGCCGGCGACAGGCAGTCATAGGGCTCGAGTCCCAATTCCTTTAGCCGGCCGCGGATCGCCGGCATGTCCTCCGGCTTGGCGCCGGACTCGATCACCGACGAGACGAACGCAGCAAATCCCGGCGCCGCCGAGCCGCTTTCCTCGAACAGCTCGGGATGGATGAAATCGAGGCCATAGAACGGATGCGCCTTGTTTTCGATCCGCCCGTACATATGCGTGCCGCAGTCCTTGCAGGCATAGCGCTGGATCACGGCCGCGGGGTCGACGACCTGCAGCTTGTCGCCATTTTCCAGGACCGTCAGGTTCTGTCTCGGCACCACCGCAACGACCGAGAACATCGCTCCTTCCGGCTTCCAGCATTTGGTGCAGCCACAGGCGTGATTATGGGCGACGTCGCCCTTGATCGCCACTTTCACCGGTCGGTCCGTGCACTCGCAGACCAGCGTGCCGCCGGCAAAGCTGCCGGAGCCCTTCTGGACGCCGTTGTCAATCGACGGGTGGAGATGAACAGTCATGGGTCAATCCTCCTAGTGTTTGACACGTTGATTCTGGAACGGGACATCGTGATCCCGTTCCACCTTTTGCTGGAGCATGACCCTTCCGGGGAGCCGGGTCCGCTTCCGCCGACGCGGCCCTCCGGATTCGGATCACGCCCTAGTAGACGACGACCGAACGGATCGACTTGCCCTCGTGCATCAAGTCGAATCCCTTGTTGATTTCCTCGAGCTTGAGCACGTGGGTGATCATTGGATCGATCTGGATCTTTCCGTTCATGTACCAGTCGACGACTTTCGGCGTGTCGGTGCGGCCGCGCGCGCCGCCGAAGGCCGTGCCCTTCCAGACCCGTCCCGTCACGAGCTGGAACGGCCGGGTGGCGATCTCCTTGCCGGATTCCGCAACGCCGATGATCACGGAGACGCCCCAGCCGCGGTGGCAGGCTTCCAGCGCCTGGCGCATCACATTGGTGTTGCCGGTGCAGTCGAAGGTGTAGTCGGCGCCGCCTTCGGTGAGTCCGACCAGGTGCTGGACGATATCGCCGCCGACTTTCGTCGGATTGACGAAATGCGTCATGCCGAAGCGGCGGCCCCAATCTTCCTTGGAGTCGTTGATGTCGACGCCGATGATCTTGTCCGCGCCGACCATCTTGGCGCCCTGGATCACATTGAGCCCGATGCCGCCGAGGCCGAACACCACGACGTTGGAGCCTGGCGTGACCTTGGCGGTGTTGACCACGGCGCCGACGCCGGTGGTCACGCCGCAGCCGACATAGCAGCTCTTGTCGAACGGGGCGTCCTCGCGGATCTTCGCCACCGCGATCTCCGGCAGCACCGTGTAGTTCGAGAAGGTCGAGCAGCCCATATAGTGGTAGATGGTCTTGCCCTTGTAGCTGAAGCGCGACGTACCGTCCGGCATCACGCCCTTGCCCTGGGTGGCGCGGATCGCGGTGCAGAGATTGGTCTTCTGGCTCAGGCAGCTTTTGCACTGCCGGCATTCGGGCGTGTAGAGCGGGATCACGTGATCGCCCGGCTTCACCGAGGTCACGCCCGCACCGACCTCGCGGACGATGCCGGCGCCCTCATGGCCGAGGATGGAAGGGAAGATTCCCTCACTGTCGAAGCCGTCAAGCGTGTAGGCATCGGTATGACAGATGCCGGTCGCCTTGATCTCGACCAGGACTTCACCGGCCTTCGGGCCTTCCAGGTCGAGCTCGACGATCTCAAGCGGCTTCTTGGCTTCGAATGCGACGGCAGCGCGTGTCTTCATGTTGATCTCTCCGTAAAGCGTGTTGTCGCCCGCGCTCCGCAGCTTCAGTTCTTGCCCATGCAGGACTCTTCCGCCTGCTTATAGGCGGCGGGCTTCTCTTCATGCTTTGCGGGGCGTACGCGCCCCACCGCGTCATTCGCGCGGGCGCGCAGGTAGACATAGAGGTCGTCCATGTAGCAGGCGACGTTTGGATTGTCACCGAACGCCGGCATGACATTTTCCTGTGCGGTACTGATGTTCTTGCGGCCGCTGGCGACGACGCCGAGGAAATCGGCATAACTCATGGTCTTCAGCGAACTCGCCAGTGCCGGTGCATAGGTCGAACCCATGCCGTCCGGGCCATGGCAGACATGGCACTCCGAATGATAGCGCCGGTATCCGGAGTAGGTGTACCAATCTACCGCTCCGTCGGCTGCGACCTTGAAGGTCGGGTTACCTTCCTTGTCCAGATATTTGCCGTTCTCTTCCTTCACGGCGGTCGGATCGACCGCATCGTCGGCAAAGGCGAATCCTCCAGATACGGCGATGATCATCGCCGCAACTACAAACCAGCTTTTACGCAAGAGCATGTCCTCAAGATCAGATACAGGCAAAACCGGCGCGTGGATGGTCCACGCGCCGGAACGACGTTCGGCTCACTGCGGGAGGGAGAACACGGTGAGCGTTCCGCCGAGGGCGGTATAGTTGCTCAGCGCCGCGTAGCCGCCGACTGCGCCCAGACCGGCGGTCGGATCGGTCAGGCCGGCAGCAAGGCCGATGCCCGCCCAGCCGCCAACACCGGACAGCACGGCCACGTACTGCTTGCCACCCTGATCATAGGTCGTGACGTTGCCGATGATGCCGGAGGGAGTCTTGAACTTGTAGAGCTCCTTTCCGGTCTTGGCGTCGACCGCCTTGAGATAGCCTTCGAGCGTGCCGTAGAACACCACGCCGCCGGCGGTCGCAAGCGCGCCTGACCAGACCGAGAACTGCTCCTTGTTCGACCAGACGATCTTTCCGGTCTTGTTGTCCCAGGCGATGAAGTTGCCCATGTGGGACTCGCCGGGAGGCGGATACATCGAGAGCGTCGCGCCGACATAGGGCTGACCCGCGGTGTAGCTTACCTTGAACGGCTCATAGTCCATGCAGACGTGGTTGGTCGGCACGTAGAACAGTTGCGTCTCCGGCGAGTAGGCTGCCGGCTGCTCGTCCTTGGTGCCGAGCGCGGCCGGGCAGATGCCCTTGACGTTGACATCCTCGCCCTGCTTGTCGGTCGAATATTGGTCGAGGACCTTCGGCCGGCCATAGGTCGGCGAGCTCTTGTTCATATCGACGCCGCTGGTCCAGTTGACCTTCGGGTCGAACTTCTCGGCGACGAGCAATTCGCCGTTGGTGCGATCGAGCGTATAACCAATGCCGTTACGATCGAAATGCGTCAACAGCTTGCGCTCCTGGCCGTTGAAGGGCTGGTCGGTCAGGATCATCTCGTTGACGCCGTCATAGTCCCATTCGTCATGGGGGGTCATCTGATAGACCCATTTGGCCGTGCCGTTATCCGGGTTGCGCGCGAAGATAGTCATTGACCATTTGTTGTCGCCCGGACGCTGCTTCGGGTTCCAGGTCGATGGATTGCCCGAGCCGTAGTAGACGAGGTCGAGCGACGGATCGTAGGCTAGCCAGCCCCAGGTGCAGCCGCCGCCGACTTTCCACTGGTCGCCCTGCCAGGTCTTGAGGCTCGAGTCCTTGCCGACCGGCTTGCCGAGAGCAGTGGTCTTCTCGGGATCGACCATGATCTGGTCGTCAGGTCCTTCGGAGAAGGCACGCCAGACTTGCTTGCCGCTCTTGGTGTCGTAGGCGGTGAGGTGGCACTGCACGCCGAACTCGCCGCCGGAGATGCCGACCAGGACCTTGTCCTTCACGACCATTGGGGCGGAGGTGCCCGTCTGACCCTTGCCGGGATCGCCGTTCTTGGCGGTCCAGTCCACCTTGCCGGTCTTGGCGTCGAGCGCCACCAGCGTGGTGTCGGCCTGGTGCAGGAAGATCTTGCCGTCGCCATAGGCCAGGCCGCGATTCACCGTATCGCAGCACATGACCGGGATCACGTTCGGATCCTGCTTCGGCTCGTACCTCCAGACGATCTTGTTGTCCTGCGACAGGTCAAGCGCGTAGACCTTGTTCGGGAAGGGCGTGTGCACGTACATCATGTTGCCGATGATCAGCGGCCCGCCCTCGTGGCCACGCAGCACGCCGGTCGAAAATGTCCAGGCGACCTGCAACTTTCCGACGTTCGAGGCGTTGATTTGATTCAGCTTCGAGTAGCGCGTGTTGGCATAGTCACCCGTCGGCATAACCCAGTCCTTCGGGTTTTGCGCCATCTTGCTGAGTTCTTCATTGGCACTGGCAATACCTCCGCCTAACGCCGCCACGGCGCCGAGAGAGGTCGCGATTAGCACCTTGCGCATAGTGATTTCCTCCCAATGATGACCTTCCGCTTTCCATCGAAACGGCCCATTTTTTTGGTTCCTCCTCCTATCCCCTTCGTTGACGCGCGACTTGCCCAAGAGAGAAGGGCGGCTTGCTCAGAAGTGAAACTCGAAGAACTTTTTTGCTTGCAGTGCAGTGCGGTGGCGCGCGGCGTGACGCCGGCCGCGGGCGCACGAGACTGATTTTCCTTGACGGCACTTGAAGTAAAGTCGAGGATTAACCCTCTAGGTTGTCAGGAGGAACGCTGCTCAGGGGTCAAAGACCGCATTAAGATTGAGGTAACGGTACTTCACGGTGACCAAAGCCTCTTGCGGCGAGCAGTCACGCTTTCATCTCGAATCGGTGGCTGGATATGCCCGATACCGTCCGTTCGCTCACTACCTCCGGATTGACGCCGAAGAAGCAGGTTCAATGTTGGACAGACGCACTGACCGATCTATGCGGCCGGTTTGATGTCGATCCGATGGACGCCTCGTCGCTCGAGGCACGGGTCAACTACACCACAGTCTCGCGGCTGAAACTCTGCCAGATCGAGGTGAGTCAGCACCGTATCGCACATGTGAACGCGCGCTCGAAACTGAGCGACCATCCCTATATCAAGATCCTGTTCCAGACCCACGGCATCTCCTATTTCGAGCAGGATGGCCGCCATTTCGAGCTCGTTCCCGGCGATTGCCTCGCCTACGACGTTTCCAGCCCACACACCATCATCAGCCCGTCGCTGACGCGGCATGAGGTCGTGATCGTGCCGAAGGCGCTGTTGCAGGAGCGCGGTTTCCGTTCGGCGCGGATGCCGGCCTGCAAGCTCTCGGCCCGCAGCGGCACCGGCCGCATCGCCTACGATTTCGTGCATGCGGCTTTTTCCGAGGCGAGTCGATTGTCCCCCTACAATGCGATGGGCGTCGCCGATTCGTTGATCGATCTGTTGCTGTTGCCGCTGCGTGAAGCCGAGACGACGTTCAATCATGGCGGTGCGGAGGCGACCTATATCCGTGCGCAGTTCTTCATCCGCGAACACCTGCGCGATCCGGATCTCTCCATCGACCAGATCTCGACCGCGCTAGGTTGCACCAAACGCTACCTGCACATGCTGTTCAGCGAGCGCGGCATGACCGTGAGCGACTATATCTGGCGCGCGCGGCTGCAGCATTGCCGCGAGGAACTGGAAGCGCAGCCCGGCAAGACGATCACGGACGTCGCATTCTCCTGGGGCTTTTCCAGCTCCTCGCATTTCAGCCGCGTGTTCCGGAAGTATTTCGGCATCGTGCCATCAGCCGTCCACCGGCAGCAGCAGGTCGGCTCCGCCGCGGAATTTTCCGCAACCTCGGACTAGATCGTAAAGCGCGCCGTGGGCGGCCGGCGTGCGCTCCGCTATCTATGCAAGCTTCTCTGCCGCCCTTGCCGTGCAGGCTCTGCCAAGGGAGATGAGAGATGAAATTGCGTGGTCTTGTTGTCTTGATATTGGCCGCTGCAGTGTTTTCGGCGCCGGCTCTGGCCGCGCCGAAACGCGCCGATCCGATCAAGATGTTCGACACCGATAACGATGGCACCCTCGATCTGGCCGAGGTGAAGAAGGCGGCATCGGCGCTGTTTGCCAAACTGGACCGGGATCATGACGGCACGCTCGATGCGCGAGAACTGCGCGGCCGCTTAAGCGCCAAGGAACTGGCGGCTGCCGATCCTGACCACGACGGAACGCTGACGCTTGATGAATATCTTGCGGTCGTGGAGCAGCGCTTCAACGCGGCGAATCCGGACAAGGATGGAACACTTGACGCCAAGGAATTGCAGTCGCCCGCCGGTCGCGCTCTGCTACAGCTATTGCGATAGGACTTGCTAGCTGGCAGGCCCGTGCGCGCAGGCTAGAGGCCGCGGCCTGGAGCCACGCTTGTCGGGCGGAACGTTGCAATTATCGATCCGCTGCTCGTCCATCCATTTCCTGCCGAGCCGTTCCTTGCCGGTCAGCGTTGCCGGCACCTGCGTCCGCCCGGACTGAGGCCGTTTTTCGGCGGCGGCTGGCGACGCAACAGCGATCATGATGAATGGAACGAGCAAAACGCGGAACAATGTTCTCATGCGAGGCCTCAAAAAGCGCTTGCAACTAATGCGGCGTGAACGGCGGCATTGAACAGCATCGGATTTCACCTCGCCACCCGGAACCTGGGACGCGTGCTTCGGTTCTTCCGTGATACCGGCGCGCAGGGGCGCGCGCCGATTCGAGAAGGAGATGAGACATGAGCACAAGACGCATCATTTTCGCGGGTTGCTCCGTCCTGGTGTTGAGCGCCGGCGCCGCGCTGGCAGGTCCCTGCAATACCCAAGGCCAAAGCGCCAATAAGGATGCAGGTTCTGGCCCGGCATCGACCAGCAGCCAGACCACAACAGGCATGGCGAGCGACAAGGAGCATCCGCCGACCAGCACGATGAATAGGGCCACCGGAGATGTGGCCACGTCCTCGCAGGACGTGCAACGGCAGATGCAGGGCGAGCCGACGGCAGCACAACAAGCTGAAGGTAAGAAGCCCGAAGGCCAAATGGCGAGCAAGGACAACGATTGCTGAACGCGGGGCCCTTGAAAAGCGTCACGCCTCACGCTTCATCGTGCGATTGAGCGCGGAGGCGTCCGTGTGTGAGTGTGTGCCCAACTGACAGACTTGGCCCAAGAGGGAACTGGTTTGCCCAGGAGGGAACTATCGGCGCTCAACTGCGGCGCAGATGCGCTCGCTGGTCGATCTTGTCCACTTGCGCCACGCGCGCGCTGGCCATAGGTTCGACCTTGGCGTGAACCTCGCGCCAAGCCATTTGGGAGGATCGAATGAGCTGGAAGACTCCGAAGATCGTCGAAGTGCAGGCCGGCATGGAAATCAACATGTACGCCTGCGCATCGCGCAAGTAAGCGTCGAGCGCCTGCCCGGCTCGCGCAGCGCTATCTGCGCAAGCCGCGGCAGGCGAATTCGTTGGGCTCACATTCGTTGGGCTCTATGTGAGACGCCCTCAAACTTCCTTCGTATCGAAAATGTAGAGATCGGCGCCGCCATCGGCAAAGTTGGCGAGGTCCGCGCCTGCGGCCTTTCCTTCCGCTGATCCCATGCCTGCCTTCAGCGCGTCGAGCGAGTCGAAATACAGCGTTGCAGCAAGGTGGACGTTGCTCTCGCCCGCTGGCATCCTGAGCGGAGCCGTGCTGATGTCGTATTTCTTCAGTCCCGGGATCTTCTTGGCCAGCGGAATGTGCACCGATGCATAATATTTGTCGAATGCCTCGGCGCTTTTCGGCGTCTTATAAAGTACCAGAACTCGTGCCATTCGGTTTATTCTCCCTGAAGCGATTGTTCTTCCGCGGGCCCTTCCCGGGTCTTGCATTGCAGCCGAAATGGTCCATGCAATCAAGCTTCCAATCGCTGCCGCTCGACTGGACGTTGTGGTAGGGGTTTTCTTGTCAGCGCTGCTGACGCTTTCGATTCGCTCTCGGGACTGGAATGTCTTTTCGCGCAACGATGCTCCGGGCGGCTGCCGTGTGCTTTTTCACACTGCTTGCTGCCGTCGTCGCGCGTGCCGAGGAAATCGATACCGAGCATCTGTTCGGCTTCCTGATCGGCACCGACATCGGGCATGTCGGCGAGCGCGAATTCCAGACCGAGACCACGGGACGCTTTTCCAGGAATGGCGGCGGCTATCGTGCGGTTGCCCAGGAGTTCGAAGTGGAATTCGTGCCGGCCCGCGACATCCGCATCGAGCTCGGCGGTGCCTTTGTGGCGCACCAGATCTACGGCATTCCCGGCCTTGAAGATCGGCGCCAATTGACCTGGCAGGGTCTCTCGTTGGACGTCCGTTACCGATTTCTCGACCGTGAGACGGCGCCGTTCGGCCTGACCCTCGCAGTGGAAAGCCACTCTGACCGGATCGACGAGACCACGGCCGATCGCATCCGCAATTTCGGCACTGAATTGCGGTTGGCCTTCGATCGCGAGTTGGTACCGAACTTCCTGATCGCGGCACTCAATTTCATCTACCAGCCTGAATGGACGCGTTTTCTTGCCTCGCGCGCCGCGGAGCAGGAGGTGACAGTGGGCGCGGCCGTCGGCCTGATGGCGCAGATCAAGCCCGGCGTTTTCGTTGGCGGCGAGGCGCGCTATTTCCGCCGCTATGATGGGATCGGGCTGAACGAGTTCGAGGGGCAGGCCCTGTTCATCGGTCCGGTCGCCTATCTCCAGCTCTCGGAGCGTTCGCGGCTGACCGCGGCCTGGAGCGTGCAGGCCTGGGGCCGTCCGTCCGGATCGGCTGCGGCGCTCGATCTGGTCAATTTCGAGCGTCATCAGGCCCGGCTTGTATTTGGCATGAATTTCTAGGAATCTCCGGCGGTGGTTCTGGCTTTCACGGTGAGGCGAAACCTGGCCTTGCCGCCGACGTAGCTCGTAGTGCTATTGCTTTACCCGAGCAGCAGGGATTTGAGGCATGAATCCGATTGATCTCATCGTGACCGTCTGTGCCGTGCTGTCGCCCGCCACCTGCGAGGAGACCCATCTCGTGTTCTCCTTCAACGGTTCGCCGCAGCAATGCGCGATGGCAGCGCCGCCCTATATTGCGCAATGGGTCGGCGAGCATCCGAAATGGACCGCGGTCAAATGGCGCTGCGAATATCCGCACAGCCATGATCGAGCGGAGAAGGGGGCGGCCCCGATCGCGGGCTGACCCTATTTGTTGCAGTCCTTCAGATCCTTGTCAGAGATCGAGAACACCGCGTCGGCCTTGATCTCGATGTCGCGGACGAAGCACTGCCTGGCGCCGGCATAACTCACCTTGGCGTCGTAACGTCCTGGCTCGACCCCAACGATGCGCAGCCGCTCGTCGTGGTCGACCTCCTTGTCCTTGTCATTCAGGGTCTGGTTGGGACCCCAATCGTTCTTGCCGGCCGGCGAAAGCTGGAAGCCGGAGATGGTCGACGTCGTGAGATTCCAGAGCCTGATGCCTTTACCTTTGCCCTGCGCGCTGAGTTCGCTGGGCAGTGCGACCAGCAGAATGGCGACAGCAATCAATCGGCGCGGCATCGTGACCTCCCAAGTTTTTCTCAATATGAAGACCGCGTCTCATATCTTTGCAAGCCGCCGCCGCACCAGGTCGGCCTTGATGTGGTTGATCTCGGCAGCGCTCCGTCCCGCGCGCGGTGTCGGGATCGGCACTTCCTGCAGAATCCTGGCCGGCCGTGCCGACAGCAGGAACAGCCGGTCGCCAAGGTAAACGGCATCGTCGAGATTATGCGTCACCAGCAGCGTTATCATCACACGGCTTTCCACCAGCGTTGCGATCTGCTCGCGCAGGTGGGCGGCGAGGGCGTCGTCGAGCGAAGCCAGGGGCTCGTCGAGAACGAGGAAATCCGGCTCGATCGCGAAGGCCCGCGCGAGCGCGACGCGGCGCGCAAGGCCAAGCGAGAGCTCGCCGGGGAAATGGCTGCGATGCTCTGTCAATTCCAGGACGGAGAAGAGTTCTGAGAACCGCTTCTCGTCAATGTGTGGCGCGGCAAGCCGGATATTGTCCTCGACCGATCGCCACGGCAGAAGCCGCGGCTCCTGGAATACCATCCCGAGCCTTGCTGTGGCCGGCCGCGAGACCTTTCCCTGATAATCGTGGTCGAGGCCAGTCAGGATCTTGAGCACAGTGCTCTTGCCGCATCCGGAAGGGCCGACGAACACGCCGACTTCGCCGGCCGGAAGCGAGAACTTGATGCCGGCGAGCACGTGGTGCCGCTCGCCCGCCGCATTCTCGAAATGCTTACCGGTGATATCGACCTCAAGCTGCACGGGGCCGCCACCGGGATGAGCGTACTTCGAATGGTTGCACCAGCACCGTCTCGATCACCAGCACGACCGCGGCAAAGGTCAGCGAATAGGCGAGCAGGAGCGGAATGTCGAACAATTGGAAGGCGACGCCGATTTCGAAGCCGACGCCGTTCGGACGTCCGAGATATTCCGCAACCAGCACGATCTTCCATACCAGCGAGAGCCCCGATCGCGCGGCGGCTGCGATATAGGGGCTAAGCTGCGGCAGGATCACATGCCGGAACGCTCTCCCGCGCGGGATCGCGAACACGCTTGCCATCTCGTCCAGCGAGCGGTCCAGCGCCCGCGCGCCCTCGCGCAGCGTGACGACCGCGGTCGGCAGCTTGTTGACGGCGATGGCCGCGATCGCGGCGACCTCGGTGAGCCCCGCCCAGATATAGGCGAGTACGATGACGACGAGCGCGGGCAGATTGAGCAGCAGGATCAGCCAGGGATCGCCGATCCGGTCGGCGAGCTTGACCCGGCCCATCAGGTAGCCGATGGCGGCGCCCAGCGCCATCGCGAGCGTGAAGGACAGTGCCACCCGCGCCAGGGTCACGCCGAGATTGATGAACAGCGCGCCGGATGCTGCTTCTCTCAGCATCACCGCCAGCACTGCCGGCGGCGCCGGCAGCTTCACGTCACCGATCAGGAGCGCCGCAATCCACCACGTCGCAAGGAACAGGAGGAAGGACAGAAGGCGCACCACGGCTCAATCTCCTGATATCGCGTGATAGAACGTGCCGGGATCAAGCTCCGTTGCCGATCCCACCAGTTCGCGGCCGCCGATCTTGGCGAGCACCCGGTAGAGCACCTGTGCGTCGGCCTCTTCGTCCGCGATCGGGCGGTGTGGAATTCCTTCACGATAGCGGTCGCGATAGGCATGCAGCGTTGCAGCGTCCGCCGCGCCGGTCAACGGCGCGATCTTCTCCCATTCGTCGTCGGACTTCGTAAGGATCTCCTTGGCCGCGCGGGTCATCGTGATGAAGCGCTCGACCGCGTCGCGGTTCGCATTGGCCCAGCCTTCGTCGAAGACATAGCCGACCATCGCGATGCGGCCCTTGGCGCCGAGTTTCGGCAGGATATCCTCGATGCCGGCAAGGCGGCGAAAGCCCTTGGCTTCCAGCGCGGCGCAGAAATTCCAGTAATTGACGACGGCGTCGACCTCACCGCCTACGGCCTTGGCCGCGAGCAGCGGCGGCGCGCCATAGACGATGGTCGCCGCCGACTTCAGGTCGAGGCCTTCCTGTTTCAAGGATGCCTGCAGCAGGAGCCAGCTCTTGTCGATCGGCCCGCCGGCAACGGCGAGCTTGCGACCCCGGAGATCGGTGAGCGAACGGATCGGCGATGAGGTCGGCACCATCACCGCGCCGAGCGCACTCGAATAGGGATAGAAAGCGAGCTTGGCGCCGAGCATGCGCTCGCGCGACACCCACAGCCAGTCGGAGACCATGACGTCGGCATTGCCGGCGCGGAGCGCGATCTTGCCCGCCTCGGGGCTTGCGAGCTCGGTGGCCTCGATCGTGAGATTGGCCTTCTTGTCGAGGCCATGCGCGCGGATGACCGCCAGTTCCCAGGCAAAGGTGCCCGTTTTCTGCACTGCAACGCGGATCGTGTCTGCGCCAAAGCAGGCGGCGAGCGGCGTCACCGCAAGAACCGCGGCAACCAGCAGCGTGCGAATGATGGCACTCATTTTGTTGAGCCGTTTCCTCGAACGTGTTCTTTTCTATCACGTAGTCATAGCATAGCTTGCGCCATTGAAAGCGGGAGGATGGCTATGACGCGTGCGGGACCGGTACGACCTATTGTCGCCGCTTTGATCGTATTCGCGGCAACCGCGGCGATCGCGGGTGGCGAGGAGGTCAACGATTATCCGACGGCCGCCCGCGCGGAATACGTGTTCGGCTGCCTGAAGGCGAATGGCGAGACACGGCACGCCATCGAGCAATGCTCGTGCTCGATCGACGTGGTCGCGTCGCTGATTCCCTATGACCGCTATGTCACCGCCGAGACGGTGCTGAGCCTGTCCCAGGTGAGGGGCGATATGGGTTCGCCGTTCCGCACGTCCGAACAGGCGACCAATGCCCTCAACGATCTCCGGCGGGCCCAGGCCGAAGCTGAAGTCAGGTGCTTCTGAGACCGGCCAGAGCGTTTTCGAGCGAAGCTTGCCCTCGGACTTGATCCGTGGGTGGATACCGGTTCGCGTGAAGAAAACGCGTCAAAACAAAATAAGGGCGGAGCCCGGCCGTTCAACTATCCGAATCGATCTTCCATTCGTGCTCGAATACGTGGCCGTCGGTGTCCTTGGCCTCAGCGCGGAAACGCTTGGCGCCATTCGAGACATAGGTGAAGCGGATATTGGGATCCTCGGAGATCGAGATTCCGCCTTCCATCGTCAGCACCAGGCTGTCGTCCTGCCAGAGCTGCAGCCGGTCGACATAGAAGGCGGGAATATAAAGCTGGGTCACCTGGTCCATCTGCAGGCCGGAATTGTTGGGATGGCCGATCATGACCTGCGCCTCCCGGGCTCCGCTCGTGGAACCTTCACCAGGTTTCGAAAGCTGCCGGTATCGTATCTGGCCGAGCCTGGCCTTGGCCTCCTCGGCGTTCTTCAGTGCAGGCGCAGCGCAGCCACCCGACGCCTTCACGTAAGTCTTCACCATATAAAGCTTGCCGTCGGTGAGTTCGGCCACGGCATGGACGTCGGTGTAGTTGTTGATGCGCACGCGGGTCGAGATTTCCGTGACGTTGGCGTCCGGCCCAAGCTCGAACTTGGCCGCCATTGGCGCCGGATTCTGGTCGATGACGAGGGTGATCGCCCGCACGCGGCGGGTGTCGTCGGGCGCGAGCTTGCTGCGCAGCGTCACCGGCACGATTGCGGCATCTTCCGCACGGGCCGGCATCTCGATCGCGATCATGTTGCTGCCGTCGCTCATCGGGCGATTGTTGAAGATGTCCTGGACCAGGCCCGGCCAGGGATCATAGGCCTCGGCGCTCACCGCGGGCGCAAGGCGTGCGCCAAATGCGATGCTGCTGAGCAGGCCGGCGACGCAGAGCAGACGGAAAGGTGCTCCGAACATGGTCGTTCTCCCCGCGGCGACGATGGAAGCAACGCCTCCACTATACGGCCTCGCCAAACCTATTCCCACTCCAATTGCGAAAATGCTGCAGTTGCGTTGCGGGCGTTGTAGTCGTCGAACAGTTTCCAGCGCGGCCGCTCCGATGCCGCGGCGGTTTCGGCGGCAGCGGTGATCGGCTTGCCCTTGGCGATCAGCGCGCGCACGTCGGCTGCCAGCGTCTCGAGGTAGCGGCGTTCATCGGCCAGCCCCGCGGGCCATTCGCTCACAGGCCCGTGACCGGGAACCACGCGCTGCGCGGGCAGGGCGGCAAGCTCGCCGAGGATGGCGAGCCAGCCCTTGATGCTGCCGTCCACGACCGGGATGTGCGTGACGAATACGAGGTCGCCGGCGAACAAGGTCCGGGTCTTCTCATCGAACACGGTGAGATCGTTATCGCTATGCGCAGTCGGCCATGCTCGCAGCGTGAGCGATCGTCCACCGAGATCGAGGGCGAGGCTGCCGTCGACCAGTATCGTTGGCGGCACGATGCGCACGTCATCCATCAGTTCCGCGCCCATCGTCCGGCGGAAGGCGTCGAGATAGAACTGGCCTCGTGCGGTCAGCGCGTCGGGAAGCTTCTTGTGGCCGACGAAAACGGTTCCAGCACCCGCAAACGCCGCGTTGCCGAAGGCATGATCGGGATGGGCGTGGGTGTTGATGACATAGCGGATCGGCTTGTCGGTGCGGGCGCGGATGGCGGCCAATAATCGCCGTCCTTCGCGGACACTGCCGCCGGTATCGATCACGGCAACGGCGCTGTCGCCGACGACAAATCCGATGTTGGCAATGGCGCCTTCATTGTCGCCGGTCATCAGGGCGATCTCGCCGATATGCACCAATATTCCGGGCGCGACTTCGCTCACAGGCAATTCTTGTTCCTGCGCCCGCGCTAGGGTCGATAGGCAGACTGCAGCGATGAGTGTGATCAGCGAGACGATACGAGCCATGTTTCCGCCCAAGTCCATGCGCGAAGCGGCATCGGCCGTTTCGCATTCACATCGCGCCTGTTTGCGCTGCAGCACGCCGGGCGAGATCATCACGAAGCTGTTGCACGCCGTGACGTGCCGGGCAATCTATGGCTACAGCATGATCCGGAAAAGTGGACACCGGTTTTCCGAAAAAGATCATGCTCAAACAAAGAGCTAGAGCGGGATGACGATTCGAAGAAAAGTCATCACGCTC
>NZ_PSRR01000127.1 GCF_004296405.1 Bradyrhizobium sp. Leo170
AGGCCGGCGCGCAAGGCGCCTTTGCCCCTCTTTCTGAGCGCCAAATTTTCGTGAATGTGCCCGCGATTCGAGCCATTGACTCGTGATCGATCGAGCCTATACTAAACCACATGGTTAAGTATCTCGACGAGACGCTGGACCGTACGTTCGCGGCGCTTTCCGATCCCACTCGCCGCGCGCTTCTGGCGCGGCTTGGCGAGAAGGAAAGCCTGTCCGTGAGCGAACTGGCGCAGCCATTTCAGATGTCGCTGCCCGCGATCATGAAGCATCTCGACGTATTGTCGGATGCCGGCCTGATCACGCGGGAGAAGACCGGCCGCACGGTGGCGTGCCGGCTGACTGCGCGACCGATGGAGCAGGCGATGGACTGGCTCAATCGCTATGTGCGCTTCTGGTCCGACAATTTCGATCGCCTTGCCGCCTTCGTGGAGGAAGACCCATGGCCATCAGCACCGCCAGCTCCGGCCCCGCCGCGCGCCCCGGCCTCACCCTCACGCGCCGCCTCCGCGCGCGGCCGGAAAAAGTCTACGCCGCATGGACCGAACCGGAAAACCTAGTGCGATGGTTCGGGCCGGCGAATGTGAAGCCCGGCTCTGTGCGGGCTGAGCTCGATGTTCGTGCCGGCGGGCGCTACCGCATCAGTTTCACCGGCAACGACGGCGAATATCACGAAGTCGGCGGCGTCTATCGCGACGTCGTGCCGAACGAGCGATTGGTCTTCAGTTGGGCCTGGCATTCGACGCCCGAGCGCGAGTCGCTCGTGACGGTATCGCTCAGGCCGGATGGCGCCGGCACGCTGCTGACCTTCCATCATGAGCAGTTCGTTGACGAGACCGCGCGCGACAATCATGAGCGTGGATGGACCGAGCTGTTCGCCAAGCTGGAAGATTTCATCGCCTGAATGCTGTCAAAGGAGGGTGCCATGCAGCCACACAAGGTCGTGTCACGCGAGGAATGGCTCGAAGCGCGCAAGGCCCATCTGGCGCACGAGAAGGAACTCACCCGTGCCCGCGATGCCCTCAGCGCGGAGCGGCGGGCATTGCCCTGGGTCAAGATCGACAAGTCCTATCTGTTCGACGGCCCGAACGGCAAGCTGGCGTTCGCCGACCTGTTCAAGGGCAAGCCGCAACTCGTCGTGCAGCACTTCATGTTCGCGCCCGATTGGGATGAAGGCTGCAAGAGCTGCTCGTTCTGGGCCGACGGAAACGAGCGCATGATCCCGCATCTTGCGGCGCGCGACACCACGCTGGTAGCGATCTCGCGCGCGCCCTTCGAGAAGCTGGAAGCGTTCAGGAAGCGGATGGGCTGGACCTTCGACTGGCTGTCCTCGGCGAACAGCGACTTCAATCATGACTTCGCGGTGTCGTTCACGCCGGAGGAACTGAGATCGGGCGCCAGGATCTACAATTTCGGCACGTCCGGTTTCGGCGTCGAGGAGGCGCCGGGCATCAGCGTGTTCTATCGCGACGAGGCCGGCCACATCTTCCACACCTATTCGTGCTTTGCCCGTGGCCTCGACATGATGAACGCGGCCTATCACTATCTCGACCTCACGCCGCTTGGCCGTCACGAAGAGGGCCTGCCCTATCCGATGGACTGGGTGCGGCACCGTGACCAATACCAGCCGACGCCGGTTTAGGCATCCTGTTGCCATAGCTGAGAGACCCGCAAACCGTCATTGCGAGCCGCCGGGTCGGCGCTAGCGCCGCCCAATGACTGGCTCCACGAAGCGATCCATGCCGCCGTATGCGGAGAAATGGATTGCTTCGTTGCTTCCGCCTCGCAATGACGGGAACAACAACAGGAACCGCCCATGCCCTATGTCGATGGCTTCATCCTCGCCGTCCCGAAGAAGAATCTCGCCGCCTATGCCCAGATGTCGCGAAAGTGCGGCAAGATCTGGCGCGAGTATGGCGCGCTGGACTATCGCGAATGGGTCGCCGAGGACGTCAAGCCCGGCAAGCTCACCTCGTTCCCCCAGAGCGTCAAGCTGAAACCCGGCGAGACCGTCGTGTTCGCGTGGATCACCTACAAATCCCGCGCCCAGCGCGACAAGATCAATGCCAAGGTGATGGCGGACGAACGCCTCAAATCCATGATGAACGGCAAGTCGGTACCCTTCGACGGCAAGCGTATGATCTATGGCGGATTTGCGAGCCTGGTGAAGGTATAGCGGCGCTCGCGCTACACAAACTGTTTCCGCAGAGACGGCCGACCTGATCGCCGGTCGGCCGCTGGCTGACTTGCGCCCGTGTCGCGACTCCTGTACTTTGCAATGCAAAGTTCGGACAACCGATGCGCGACCTCGACAAAGCCCTGGCCGACATTCTTGCCATCCGGAGCCAGATTGCGGCGGGCACGGCGTTCCGCGGTTACGGTCCGGCGACCGTGGCCGCCACCGCCGGCGTGGCGCTGCTGACTGCGCTCCTGCAGTTCCTCTGGCTCGATAATCCGACCGGGAACCCGCTCACCTTCTTTGGCGGCTGGACCGTGGCCGCGCTGCTTTCGGCCGCGCTGATCTGGACCGAGATGCGGGCGCGCTCGCGCCGCCATCATTCCGGGCTCGCGGACGCCATGATCCAGCAGGCGGTCGAGCAGTTCTTGCCCGCGGGCATCGCCGGCGTCTTGCTCGCGATCCTGTTGTGGAAGTTCGCGCCGGAAACGCTGTGGATGCTGCCCGGCCTGTGGCAGGTGCTGGTCAGCCTCGGCGTGTTCGCCTCCGTCCGCTCGTTGCCGCGCAGCATCGCCCTTGCCGGCGCCTGGTATTTCCTCTCCGGCTTTGCGGTGCTGGTGGTCGCGAGCCAGAGCCACGCGTTGTCGCCCTGGACCATGGGCCTGCCCTTCGTCGTCGGCCAGGTTTTGATGGCTGCCCTGTTGTATTTCGCCACCGGAGAAAACGATGTCGAAGATTGAAGCCAACAACGCGCCGTTCTCCTATGACGTCTCGACCGCGTGATCCACGAGAAGGCGCGACTCGGGCTGATGACCTCGCTGATGACGCACCCCAAGGGATTGGCGTTCGCCGATCTCAAGCAGCTTTGCGGATTGACCGACGGCAATCTCAGCCGTCATCTGCAGGTGTTGCAGGAAGCCGGACTCGTCGAAGTCACCAAGGGCTATGAGGGCAACCGCCCTCACACCACCTGCCGCCTCACCAAGGCGGGCCGCCGCCGCTTCCTCGACTATCTGGTCGTGCTGGAGCGGCTGGTGCGCGACGCCGCCAAGGCCGCGGGCAAGGAAGGCGCCGCGCCTTCCCGGCTCGGCATCCTGCCGGCCTGATCACGATTCCTTTTTTGATCGGAGACTTTGTAATGCAAAGTGATCTTTCCTCCAAACTTCACGTCGGCATCATCATGGACGGCAATGGAAGATGGGCGACGCGGAGGGGGCTGTCGCGGCTGCGCGGCCACGAGGCCGGCGTCGAAGCGATCCGCCGCATCGTCGAGGCGGCGCCCTCGCAGGGGGTCGGCACGCTGACACTCTACGCTTTCTCCAGCGACAATTGGCGCAGGCCGAAGGCCGAGGTCACCGCGCTGATGGGCCTGTTGCGCTTCTATCTCGCCAACGAGATCCAGGCGCTGGTACGCAATGGCGTCCGCCTCACCGTGATCGGCCGCCGCGATCGCCTTCCCAACGGCATTGCGGCTGCGATCGCCCGCGCGGAAGGCGCGACGGCTGATGGCGACGCCCTGCATCTGCGCATCGCGATCGATTATTCCGCGCGCGATGCCATCCTCAACGCCGCGACGCGGGTCGCCGGCTTTGGCAAGCTCACGCGCGAGACCTTCTCCGAGCTCGTCACCGGTGAGTCGAATCTGCGCGACGTCGATCTCATCATCCGCACCAGCGGCGAAAAGCGCCTGTCCGATTTCATGCTGTGGGAAGGCGCCTACGCCGAACTGCACTTCACCGATCGGATGTGGCCGGAATTCGATGGGGACGATCTCGCGGACGCGCTAGCCTCCTTCCACCGCCGCGAACGCCGCTTCGGTGGCCTGCAACCGGTCGCGCTCGAGGACGTGCCGAGCCTCTGAATACCGCGGACGCGGACGCAACAGGTCGGAAGTCTCCTGTTGAAGATTCAAAGCCCGTTCTTAATCACCCGGCTCGTTCGAATGTAACATGTGTCGCTCCAGTGCGAGCGTCAGGATCGAACGACCAGCGGTGACCACGTGAGTGAATACCAATACTACGAATTCAGGGCGATCGATCGGCTTCTCACTCCGACCGATCAGCAAGAACTGCGTGCGCTGTCGAGCCGCGCCGACATCACCGCCAGGACCTTTGTGAACACTTATAATTGGGGTGACTTCAAGGGCAATCCTGATCGGCTGATGGCGCGATACTTCGATCTGTTCCTTTATCTGGCCAATTGGGGCACGCGACAGATCGCGATCCGCATTCCCAAGCTCGCGCTGGAAGTCCCTCGCTTGAAACAATTCATTGCCGATCGGGATGTGGCCCGCATTCGATCCGAAGGAGAAAACGTCATTCTCGACGTAGCGCGGGATGAACTGGATGTGGAGGACGAAGGCGGAGAGGGCTGGCTGGATGGGATCGCGCCGCTGCGCAACGATCTCCTCGAGGGCGATCTGCGGCTTCTCTATCTCGTCTGGCTGATGTCGGTCGAGAGCGAGGACATTCCGGACGAGACGGTCGAGCCGCTCGACGGACTAGGACCGCTGACGCCTCAGCTTGTCGCATTTGCAAACTTCTTCTGCATCGATCGCGACCTCGTCGAAGCGGCGGCCGCAAAGCCCGCGATTCTGCGGCCCGAACCATCGGAACAGGAAGTCACCGCGATCATCAAAGCTCTCGGCGCGAAGGAGAAAGACGGCTATCTACGTCGTCTCTACGATGGCGATCCGCTGATCCGCGCGGATTTCCGTCGCCGTTGCCGTCCCACCACCTCGCCAGGGAAGCCTGTGCAACCACGCAGGCAGGCCGGCGAACTGCGCCGGATCGCGGCTGATTTGGCGGAAGCGCGCCGCAAGGTGGAGGAAGAGCGAAGGCAGGCTGAGAAACGGCGCGAGCAGGAGCGCGAGACGAAAGCCAGAAAGGTCAGAATAGATGCCCTGAAGCGGCGGGGCCAATCTGCCTGGACGGACGTCGAAGCTATTGTCGCCTTTCGCAACAACAACGCCTATGATCAAGTGGCCGTCATGCTCGCGGATCTGCGCGAGCTTTCGCTCCTGCAAGGGACTGACGACGAGTTTCATCGCCGCCTGACCGATCTTCGGGCGCGGCACAAGGCCAAGCGGCAATTGCTGGTCCGGCTTGCAGCTAACGGTCTTCACTGACGTTTCCGGTCCCGGCGGGAGGCCGGCGAACCGAAGCCGCGCCAGATTCGCATCATCATCGTCACACTAGGTTAACCCTTAGCGGCTAGCTAGGCGCACCGACCTTCCCGCGAATCAAGTACAACCAGGGTCATTCCCATGGACAAGCAGATGCGCTGCCAATGCGGCCGGCAACGGACCGTCGCGCTGGACAAGCATTTCCGTACCGTCCTGCATTGCGAGAACTGCGACGTGGTCGAGCGGGCCGAGCCGGTCAAGCCGCGCGAAGACGCGCGGGCTGCGCTTCAGGACGCCTGAGCCCTCCACTTCGCTCAAAATGCTCTAACTGCCCGACGCGAGCTCCACGAGCTTCGCGATCGTGTTGATGTTCCGCGCCGTGCCGTTCGTCGCCGCCGGTATCTTCAGCTTCGACCGGCCGATCCCTGAGCCGTAGGCGACATAGATTTCGCGCTTGCCGAGGCGCACCTCTTCGTCCTGTTGCCCCTTGATCGTTTGAAGCGCATCGGCCGGCGGCGCCTCATCAAGGAAGATCGCGATCGTCCAGTTCGGCGGCGCCTTCGGGAACGGATTGGCCTTCAGCGCCGCGGCCATCTCGTCGGCGGTCCGGATCACCACGCCGATCGGGCTGCCCGCATAGGCCTGCAGCCGCTTCTCCAGCGCCGCTTTCACCTTCGCGGCGGGCAATTTGCTGTCGAACACCACATTGCCGCTGGCGATATAGGTTTGTACGCTTGCAAATCCTTCGGCGACGCACATCGCTTTCAGTTCGGCCATTGGCAGCTTGCCGGTTCCGCCTACATTCACGGCACGCAACAGGGCGATATAGGTTGGCATTCCAGACCGTATCCAAGGAGGGAGGCCGTCAACATGCCACAGGCGCGCCAACAGGAGCTACAGGACAAACCGAGGTCAACTTGAAAAACCTTCCGATCACTTTGGCCGATATCAGGGCCGCCGCGGCCACCATCCGCGATTCGGTCATCGTCACGGCCTTCAACCACAGCCGGACACTAAGCGAGATATGCGGCTGCGACATCTGGCTCAAATTCGAGAATTTGCAGTTCACCTCCTCCTTCAAGGAGCGTGGGGCGCTGAACCGCCTGCAGGCGTTGTCGCCGGAGGAGCGGCAGCGCGGCGTGATCGCGATGTCGGCCGGCAATCATGCGCAGGGCGTCGCCTACCACGCCTTGCGGCTCGGCGTTCCCACAACGATCGTGATGCCGATCGGCACGCCGATGGTGAAGATCGAGAACACGCGGCGCCATGGTGCCGAAGTCATCATCTCCGGTGCGACGCTGGAGGACGCCGCGCAGTTTGCCCGCAAGCTCTGCGAGACACGCGGCATGACATTTATCCATCCCTATGACGATCCGCTGATCATGGCGGGCCAGGGCACGATTGCGCTGGAGATGCTCGCGTCCGTACCCGATCTTGATGTGCTCGTCGTGCCGATCGGCGGCGGCGGGCTGATCTCGGGCATCGCGATCGCCGCCAGATCGCTCAAGCCCGGTCTGAAGATCGTCGGCGTCCAGGCCCAGCTCTACCCATCGATGTACAACGCCGTCAGGAACGAGCATCTGCCGATGCGCGGCGATACCCTTGCCGAGGGCATTGCGGTCAAGGCGCCGGGCCAGATTACGACCAAGATCGTGCGCGAATTGGTCGACGACATCCTGCTGGTCACGGAAGATCAGATCGAGCGCGCGGTGGCGATGCTGATCTCGATCGAGAAGACGGTCGTCGAAGGAGCCGGCGCCGTGGGCCTCGCTGCGGTGTTGGCCGCGCCGGAGCGCTTCGCGGGGCAGAAGCTTGGCCTGGTGCTGACCGGCGGAAATATCGACACGCGACTGATCGCCTCGGTCCTGACGCGCGAGCTCGCGCGCGAGGGGCGATTGACGCAGCTCGCGCTCGACATCGTCGACCGACCCGGCCAACTCGCCGCCGTCTCGGCGCTACTGGCCGAAGCCGGTGCGAACATCATCGAGGTCTCGCACCAGCGCACCTTCTCGGCGCTGCCGGCCAAGGCGACGCTACTCGAGCTCGTGATCGAAACCCGTGACTGCGCCCATCTGGACGATGTGCTGGCCAAGCTCGCGGCATCAGGTTTTTCGGCGCGCTGCACGTAGATGCGTAGCCCGGATGGAGCGAAGCGCAATCCGGGGTTCTCGCACGTGGCTCCAGCAGTCCCGGATTACGCTTCGCTGCATCCGGGCTACGTAACTGCAGCTCGATCTAACCTCTGTCAGCGCAACAGATTGGTCCGCGCCAGGGTGACGACCTCGTCGGCGCGGCCGTTCAGCACTGCCTGCACCATGTAGAGGGTGAAGCCCTTGGCCATTTCGGTGGTCACCTTGGGTGGCATCGCGAGCTCCAGGCGGTTGACGACGGAGTCGATCACGACCGGCCCGGGATGCGCGAAGGCTTCGGCAAGCTTGCCTTCGACCTCGGCCGGATCCTCGATGCGCACCCCTTTGATACCGGTGGCCTCCGCCATCGCAGCGAAGTTCGGATTCTTCAGCTCCGTGCCGGTATCGAGGAAGCCGGAGGATTTCTGCTCGAGCTCGATGAAGCCGAGCGCGCCATTGTTGAACACGATCACCTTCACCGGCAGCTTGAGCTGCGAAAGACTCAAGAGATCGCCCATCAGCATCGTGAAGCCGCCGTCGCCGGAGAGCGAGATGACCTGGCGTCCCGGCGCGGCCGCCTGGGCGCCGATCGCCTGCGCCATCGCGTTGGCCATCGAGCCATGCCAGAACGAGCCGATCAGGCGGCGCTTTCCGTTCATGGCGAGATAGCGCGCCGCCCAGACCGTCGGCAGGCCGACGTCGCAGGTGAAGATCGCGTCCTCGCTGGCGAGCTGGCTCGCGAGGCGCGCGATCTGCTGCGGATGCAGCGTGCCGCCCTTGCGGCCGGAAGCGAGCTCGTCGAGGCCGCGGCGCGCTTCGGCATAATGCTTGCGCGCGCCATCGAGAAACCGCCGGTCGTCCTTGGCCGTCAGCCGCGGCAACAGCGCGCGCAATGTCGGGCCGACCTGCCCGATGACGCCGAGCTCGACGGGCACGCGCCGGCCGATCGCCTCGGGCCTGACATCGACCTGCGCGATCCGCGCGTCCTTCGGATAGAATTGTCGATATGGGAAATCGGTGCCGAGCATCAGCAGCGTGTCGCAGTTTTCCATCGCATGATAGCCGGAGGAAAAGCCGATCAGGCCGGTCATGCCGACATCGTAAGGATTGTCCCACTCGACATATTCCTTGCCGCGCATGGCGTGGACGATCGGCGACTTCAGGGCTTCCGCAAGCTGCATCAATTCGTCATGCGCGCCGGCGCAGCCGCTGCCGCAGAGCAGCGTGACACGTTCCGATTGGTTGAGGAGGTCGGCGAGTTGTTTAAGCGCGGCATCTGATGGCGCCACCGCCGGCTGCGACAGGACCAGCCCTGTCGATGTCGAGGCAGACGTGCCGGTGGCCGGCTTGAGCGCGATGTCGCCGGGAATCACGATGACGCTGACGCAACGTTCGGCGATTGCGCGCCGCACCGCGATCTCGAGCGCGCGCGGCATCTGCTCTGCGCCCGACACCAGTTCGCAATAGGTCGAGCATTCCCGGAACAGATGCTCCGGATGCGTCTCCTGGAAAAAGTGCGAGCCGATCTCCGGTGAAGGGATATGCGCCGCGATTGCCACCACCGGCACGCGCGACCGATGGCAGTCGAACAGGCCGTTGATCAGATGCAGATTGCCGGGCCCGCAGCTTCCGGCACAGACGGCGAGTTTGCCCGTGATGTGCGCCTCGGCGCCGGCGGCGAAAGCCGCAACTTCCTCGTGGCGCACATGCAGCCACTCGACGCCGCCGTGGCGGCGCAGTGCATCAGTGAAACCATTCAAGCTGTCGCCGACAATGCCGTAGATGCGCTTCACGCCGGCTGCGGCAAAGGTCTCGACCATCTGGTCGGCAACGGTGCGGGCCATGAGATTCTCCCTGGGGAATGGAGGTTTCGGTCGGAGGATGCGGACGTGTCACGGAGGATAGGCCATCCGAACCGAGCGAGGCGAGGACTGCTCACAGCAAGGTGACCGGGATATTTCGGGTTCGCACGGCCTCGTCGTGAGACCGTAAGGGCCTTGCTTCTAGCGGCCGGCCCAGTGCACGAAGCGCCGTTCGATCAATAGAAACAAGAGATTGAGCGCATAGCCGAGCGCGCCGGCGGCAAAGATCGCCGCATACATGCCGGGCATGTCGAACAATTGCTGCGCTTCGAATACACGCTGGCCGAGCCCGTCGGTCGAACCGATGAACATTTCGGCGACCACGATGATGACGAGTGCGAGCGACACGCCGTTGCGCAAACCCACAAAGGTCTGCGGCAGCGACTCCAGCAGCATCACGTCGAACAGCACGCGCATCCGCGACGCGCCCATCACCTTGGCGGCAAGCAGGCGGGTCTTGCGCGCGTTCATGACGCCATAGGCGACGTTGAACAGGATCACGAGGCTGGCGCCGAACGCGGCCACCGAAATCTTGGTGCGGTCGCCGACGCCGAACAGCACCAGGAACAGCGGAAACATCGCGGAGGCCGGCGTCGAACGGAAGAAGTCGATCAGGAACTCGACCGAGCGATAGAGTTTTTCCGAGGAGCCGAGCAGGATGCCGAGCGGAATGGCGATGACGGCCGCAATCGCGGTGGAGGAGATCGTCCGCACCACGGTCTTGACGAAATCGACGCCGAGCTTGCCGCTGGTCATGCCTTCCCACAAGGTCTTGAACGTCGCGGCGGGCGAGGGCAGGAGCACGGGATCGACCAGTTTCAGCCCGTTCACCAGCGTCCAGACGGCGAGCAGCATCGCGACACCGACCAGCGGCAGCAACGCCCTCGCGATTTGCTTGCGTCCGGTCATCCGCGGCGGACCTCGTGCTGAAACAGCTTCAGGCAATGCGCCTTGGTGGCGACGAAGGAGGGCTCGGTCATCGTCTTGTCGGAGCGCGGTCGCGGCGCGTCATAGGGCACGAACTCGACCACCTGTGCCGGATGGCGCGACAGGAGCAATACGTAGTCGGAGAGATACACGGCCTCTTCGAGGTCGTGCGACACCAGGACCGTCGTCGTCTTCGTTTCCATGCACACGCGCTGCAACTGCTCGCGCATGAACAGCGTCATCTCGTAGTCGAGCGCGGAGAATGGTTCGTCGAGGAACAGGATCTCCGGCTCGACAATCAGTGCACGCATGATCGAGACGAGCTGCTGCTGTCCGCCGGAGAGGTGATAGGGATAAAGCGCAAGGTCGATCTTGACGCCGAGATGCGCCACCAGCCGCTCCACGCGCAGCCTGCGTTCCGCCTTGGGCACGCCCATCAGCTTCAGCGGATAGGCGATGTTGTCGAACGCCGGCAGCCACGGAAACAGCGCTTCGCGATAGTTCTGGAACACGTAGCCGAACTTGACGCGGCTCAGCGGCCGCCCGTCGAACAGCACCTCGCCGGCATCAGCGGGCACCAGCCCTGCGATCATGTTGATCAGCGTGCTCTTGCCGCAGCCATTCGGCCCGAACACGGAAATGAGCTTGCCGCGCGGGATATCGAAATCGAAATTGTCATAGATCACTGCGTCAGTGTAACGCTTGGAAAGCCCGCGGATCGTGACATGCGGCGCCGTCCGGCGCGACTCGTCGAAGCCGCTGGCCGGCCCGTTCGCCATGCTTGCGGCCGCGCTCGTCATACGCCCCTCAGAACTTGTGCAGGAATTTGCTGACGTCGATCTTTTCGGGCACGACGCCGATCGAGTTGCCGAAATCCGCGAAGGCCTGCAGATCGGCAAGCTGCTCCTTGGTCATGTCGCCGACCATCACATAGCCGAGCATCGGCACCATATCGACCACATTGTCCGGCGTGTAGGTGTTCTTGGCGAGGTGCTTGCGCGCTTCATCCGGATTGGCGTTGATGAAGGCGATCGCCTTGGCCCAGGCGGCGGCGAAGCGTTTTGCCACATCCGGCCGCTTCTGGATGAAGTCGGCGGTCATCGCGCAGCCGGCGGCGTACGCGTTGGCATTCTCATTGCCGAGGATGTATTTCGAGATCACCCCGGCCTCGATCGGATGCGCGACGCCGGCCTTGATCATCATCGATGCGTTCGGCTCGAGCGTATAGCCGCCGTCGAACGTGCCGGCCGTCATCGCGTTGACGTGCTGGCCCATGTCGAGCTGGTCGATGGTGTAGTCGCCTTCCTTCAGGCCGTTCTTGGCGAGGATCGCTTTGGCGGTGTTGATGTTGGCCGGACCCGGCGCCGACATTAGTTTGGCGCCCTTGAGATCGGCGATCGTTTTCGCCGCAAAGCCGCTGCGGACGACGAACTGCTCCATCTTCCAGACCTTGGTCTGGCTGTTGAGGCTGATATAGGTGGCAACCCCCGGCTTCTTGACATTGGCGTTGAGGCCTTCGAGCGTGACCAGCACGGCGGAGACCTCGATCTGGTTGGTCATCAGCGCCGCGACATTGGCAGGCCCGCCCAGGAGTTTCGTCATCTCGGGCTCGATGTTCTGTTCCCTGAAGAACCCGCGTTCCAGCGCGACGAAATAAGGCAGCGACGAGGAGAGCGGGAACACGCCGACGGCGACCTTGTCCTGCGCCAGCGACGGGGCGGGCAGCGCCGCAAAGGCTGCGAGCAGGGCAAGGATCGCGGTCACTCGGGTCGTCAATTGCATGGAAATTTCCCCTGGGAAGTCCCGTCGGGAGTAGCAAGAAATGTGCCGCGATAGACTATGATTGCGACCTCCGAGTAAGCTCGCCCTCATTGCGATCTCTCATCAGGAAAGGCTGACCGTCATGGCCATCCGCTTCAGCCGCCTGATGCACCGAAATTTGCGCGAGACGCCCCCGAAAGCCGTCGGCGGCGAAGGCGTCTGGCTGATCGCCGAAGATGGCCGGAAAGTTCTTGATGCCTCCGGCGGCGCCGCGGTTTCCTGTCTTGGTCATCAGCATCCGCGTGTGTTGGAAGCCGTGGCGCGGCAAGCGTCAAAGCTCGCTTATGCCCATACCGGGTTCTTCTCGTCCGAGCCGGCGGAAGTGCTCGCCGACAAGCTTGTGGGTCACGAACCCGGCGGTCTCGCTTACGTCTATTTCGTCAGCGGCGGATCGGAAGCGATCGAAGCCAGCATTAAGCTGGCGCGGCAGTACTTCGTCGAAATCGGTCAGAAGCAGCGCCGGCATTTCATCGCGCGGCGGCAGAGCTATCATGGCAACACGCTGGGCGCGCTCGCGGCCGGCGGCAATGCGTGGCGGCGCGAGCCCTATGCGCCGCTGCTGTCGGAGGCGTTCAGCCATGTGACGCCGGCCTTTGCCTATCACGAGCAGCGCGACGGCGAACAGGAAGCCGATTTCGTCACACGGCTCGCGGCCGAACTGGAAGCCGAATTTCAGCGCCTCGGGCCTGATACCGTTGCCACCTTTCTCGCGGAGCCCGTGGTCGGCGCCACCGCGGGCTGCGTGCCGCCGCCGGAGGGATATTTCAAGGCCATCCGTGAGGTATGCGATCGCCATGGCGCGCTATTGATCCTCGATGAGGTGATGTGCGGCATGGGGCGCACGGGCACGTTGCATGCCTGGGAGCAGGAGGGTGTTGCGCCCGATATCCAGGCGATCGCCAAGGGCCTTGGCGGCGGCTACCAGCCGATCGGTGCAATGCTCTCGAGCGCCCGCATCGCTGAAACGATCCGCGACGGCTCGGGCGCATTCCAGCACGGCCATACCTATCTCGCGCATCCGCTGGCCTGCGCGGCTGCACTGGAAGTGCAGCGGATCATCGACGATGAAAGACTGCTCGATCGCGTGCAGGAATTGGGCCGGCAGCTTGAACGTCGCCTCGTTGAGCGCTTCGGCAATCATCGCCATGTCGGCGATATCAGGGGCCGCGGCCTGTTCCAGGCGATTGAGCTGGTCGCCGATCGTGGCACGCGCGAGCCGTTCGATCCCACTCTGAAGCTTCACCACAAGATAAAGGCCGCGGCATTCGAGGATGGGCTTGCCTGCTATCCCTCCGGCGGCACCGTTGATGGCCGCCGCGGTGACCATGTATTGCTGGCGCCGCCCTATATCGCAACGCCTGGTGATATCGATATGATCGTCGATCGGCTCGGCCGGGCCGTCGACCGGGCGCTGACGAGCATCGGCCATTGATCGGAAGCAGAACAACGAAAATGCGTATCGCACTCATTCACGCCCTGAAGCATTCGATTCAGCCGATCGAAGCATCATTCGCAAAGCTGTGGCCGGAAGCGCGGCTGATGAACTTGCTCGATGACAGCCTGTCGGCCGATCTGGCGCGCGACGGCCGGCTCACCGACGTCATGACTGAACGTTTCCTCGCGCTCGGCCGCTATGTCGTGAGCACGGGCGCCGACGCGATCCTATTCACCTGCTCCGCCTTCGGTCCGTGCATCGAGGCCGTCGCGCGGGCGCATGCGCCGATGCCGGTCTTGAAGCCCAATGAGGCGATGATCGAGCAGGCTGCGCGAAGCGGCCGCAAGGTCGGTTTGCTCTCGACATTTCCGCCGACCTTGGCGTCCATGCCTCGCGAGTTTCCCGACTCCGTCGAGCTGATACTGAGGCTGGCGGAAGGCGCGCTGGCGGCGCTCGATCGCGGCGATCGCGCCGAGCACGATCGGCTTGTGGTCGAAGCATCGAAAGACTTGCGCGACTGCGACGTCATCGCGCTCGCGCAATACAGCATGGCGCCGGCGGCATCAGCGGTTGAGCAGGCATCGGGACGACCGGTGCTCACGACGCCGGATAGCGCCGTGTCGAAGTTGAAGGAGATGCTCTGCTGACGGTATCCTATGCGGACAAGCGCGCTGCCGAATCTTCCTGACCAAGCGTCTTCTGGACGAAGAAGTACATCAGAGAGTTGTGCGAGCTGAGCGTTCGCGCGTCGGCATATGCAGCGTACGTTTCCGCAAGCGATGATTCATTCGCTCTCGGGTTGTTTCATCGCTTTCGCTGCCGCCGTTTAACGTTAATTAAACAGCCCCAACAATAAGTTCGCCCCTGCTAAAGAGGTTGGGCCAAAGGCCAGACTGCAACGGGGTGGGCATGATCAAAGGTATTCAAAACTTACGGATCGGAGCCAAGCTTGGCATTGCATCCGCGCTCGGCGTGATCTTCGTCGCGCTGATGATCGTGAATCAACTGACGGCGAATGCCACGGTCAGCCGCACCAATGAGAGCGTGCTCCTGCAGTCCAACATCGCGCGCGCGGCAATCGACGCCAAGGCGGAGGCGCGAGGCCTGCAGATCGGCGCGGCCAACATCCGCGTTGCCACCACCGATGAAGAATTGCAGAAGGCCACCGAGTATCTGGCGGCACGCTACAAAGGATTCCTCGGGTTCATCGATGATATCTCCCGTCTCTCGGCCGCCGATGCGCGCTCGCAGTTGGAGAAGCTGAAGAGCACGGCGACTGCCTATGAGTCCGCCGCCGAGAAACTGGCGAAGATGAAAACCGAGCTTCTGGAAATTGCCTCCGTCGAAGCTTCCGGGCTGACGATCTCGAACGAGGCCCAGGCGCGCGCCGCCCAGTTGACGACGGATTCACGACAGATCGCCAATGACGTCATGCTGTCGCTTTCCGCGGAGCTCGAATCCAACGCCAATGCGATTGTGGACCGTGCCAAGCAGGCTATGGCCGGCGAGATCGAAAAGGCGACGCAGCAGGCAGCCTCGGCCGACAGGATGTCGCTAGCGATCGGCGGCGTTGCGGCCCTGCTGCTGATCGTGACCTCGGTGCTGTCGGCGCTTTCGATCGCGGGACCGATGCGCAGCCTGAGCCGGGCCATGCAAGAACTCGCGAATGGTAACTTCGACGTCCAGTTGCCCGGCATCGGGCGCAAGGACGAAATCGGCGCGGTCGCGCGCGCTGTCGAGACATTCAAAGTCAAGGCGGAAGAGAGGGCGATGCTCGAGGCCGACTCCAAGCGCCGGCAGGATGATACCCTCGCCGGGCAGCGCCGGGCCGAGATGATCAAGCTTGCGGATGCGTTCGAGGGAGCGGTGGGCGAGATCGTCAGCACCGTCTCGACGGCGTCGACGGAGCTGGAGCACTCCGCAAAGGCGCTCACCTCGACGGCCGAGCGCACCCAGGAAATAACGGTTGCGGTGGCGTCGGCTTCCGAAGAAGCGTCGGCCAACGTGCAATCAGTGGCGACCGCCACTGAAGAATTGTCGTCTTCGGTGAACGAGATCAGCCGACAGGTCCAGGATTCGGCGCGAATCGCGGCTGATGCGGTCGGCCAGGCGCGCGCCACCACCGAGCGCGTGAGCGAACTTTCCCAAGCCGCCAGCCGCATCGGCGATGTGGTCGAGCTCATCAACACCATTGCAGGCCAGACCAACCTCTTGGCGCTCAACGCCACCATCGAGGCTGCGCGCGCCGGCGACGCGGGCCGGGGCTTTGCGGTCGTCGCATCCGAGGTGAAGGCACTGGCGGAGCAGACGGCGAAGGCGACCGGCGAAATCGGTCAGCAGATAGCGGCGATCCAGACCGCGACCAATCAATCGGTCGGCGCCATCGGCCAGATCAGCAACACGATCGAATCGCTGGCGGAGATCGCCTCGACGGTCGCCGCCGCGGTCGAAGAGCAGGGTGCGGCGACGCAGGAGATCGCGCGCAACGTGCAACAGGCTGCACAAGGGACCGAGGAGGTCTCTTCGCGGATCACCGACGTGCAGCGCGGCGCCACCGCGACAGGCTCGGCGTCCACGCAGGTGCTCTCGTCCGCGCAATCGCTGTCCCGCGACAGCAGCCGGCTCCAGACGGAAGTTAGCCGGTTCCTGCAGACGGTGCGGGCTGCCTGACCTGACCAAAAGGTCGTCTCGGGCCGAGTGAGGTTCCTGAGACGTCCAACTCCACTTCGATTCCGATCGCGGAATGAACTCCCGCATTTCGCGCGCGTTGTCCTCGTACATGCTCGATTGTACGGGGAACCGATCATGACGAAACACGACAAGACGAAACGGCCGAGCGATGTCGACCTCTATCGCAATCCGCTGATCGGCGGATCGAAGGGCGTCACGATGGCGCAGGCGACGCCGGACGATCTCGAGGAGGTCGAAGGCGAGAACACCTTTGAGGGCGACGTCGAGAACGATACCAACCCGCAAGGCGGTATCGAGGCGCCAGATCGCCGGCAAGGCCGCCCGTCGCGCGATCAGACGCCGAAATCGCGCAAGACGGTGCTGCAGGGCAAGAAGACCCATGAGCAGCAGTTGCGGATGCTGGAACGCAAGCCCGATGTTCCCGACGCGCGCAATGTCGAGCAACGAGGCGCGCGCATTGTGGAAGATGCAGGCGCGAGACATCCGAAACAGGATGCGCGCCAGTCGGAATTTCCGGTGAGCCGCGGCGGGCTGAACCAGGAAAGCCACCACAACAAGCACAACGATCCCGGCCAGAGCGGCCATAAGCCGCAGAAGCACGGCGGGTGACGCAACTGAAATCGTGATTCGGTTGAACGGAACCAGATCACGATTTCATCTTCTGGTTTGAGCATGATCTCCGCGCAAACGCTTCGCGTTTTGTTGTCGCGAGGGCAAACCGGTCTCCGCCTTCCCGGATCATGCTCTATGGTTTGGCGGCCGCCTCCGTGCGCAGCCATTTTCGTGGCGGCGGCTGGTAGGTTCCAAAGCGGCTGAGCAGCGCGTCCACCTTGGTTTCGATGATGAGCATCTCGGCATAGGCTGCGATCGTGAAGCCTTCGGCGACCATCCTCTCCACCATCGCGATCAGCGGCGCGAAGTAATCCTTTACGTTCAGCAGGCCGCACGGCTTTTGGTGGATCCCGAGCTGGGCCCAGGTCCATTCCTCGAAAAGTTCTTCGAGTGTTCCGGCACCGCCTGGCAGCGCGATGAAGCCATCGGATAGCTGTGCCATCATCGTCTTGCGCTCATGCATGGTTTCGACGATGTGAAGCTGGCTCAAGCCCGTGTGTCCGATCTCGCGCTCGACCAGCGCGCGCGGAATGACGCCGACGACACGCCCGCCTGCCGCGAGCGCCGCGTCTGCCACCGCTCCCATCAGCCCGACCTTGCCGCCGCCATAGACGATGGTGACGCCGGCCTTTGCCAGCGCCTGTCCGGTGGCGACCGCGGTCTGCAGATAGATCGGATCACGGCCCGGGCTGGAGCCGCAGAAGATACAGACGGATTTCAGCGCTTTGGCGTTTTGGTTCTGCATTGGATCTGTGCGGACCTTTCGTGCTGCAAACGATTCGTCGGCGGATCGACGTTAGCATGAGGGGCTGGGGATCGCGGCGTTGCGCTACAACGTAATGCATCGGCGGATCGGTGCTGTGAATGACCTGCGCCTACATCTTTGAATTCAAACAGGAATTTCTCCGTGCGGGCGGGTCGAGCCGGATCGGGTTTTGCGGCGGCCGGTAACGTATCCCGTTCCGGGAAGGGCTTCATCAACAGGCCTGTCATCAACCTCGGAGACTGTCATCAATCTGTCGTGTCGCCTGCGCTTAGCTGCGGAACCAGTCCGGCATGCTATCATGGCCGCGGCCGAGAGGGAGTGAGGCGGTGAGCGAAACGACGAGTGTCCCGGCATTGCCAGCAGATGCATCAGTGATTGCACGTATCAAGTCCGAAATCGATATTTCAGATCGTTCGCGCATCGTCACGTTCGGCGAGCGCGCCCAGCGGTCGGTGGTCGAGTTCGCCGACCGCATTCTGTCCCAGACGCAAAATCGAGAGCTCGGAACAACCGGCAAGCTGTTGTCGGACATTTTGGCAAAAGCGCGCGGGCTCGATCCCGCCGACCTCAAGGACAGCGGCCTCTTGACGCGCCTGTTCTCGTCGGCGGAGGCACGGCTGCGCCGCTTTGCCGAGCAGTTCGGCGATGTCGCCTCGCAGATCGATCGCGTCTGCGTCGAGCTCGATCGCAACAAGGAGGTCCTGCGCCGCGACATCGCGCTGCTCGACGATCTCTATGAGCAGACCAGGACCGCGCTCGGCCAGCTCGACGCGCATATCAACGCCGGCAAGGCCTTCGCCGCGGACTTCCGCGGCGGCAAGCTGGTCGAGATGGAGCGGGCAGCGACCGCGCAAGGCCAAAGCAGCGACGCCTTGCTCGCGGCGCAGACCTATCAGGACGCACTCCAGGCGCTCGACCGGCTCGAGAAGCGCATCTTCTATCTGCAGCAGGCACGCCAGATCGGCATCCAGCAGTTGCCGCAGATCCGCATCGTGCAATCGGGCGACGAGACCCTGATCGAGAACCTGCAGGCCACCACCGAACTCACTATCCCGGTGTGGAAGCAGAAGATGATCCTGCTGCTCGGGCTGAACCGGCAGAAATCCGCGCTCGAGCTGCAGAAGACCATCACCGATGCCACCAACGAGATGATGCGCCAGGCCTCCGAGATGATGAAGACCCAGGCGATCGAGATCGAGAAACAGTCGCAGCGCGGCATCGTCGACATCACGACGCTGGAAAAGACCAATCGCGACCTGATCGACACCATTTCGGGCGTGCTCGCCGTGCAGGAACAGGGCCGGACCAAGCGCGCCGAGATCGAACAGCGCATGTCGGAGCTGACCGACGAGTTGAAATCCGCGGTGACCAAGGCCTCTGCATGAGCCTCGCGTTGTTCCTGCGGCGCTGGCTTGCGCTGCTTCTCGCGGCGCCGCTGATCGCCGTGCTGCTCTCCGGCTGCAGCGGCGGGCCGGGACCGCAATTCACCATCCTGTCGGGCTCGGAGAATGACGTGCTCGAGCCGCTGGTGCAGGAATTCTGCAAGTCGCGCAATGCCGCCTGCACCATGCGCTATCAGGGCTCGCTTGACATCGCGCTGGCGCTCAAGGGCGACGATCCGCGGGCCGACGCGGTGTGGCCGGCGGCCTCGATCTGGATCGACATGTTCGACACCAAGCGGCGGGTGAAGTCGGTCAAGTCGATCGTGCAGATGCCGGTCATCCTCGGCGTGCGCCGCTCCAAGGCGCAAGAATTGAACTGGATCGGCGCCAAGGTGACGGCCAAGGATATTCTCGCCGCCGTCGAGGCCGGCCGATTGAAATTCCTGATGACCTCGGCGACGCAGTCGAACTCGGGCGCGGCCGCCTACCTCGCGATGCTCGCGGCCGGCATCGGCAAGCCCGACCTGATCGAAGCCGGCGATCTGGACAAGCCCGAGGTGCTGGCGACGGCGCGCGGCCTTCTGAAAGGGGTCGAGCGCAGCGCGGGTTCAAGCGGCTGGCTCGCCGATCTCTATCGCGACGGCGAGCGGAATGGTGCGCACTACCAGGCGATCTGGAACTATGAGGCTGTCATCAAGGAGACCAATGACAAACTGATCGCCGATGGCCATGAGCCGCTCTACGCGATCTATCCGGAAGACGGCGTGGCGGTCGCCGATTCTCCGCTCGGCTTCGTCGATCGCGGCCGCGGCAAGGACGTCGAAACCTTCTTTGCCGATCTGCAGGCCTTCCTGCTCAAGGGCGAGGTTCAGGCGCGGATCGCCAAGACCGGACGGCGGGTGGAGGTTGGCCGCGCTGCGCCGCTTCCCGCCGATCCCAAGACCAATCTGGATCCGGCGCGCGTGCTGAACGTCATCCGCCCGCCCGAGCCCGCGGTGATTCAGAAGGCGCTGTCGATCTATCAGGAGGCGCTACGCCGTCCCTCGCTCACCGCTTTGTGCCTCGATGTCTCCGGCAGCATGCAGGGGGCCGGCGAGGCTCAGTTGCTCGACGCGATGCGTTTCCTTTTGACGCCTGCCCGCACGCGCGAGCTGTTGGTGCAATGGACCAAGGCGGACGAGATCCTGCTGCTGCCGTTCAACGATCATGTGCTCTGGACTGCGCGCGCCACCGGCGGCGAGGCCGAGCAGGCCACCCTTCTCGCTCAAGCTTTAGAGCTCCACGCCGGCGGCGGCACCGATTTCTATACCTGCAGCGAGCGGGCGCTCGTCGCCATGAGGCCGCTGCTCGACAGCGGAGAGCACTTGCCGGCCATCGTCATCATGACCGATGGCAAGAGCCAGGGCTATATGTCGGCGTTTGAGGCCGCGTGGCGCGCGGACGGCCGCCGTGTGCCGGTATTCGGGGTCACGTTCGGCGACCAGGTCGATCGCAGCCAGCTCGACAATCTCGCGAAGCTGACCGGCGGCAGGGTGTTCGACGGCACCAAGAGCCTGACGGACGCGTTCCGCTCGGTGCGGGGATATAATTGATGGCGGCCGCGCCGTCCGGGCTCGGCTGGATTGCCGGTGGCGCGGCGGCGGCCATCCTGCTGCCTTCGCTTGCGATCGGCGTCGGGATGCCATTCTGGATCGCTCTCCTCGTCAGCGCGCTCGCCGGCGGCGGCGTCGTTGCGGTAATGGCGCCGCGCAGGCGCTTCGCCGAGCTCGACGCCAGCGGCGCGGCGCGCGGCCGCATCGAATTCGCGCGCGAGCTCCTG
>NZ_PSRR01000128.1 GCF_004296405.1 Bradyrhizobium sp. Leo170
GCAAAGCGCAGCGTGCCCACCGTCAAGCACTCCGCCCGTGGTGGTGGGCACGCTGCGCTTTGCCCACCCTACACGCACAGCAACCTTTGCTCGGCTGCCGCGTTCATCCTCTCCAACTGTACGGAGATCAACGATGGCAATGGCCACAGAGATCAAGGAACATATGGACGTCATCTCGTCGGACCGGAAGACGGTTGGAAAGGTCGATCATCTCGAAGGAACCGACAAGATCAAGCTGACCAAGCAAAGCTCACCGGACGGACAGCACCATCATTTCATTCCGCTGTCCTGGGTGGACCATGTCGACCAGCACGTTCATCTGAACAAGACCGGCACTGAGGTGACCACGCACTGGCAACACGGCCAGCAATAGCGGCTTTGCGCGGGGCGCGGAGGCGGATATCATGAGAGCACAACAGAGAAGCCCGATGCATCCAGCCGCGAAACTGCAATTTGAGCGCATCGTCGACGAATATGGACGCTGGCGCGCCATTCCGGAAAGTGAACGGCCGCCGGCGCCTGCCTGGTGGTGGGGGCCGGCATTCGAACTGCGCCAATCCGTGGTGGAATTGCCGGCCGATTGGAGTATCCGATTGGGCCTCGCCAAGGGCGAGACTTACGCCGCAGGCGCTGCTGTCCTGCTCAAATCGCTTGCCGGCCAAACCTATCTGCCGTGGCCTTATGATTTCTCGCGCAAGGTGAAGTCGACCGATTCGGATGTGCGCGACCTGCATGTGCAGCCATCAGATGACAGCGCGTTTCCGCCCTAGGTCCAACGCTGCCTGATCGTCCGCGGCATCTTCCTCAGGCTGCAGCGGCGGAGAAATAAGCGCCGGCGCCGAGCGCAACAACTCGGCGAGCTCCCGCGCGGGCAGCGGCTTGCTGAGCCGAAAGCCCTGCATCTCGTCGCAGCCATGGTCGCGCAGGAAGCGCTCCTGCTCGGCCGTCTCCACGCCCTCGGCGATCACGGTCATGCCGAGCGCCTTGCCCATGCTGATGATGGCCTGCGCGATCGCCTGGTCCTCGCTGTCGCGGGCGAGGTCGCGCACGAAGGAGCGATCGATCTTGATAGTATCGATCGGAAACTGCTTCATCAGCGACATCGACGAATAGCCGGTGCCGAAATCGTCGATCGCCAGGCGGATGCCGCGGCTCTGGATCGCATCCAGCACCCGGATCGTCCGGGGCACGTTGCGCATCACCATGCTTTCGGTGACCTCGAGCTGCAGCAACGCCGGCGACATGCCGCTTGAAAGCAGCGCCTCGTCGACGTCGTGCAGGAGATTCTCGTCGCCGAATTGCCGCGGCGAGAGGTTGACCGCCATCGTCACCGGCCGCAAGCCGCGGCGCTGCCAGGCCATGTTCTGCGCGCAGGCCTCCTTCAGCACCCAGCGACCGATCGGCACGATCAGCCCGATTTCCTCCGCAAGCGGAATGAACTGGGCGGGCGCGACCTGCCCGAGATCGGGATGGGTCCAGCGCAGCAGCGCTTCGACGCCGGTGATCTGGCCGCTCGCGATGTCGATCTTCGGCTGGTAGAAGAGCGAGAACTGATCGCGCTCCAGCGCGCGGCGCAGGGCATTCTCCAGCGTCAGCCGCTCAATCGACTGCGTCTTGATCTCCTTGGAGTAGAAGCGGAAGCCGTTCTTGCCGTCCTCCTTGGCGAGATACATCGCCATGTCGGCGTTCTTGGTCAGCGTCTTGGCGTCCAAGCCATCCGCAGGATACATCGCGACGCCGATCGAGGCCGTGGTCTGGCATTCGTGGCCGCTCAGTTGCAGCGGCTGGCTGAGTGCCGACAACAGGCTCTCGGCGATCGTCTCGACGTCGGCACGGTCGGTCTCTTCCAGAATGACGACGAATTCATCGCCGCCGAGCCGGGCGATGACGTCGCTCGAACGCAAGGTCCCGCGTAGGCGATCGGCGATCTTGACCAGCAGCAGGTCGCCGGCGTCGTGGCCAAGCGAATCGTTGATGACCTTGAAACGGTCGAGATCGATGAACAGCAGCGCGAACTGACGCTGATGACGGCCGGCCACCTCGATCGCGTGGCGCAGCAATTCGTTGAAGGTTTCCCGGTTGGGCAAACGCGTCAGGCCGTCGTGCGAGGCGAGATATTCGATCCGCTCGTCGGCCCTCGCCTTCTCGTCGGCGCGATCGAAATTTTCCAGCGCGAACGAGACGTTATCGGCGAGACGTCGCAACAGCCCGATCAACTCGGGGCTGAAGGCGCCGATCTCGCAGGAGAGGAAGATGATGGCGCCGATCGGCTTGCCGTTCTTCAATAACGGAAATGCGGCGCCCGAGCGGGTGCCGGCGTCGCGCAGGACCTGATAGAACGGGCTCGAATCGCCGAAGTCGCCGAGATAGTCGTTGCTGATGCAGGGTTTCCGGGTGCGGAACGCGATGCCGGTGAGGCTCCGCCCTTCGGGATGCGCCGCATTGATGGACAGACGCACGTTGAACGCGCGCTCGCCGTCGGGACCGGCCGAGGCGACGTTTTCCAGGTAGTCGTCGCCTGGCCGCTCCAGCGCAATCGCGGTGGAGGTGAAATTGCCGCCGACGACGGCGGCCTCGCAGACCAGGTGGAACAGCTCGGTCCGCGACTTCGCCCGCATGATCGCTTCGTTGGTGGCGCTGAGCGCCGCAAACATCCGCGTCAGCCGCTCCTTCTGCTCCTCGGTCCTCGCCTTCTCGTCAGCGCGCTCGAAGCTGCCAAGCGCGAACGACACGTTGTCAGCCAGCCGCTGCAGCAGTTCGGCGAACTCGGCGATAAAGGTGTCGTGTTCGGACGAGATGAAGAGCATCACGCCGACCGGCTCACCGTCGACGAACAACGGGAACGCCGCGCCCGATCGCGCGCCCTCGCGTTCGATGATGTCCCGGAACGCACTGTCCTCAATGTCCTTCAGGAAGTTGTTGTTGATGCTGGCCTGCCTGGAACGGAATGCCGTCCCGCAAAGCCCGCGCCCCTCCGGAACAGCCTCGTCGATCGATACCTTGAGATTGCGGGCGTTCTCGGACGTCGGTCCTGCGGTCGCCGCCATCTCGAGATAGTCGCTGCCGGGCGCGACCAGGAAGATGCTGGTCGAGTTGAACCTGGCGCCCTTGCCGGCCGCCTGGCACACCAGCTTGAACATCTCCTCTCGTGACTTCGCCCGCATGATCGCTTCGTTGGTCGCGCTCAGCGCCGCGAACATTCGCGACAACCGATCCTTTTGCCGCTCGGCCCTGGCCTTTTCATTGGCGTGTTCGAAATTGTCGAGCGCCACCGATACGTTCTCGGCGATCCGCGCCATCAGCGCGACGATCTCTTCGTCCGTCGCCCACGACCTGCCGACAAAGAACAACAAGACGCCGATGCTCTTGCCGAACTTGGTCACGGGGACCGCGATGCAGGCCATGACGCCGGCGTCGTATCCCACCTGTCGCCACGGACCGTCCGATTTCGGGATATCGTTGTTGATGCACGGCCGCTGCGTCCGGAACGCCTGCCCGCAGACGCCCTTGCCGTAGATATTGTCCGGATCGATCGAGAAGCGCGTTTGCGTGATCAGGTCGATGGCGTCGCCAGTGCCGGCGACCGGTTCGAGCCAATGGGAATCCGGGTCAGCGAGCAGGACCACGGCGGCAACGGATTTCCCGCTATGGACGGCGGCGTCGCAGACCCGCTGATAGAGATCGTGCTCGGTCTTGGCGCGAAGGATCGCTTCGTTGGTCGCGCTGATGGCGCCGAACATCTGGTTCAGCCGGCGCATCGCCCGTTCGCTGCTCTTGCGCATGCGCTCATGCTCGAAATTGTCCAGCGCAAACGAAACATTCGCGGCCATGCGCGCCAGCAGCGACACGAGCTCGTTGCCGAGCGAGCCGACCTCGCGCCGGGTGACAAGGAAAACGCCGACGCTGCGGCCATTGCAGATCAGCGGCATTGCCGCTGCCGCGGCAACCTCGCTATCGCGGACGCCGGCGCGCCAGGCGAGCGAGCGCTGGTCATTCAGATAGTCGTTGCTGACACAGGCCTTCTGGTCCCGGAACGCCTGTCCGCACACCCCTTCGCCCTCCGGCGTATTCGCTATGATCGAGATGGGGATGCCGCGCAGCCGCGCGATATCGTCGCCGAACCCGACCGCAAAGCGCAGCAGGCTGGTCTCGGCATCCAGCAGGAAGACCGCCGTCGCCAGGAAGTCGCCGCTGGAAAACGCGGCCTCGCAGACCTTGGCGTACAGCTCCTCCGGCGATTTGGCGTACAGGATCGCTTCGTTGCTGGCGTTCAACGCCGCGAAGGTACCCCTGATGGTCTGCTCCAAGCGATCAACTCCCTGCGGCCAGTCTCGGCCGGCCCCGCGGGATTTTATGCGGAGCAGAGACCTAAGTGGACGTTAGGAACAGCTATAAGTTGCGAGTCAGAGTAAATGTGGGGCGAACAAAGTCGGATAGAACCCCCGCAAAATTACCGGTTTGTTGACGATTTCTTCTGACGCGGCGCGCCACTGACTGAGGCGCGACGCGACCCCTGCAGGGGCTCGGTTCCCTGCCATGAGACCCGCTGCCCTGAAAAGCCGCGCCGGCGTCATGGCGGACCGGACATTCTGGCCTTGCTCGTCGCCTACTCCTTTGAGACCATGGCGAACCACAAACAAGCAAGACCCGCCACGTGACGCGGGCTTCAACCTGAGGAAACCCCATGCCGATCGTCCACGCCGATCGTCTCACCCGCATCGGTGCGGCGCTGCTGCGCGGCGCCGGCGCGTCGGAGGAGGAAGCCCAGGCGGTCGCGGTCGGCTGCGTCAACGCCAACCTCGCCGGTCACGACTCGCACGGGATCATCGCGGTCCCGACCTATATCGACCGCATCAAGGCCGGCCATATCGTGCCCGGCGCGAAATGGACCATCGTCCAGGAATCGCCGACCACGACCGTGATCGACGGCAATTGGGGCTTTGGCTTCCACGTCAATGCCAAGGCGATGGAATTGACGATTGCGAAGGCGAAGACCGCCAATGTCGCCGCCTGCACCGTGTTCCGGCAGAGCCATGTCGGGCGGCTCGCGCACTATCCGCTGATGGCGATGCGCGAGGGCATGATCGGGATTGCCACCGCCGATTCCGGCCGCTCGCCAAAACACGTCGCGCCGTTCGGCGGCCGCGAGGCGCGGCTCGGCACCAACCCGATCTCGATCGCAGTGCCCTCCGAGCTCGAGGCGCCCTTCTATCTGGACATGGCGACATCGGCGGTCGCGGCCGGCAAGATCCAGCTCGCGGTCGCGCGCGGCGAACGGATTCCAACCGGATGGATCATCGACGCCGAGGGCCGCCACACCACCGACCCGACAGACTATCGCAAGGGCGGCGCGTTGCTGCCGCTCGGCGGCAGCGAGGGCTATAAGGGCTCTGGCCTGGCAGCAATGGTGGAAGTCCTGTGCGGCCTGCTCACCGGGCTTGGATTCGGCGTTGAGCCGACCGGGCGCCACAATGACGGATGCTTCATGGCGGTGTTCAATGTTGCCGCCTTCCGTCCGCTGCAGGATTTCAAGCGCGAGGTGGCGGAGTTTGCACGCTACCTGAAATCGACGCCGCCCTCGGAAGGAAGTCCGGGCGTGTTCTATCCCGGCGAGGTCGAATTTCTGCGCGAGCAGGAGCGTCGGAAGAACGGCATCGAGATCGAGGATGCGACCTGGGACAAGCTCCGCGCGCTCGCCGGCGAGTACGGGCTGACAAAACAACTCGATCTGGCGTGAGACAGGGATAACGGCATGACACGGCAATTGGCACTGGTCGGCTTCCTGCAGGCGCAGAACTGCACCAATCTGCCGGGCTCCTGGCGCCATCCGGAATCGCGCGACGATTCGATGTCGGCGGATTACTACCAGGAGATCGCGCGGATCCTGGAAGCCGGCAAATTCCACATGGCGTTCTTCGACGACCGTCTGGCGATGCCGGACCGCTATGGCAACGATCACGCCCATACCGTCGAATACGGCATCCGCTGCGTGAAGATGGATCCGATCATCGTGCTGACCACGATGGGCATGGTCACCGAGAAGCTCGGCCTCGCCTCGACCTGTTCGACCACCTATTACGAGCCGTTCGACGCCGCGCGCCGTTTCGCCACCCTCGACCTGATGACCGGCGGCCGTGCCGGCTGGAACGTGGTGACGTCGGTCAATGACGGCGAAGCGCTCAACATGGGCCGCGAGCACCATCTCGAACACGATTTGCGCTACGACCGCGCCGACGAATTCATGGAGGTCGTGCTCGGCCATTGGGATTCCTGGGAAGACGGCGCTGTTATCATCGACAAAAAGAGCGGCCGCTTTGCCGATCCGACCAAGGTGAAGCGGCTCGATCACGATGGAAAGTTCTTCAAGTCGCGCGGACCCTTCACGGTGCCGCGTTCGCCGCAGGGCCATCCTGTCATCATCCAGGCCGGCGCTTCCGGCCGCGGCCAGCGCTTCGCCGGGCGATGGGGCGAGGTGATCTTCACCGCCGCGCGCAATCTTGCGAGCGCAAGGCAAGGCTATGAGGCGATCCGCAATGAGGCCGCAACGGCCGGCCGCGATCCCGAGCAGATGTTTCTCTGCAATCTGACAACGCCGGTCTGCGGCGCAACCAAGGCCGAGGCGGAAGACCGGATGGCGCTGATCCAGAAGCTGCCGCTGGAGATCGACGCGCTGTCGCTGCTCGCCGAGGGGCTGAATTTCGATTTCGGCGCCAAGGGCATCGACGAGCCGCTGACGACGAAAGAACTGCAGGGCATGCAAGGCATGCTCGGCATCCGCGACGGCGTGCTGAAAACCTCCGGCAAGGCCAATCCGAGCACGCGCGACTTCATCACCTTCTCCGGCCGCGGCCTGGTGCAGGATGCGATCGTCGGCGGACCGAAGGAAATCGCCGATCGGCTGGAGGAGATGTTCGTCGGGCGCGGCTGCGACGGCTTTGTCATTGCGGCGAGCTATGTGCCCGGTTCCTACGCTGATTTCGTTCGCCACGTCGTGCCGGAATTGCAGCGCCGCGGGCTCTTCCACCGTGACTACGCCGGCAAGACGCTGCGCGAGAATCTCGGCCTGCCCCGTCCCGTCGCCGGTGTGTGGAAAACCCAACCGCAGGTCGCGGCCGAATAAGAGAGAAAATCGATGCGTTGGCTCAAATTCACCGCCCAGGGAAAAACCTCCTGGGGTCACGTCGAGGGTGAGAAGGTCATCACCGTGGACGGCGATCCCTTCGGCGAATGGCGGCGCACCGCGCTGACGCATGCACTTGGCGACGTGAGGATCGAGCTGCCGCTGATCCCGCGCACCTTCTATTGCGTCGGGCTGAATTATCTGAAGCACCTGAAGGAAGCCGCCGACAAGCGCGGCGAGATCCCGGCCGTGCCTGACCGGCCCGAAATCGGCTACCGCGCCCAGAACGCGCTGATCGCCCATGACGAGGACGTGGTGATCCCCGCGACTGCAACGGAAAATATCCACTACGAGGGCGAGCTCGTGGTCGTCATCGGCAAGAAGGCAAAACACCTCGATGCGGCAAACGCGATGTCTTGCGTGTTCGGCTACACCATCGGCAACGACGTCAGTGAGCGCAGTTGGCAGAAGGCCGACCGCGGCCTGTGGCGCTCCAAGAATGCCGACACCTTCAAGCCGATGGGTCCATGGATCGAGACCGATGTCGATCTCGACACCATGGAGACGGTGGTGCGGGTCAACGGCAAGGAGACCAACCGCTTCCGCACCAACGACATGATCTTCGGCATCGTCCCCTTCATCGTCGAATTGACGAAGTATTTCACGCTGTGGCCGGGCGACGTGATCTGGATGGGCACCGACGGCGCCTCGCCGGACCTGAAAGCGGGCGACGTTGTCGAGATCGACATCACCGGCATCGGCACGCTGCGTAACCGGTTCGTAAGAGAGAACCTCTGAAACTTGTAGCCCGGGTGAAGCGGAACGCGTAACCCGGGGACATCTGCGTCAACGTTTGCGACCCGCCCCGGGTTACGCTAACGCTTCACCCGGGCTACGGCATCGCGTCCGCGGATCGCTCCCTTAATCCTTCCGCGGCCGCCGGGTGTCAAACGGCAGGGCGACGCCGGTCTTGATCTCCTTCAGGATCATGTTGGTGCGGACATAGCGGATGCCGGGCACGCGGAACATGAACTCGTCAAGGAACTGATTATAGGCGTGCATGTCGCGCACCACGACGCGCAGGTGATAGTCGGCGTCGCCCGTGGTCGCGAAACATTCCAGGACCTCACTGCGCCGTTTCACCCGCGCCACGAATTCGTCGACGAATTTCGCATCATGCCGCTCCAGCGAGACATGAAGGATCGCCGAGGTCGCGAAGCCGGCGCGCTCGCGCTCCACCAGCGCCGAATAGCCCGATATCACCCCGGACTCCTCCAGCGCGCGCACGCGCCGCCAGCAGGCCGAGGTCGACATGCCGACCGCCTCGGCAAGCTCCTGGTTGGTCGCGCGTCCGTTCTTCTGCAGCTCAGTGAGGATGCGTTCGTCCTGCTCTTCGACCATGAGGGCATCTCCGTTTGGTAAGCTCCACCAAAAATCATAGCTCCCTACAAAATTCTACCGATTTTCGGCGCGTTTTTGGGATGAATAGGTAACACTTGCCAGACCGACGGGATTACCGTCGAGGGACTCGAATCCGATGCGCGAGGCCGGCCATGGACGCCATTTCCTCCCTCGACACCTACCAGCTTTCCGACCGCTACGAACGCGATCACGGGCGCGTCTTCCTCACGGGCACGCAGGCGATCGTCCGCATCGTGCTCGACCAGGCGAAACGCGACCGCGCGGCGGGGCTCAACACCGCCGGCTTCATCTCCGGCTATCGCGGTTCGCCGCTCGGCGGCGTCGATCTCGAACTCTGGCGCATCGCCGATCGCCTCAAGGCGGAGCGCATCGAATTCCTGCCCGCAGTCAACGAAGACCTTGCGGCAACCGCGGTGCTCGGCTCGCAGCAGGTCGAGACCCAGCCCGATCGCACCGTGCAAGGTGTGTTCGGCCTCTGGTACGGCAAGGGCCCGGGCGTCGACCGTTCCGGCGATGCGCTGAAACACGGTAATGCCTATGGCTCGTCGCCGCATGGCGGCGTGCTTGTTGTCGCGGGCGACGATCATGGCTGTGTCTCCTCCTCGATGCCGCACCAGTCCGACGTCGCCTTCATGAGCTGGTTCATGCCGACGCTGCATCCGGCAAGCGTCGCCGAATATCTCGAATTCGGCGAATACGGCTACGCGCTGAGCCGCTTCTCCGGCATGTGGGTCGGCTTCAAGGCGATCTCGGAGATCGTCGAATCCGGCGCCTCCGTTGCACTGCGCCCGCCGCGCGCTTTTCGCGCCCCCGATTTCACGCCGCCGCCCGGCGGCCTGCACTATCGCTGGCCCGATCTTCCAGGTCCGCAGATCGAGGAGCGATTGGAAGCAAAGAAGCACGCGGTCTACGCCTTTGCAAAAGCCAACCCGATCGACCGCCACATCTACGACATCCCGCATGCGACCTATGGCATCGTCACGACCGGCAAGGCGCATCTCGACCTGATGGAAGCGCTGCGGCTGCTAGGCCTCGATGAGGCCGCCTGCCGCCGCCTCGGCATCGATATCTATAAGGTCGGCATGGTCTGGCCGCTCGCGCTGCACGATGCGATGGAGTTCGTGAAGGGCAAACGCGAGATCCTCGTGGTGGAGGAGAAGCGCGGTATCATCGAAAGCCAGTTCAAGGAATATTTCTACGACTATCCGGGCTCGAAGCCGGAGTGGATGGTCGGCAAGCATGACGAGACCGGCGCGCGCCTGATCTCATGGATCGGCGAATTGTCGCCACGCGCGCTCGCCGACGTGCTGGCGCGGCGCCTCGACCCAATCTTCCCCGGCCTCGATCTTGCGAAGCGCACCGCCGCGCTCGCGCCCGATGCACAGCGCGTCATCACGGTCGCGGGCGCAACGCGCACACCCTATTTCTGCTCCGGCTGCCCGCACAACACCTCGACCAAAGTGCCCGAGGGATCGAAGGCGCTCGCCGGCATCGGCTGCCATTTCATGGCGAGCTGGATGGACCGCGAGACCTCGTCCTTGATCCAGATGGGCGGCGAAGGTGTCAACTGGGCGGCATCGTCGCGCTTCACCGGCAACAAGCACATCTTCCAGAATCTCGGCGAAGGCACCTATTATCACTCCGGATCGATGGCGATCCGCCAGGCCGTCGCGGCCGGCGCCAACATCACCTACAAGATCCTGTTCAACGACGCGGTTGCCATGACCGGTGGCCAGCCGGTCGACGGGCCCGTGAGCGTGCATGCCATCGCCCACAGCGTCCGCGCCGAAGGCGTGTCGCGGATCGCGCTGGTCTCGGATGCTCCCTCGCAGTTTGCGCCCGCCGACTTCCCCATCGGCGTCACCATCCATCCGCGCGAGGAGATGGATGCCGTGCAACGCGAGCTGCGCGAAATTCCCGGCGTCTCCGTGCTGATCTACCAGCAGACCTGCGCCACCGAAAAACGCCGCCGGCGCAAGCGCGCCCAGATCGAAGACCCGCCCCGCTTTGCCTATATCAACGACCTCGTCTGCGAAGGTTGCGGCGACTGCTCGGTCGAATCGAACTGCCTCAGCGTCGAGCCGAAGGAGACGCCGTTCGGCCGCAAGCGCCGCATCAATCTCTCCACCTGCAACAAGGATTTCTCCTGCCTCAACGGCTTCTGCCCGAGCTTCGTCACCGTGGAAGGCGCCAAGCGCCGTGCGAAGTCTGCGAGCAGCATCGATCCACAGGCGCGTGCCGCCATGCTGCCCCTGTCGCCGCTTGCACCGCTCGATCGTCCCTATGATCTCCTCGTGACCGGCGTCGGCGGCACCGGCGTCATCACCGTGGGTGCGCTGATCAGCATGGCCGCGCATCTTGAGCGCCGCGGCGTCTCGGTGCTCGATTTCACCGGCTTTGCGCAGAAGTTCGGGCCAGTGCTGAGCTACATCCGCATCGCGTCGAGCCCAGACGAACTGCACCAGGTTCGCATCGACCAGGGCGCGGCCGACGCGCTGATCGGCTGCGATGTCGTCGTCAGTTCCTCTGCCAAGGCGTCGGGCACCTATCGGAAGGGCATGCGCGCCGCGATGAACAGCGCGGAGATGCCGACCGGCGACGTCGTGCGCTTCCGCGATGCGGACCTTGCTGCATCAGCCCGCCTGCGCGCCATCGAGAACGTGATCGGCTGCGGTCATCTCGGCGCGATCGACGCCAATGCGCTGGCCGAGCGGCTGCTCGGCGATACCGTCTATGCCAACATCATCATGCTCGGCTTCGCCTGGCAGCAGGGACTGGTCCCGGTCTCGCTGAACGCGCTGCTCCGCGCGATCGAGCTCAACGGCGTCGCCGTCGAACGCAACAAGCAGGCCTTTGCCTGGGGACGCATCGCCAGCGCCGATCCGAACTTCCTGCCCGGCGCGGATAATGCGAGAATGATCGAAGCGGAAACGCTTGATCAGACGATTGCGCGCCGCGCCGACTTTCTGACGGCCTACCAGGATGCAGCCTATGCCGCGCGCTACCGGAAAATGGTGAAGCGTGTGCAGGATGCGGAAGCTTCGCTGGGAACCGAGGCGCTGACGGACGCAGTCGCGCGCGCTTTGTTCAAGCTGATGGCCTACAAGGACGAGTATGAGGTGGCGCGGCTTCACATGGAGACCGGCTTCCTCGACGAATTGCGCCAGCAGTTCGAAGGCGACTTCTCGGTGAGATATCATCTGGCGCCGCCATTCCTGCCGGCAAGCAAGGACGCGCGCGGCCGGCCACGCAAGCGCAGCTTCGGCCCATGGATCAGGACGCCTCTGAAGATCCTTGCGCGCCTGAAGACGCTGCGCGGCACGCCGTTCGACGTCTTCGGCTACACCGCCGAGCGCCGCGCGGAGCGCGACCTCATCGCTTGGTATGAGGGACAGATCGATGCCATGCTCGGCAGGCTCGATGCGCGACGGATGCCCGACATCCTCACGATTGCCAGAGCACCGATGGAAATCCGCGGCTACGGCCCGGTGAAGGACGCCGCAATCGCCAAGGTGAAGGTGGAGGTCGCGCGCCTGTCGGCGCTGCGTCAGGATCGCGCCGGGGCGTCGCGTTGAGCCGCCGGTGACAGCCAGGTGACCACCACCGTCGCGATCGCCGCAACGGCGATGTTGAGGATCAGCGCGCCGAGCCCGACATAGAAGCTGTAGCTATCGCCACCGTAGCTGATCGTTGCCAGCGGCTTCAGCCCATTGCTCCACGCCGTCCATGATCCCCAGCCGATCCCGGCCGCCCAACCGAGCAGCAACCCTTCGGCGCGGAACCAGCGTGTGAACAGGCTGAACACCAGCGCCGGCAGGATCTGCATGATCCAGAGGCCGCCGAGCAGTTGCAGGTCGAGCGCATATTGCGTCGGCAGGAACAGGATGAAGGCCAACGCGCCGACCTTCACCACCAGCGAGGCGATCTTCGCCACCGATGCCTCGCCGGCATGGGTGATGTCTGGATTGATGTAGGACTTCCAGATATTGCGCGTGAAGAGGTTGGCGGCGCCGATGCTCATCACCGCCGCCGGCACCAAAGCGCCGATCGCGATCGCCGAGAAGGCGAAGCCTGCGAACCAGGACGGGAACAGCGCCTTGAACAGCATCGGCACCACGTCGTTCGGCGAGGACACCTGGATGTGCGCGGCATGGGCCATGTAGCCAAGCAGCGCGATCAGGCCGAGCAGCAGCGTATAGGCCGGCAGCAGGATCGCATTCTTGCGGATCGTCTCGGCAGATTTGGAAGCAAAGATGCCGGTCAGCGTGTGCGGATACATGAAGGCCGCGAGCGCCGAGCCGAGCGCGAGCGTCGCGTAAGGGAGCATCTGCGACGGTTTCAGGATCAGGCCGGTGGCGCCGCCCTTTGCCGTGAAGGCATCATTCGCGGCGGCGAACACTGCGGCGTAACCGCCGAGCTTCGCCGGCACCACTACGACCGCCACCAGCACGACGATATAGATCATCACGTCCTTGACGAAGGCGATCAGCGCCGGCGCGCGCAGGCCGGAACTATAGGTATAGAGCGCAAGGATGACGAAGGCCGCGACGAGCGGCAGTTCGCCGGTTAGTCCCATCGCCTTGATCACGACGCCCATGCCGATCAACTGCAGCGCGATATAGGGCATCGTCGCGACGATGCCGGTGAGCGCGACGACGAATTCGAGCGCGCGCGATTCATGGGTGCCGTGCACGACGTCAGCAGCGGTGACGTAGCCTTTGGCATGCGCCACTTTCCACAACAGAGGCATCACCGCGAACACGAAGGGATAGACGATGATGGTGTAAGGCAGCGCAAAGAAGCCATAGGCGCCGACAGCATACACCAGCGCGGGCACGGCGATGATGGTGTAGGCAGTATAGAAGTCGCCGCCGACGAGGAACCAGGTGATCCAGGTGCCGAATTGCCGGCCACCGAGCCCCCATTCATCGAGATGCTCGCTGGTGGCGCCGGATTTCCAGCGCGCCGCCATGAAGCCCATGACGGTGACGAGCGCAAAGAAGAAAACGAAGACGGAAAGCGGAATCCATTCGATCTGATCGGCCATGACGCGCGTCCTCAGGCTTCGTCAGGCTTGCGGCCGCGGTACACCAGCCAGATCAAGAGTGAAGTGATCGGCACCCAGGCGAGCTGATACCAGTAGAAGAAGGGAAAGCCGAACAGCGACGGTTCCATGAAATTATAGAAGGGCACCCACAACAGGCCGACGAACGGCAGCAGCAACAACAACCACATCGCAGGATTCTAACTCCAGGCTCGCCGGCGACCTCGCGCCGGCTCGTGACTGGAAACGCTGTAACCAGTGGATCGTTGCTGAGCCAAGCACATTTCGACATTGCTGCGTTGCGCGAGCGAGCTTCATCTCAGCACTTGGGGAAACAGCCTCGTAGCCCGGGTGGAGCGTCAGCGTAACCCGGGGAAACTCGTAACCGCTGATGCAGATGTCCCGGGTTCCGCGTTCCGCTCCACCCGGGCTACGGTACTAGATCATCCGCGCCACGATCGGGATCCTGCGCAGCGCCATCGTCAGCGCCCAGCTTGCCGCGAGCGTACCGGCGAACACGATGGCGGCCTTCACGCCGGCCGGCCAGGCACGGTCGTAGACCAGGTATTGCAGGTAGATGATGAAGATGTAGTGCAGGAGATAGATGCCATAAGCCGATGGCTGCATGGCATCTAACATGGGTAATTTGGCCTTTGCGAAACGCAGGAAGGTTGCCGGCAGCGCGAACGCCATCGCCGCGCTGAACAGCGCGAAAGCAAAGGCGTAAGCCACTTCCCACCACGTCGGCGGATTGTTGAAATCGATCCAGTTGTGGTGAGCGTAGACCAGGAACAGGATCGCGCCGTAGAACGCGAGCGCGTAGCCAAGCCACAGCAGCCAGCGCTTCGCCACTTCGCCGTCTTCCGCGAAAATGCCCCTGCGCAGGCTGACCACGCCGATGCCGACGCCGGTGAAGAAATAGGCGGCATAGAGCAAGATGCGGCTGGTCTGGATCGGCAGCGGATAACCGCCCGGCTCGAGCCAGCTCGCATCACCGAAGATCAGGCGCATCGGCACGTAGGAGACGAGCGAGACCATCAGGAATGCGGCGAACACCGTCATCGGCCGGTTGCGCGTCACGAAGATCACCTGGCCCAAGCCCTTGAGCAGCCGCGGCCCGAGCGACCATACGGCGACGGTCAGAATATTGAACGCGAGCAGCACCCACAAGAACCACGCCGGTCCCGACGGCCACGGCCCGATGGTGAGCGTGTGCCACCAGAAATGGAAGAAATTGAAATCGGTGGTATCAGGCAGATGATAGCGCAGGAAGGTCGGATAATAGGCCACCGGCATTAGCACGAAGATCGATACCAGATAGGGAATGCCGAGGCGCCAGGTGCGGCTGGCGATGAAATTCGCTCCTCCCCGGCGCGTCAGGCTGTCGTGTACGAACAGGCCCGAGATCAGGAACATGCAGGCCATGAAGAAACTGTCGTTGAACAGCACGACGAGATCGAAGCCGAGCCAGCGCGCTTTGTCGCCGCTGCCGAAATGAGTGTAGTTCACCACCGAATGATGGATCAGCACCAACAGGATGATGAAGGTGCGCGCGCGGTCGAGCGCAACGATGCGGGTCGTCGCGATTGCGCTTTGATCGGTTCCATCGGTCTTGCGCAGCATCGGGGCCGTTCCGGATCAGATTTCTGTTCGATCAGTTTTCGAATGCGTCGTAAACGATCTTCTTGACGTTGACCTCAACGTGCCATCGCCCGGAGGGCGCGTTCAAGAGCAGCACGAAGAACATGTCCTGGGCCGGGTCGACGACGATATACGCCCCCGACCCGCCGTCCCACTTGATCTCGCCGGGCGAGCCCGGCGGAGGCGGCACGGCGTTGCCGGCATCGGTGCGGATGCCGAACCCGTAGCCGAAGCCAAAGCCGTCGCCAGGATAATAGAAAAAGTTGCGGGCGACGCCCGATCCCGGCCCGATATGGTCAGTCGTCATCGCCTTAAAGGTTTTCGGGCCGAGGATGGTCTTGCCATCCAGCGTGCCGCCATTGAGCAGCATCTGGCCGTAACGCGCCATGTCGGCTACCGTCGACACCAGGCCGCCGCCGCCGGATTCCCAACGCGTGACGTCGAGCGGATTGCGCTCGACACGCTCGTCACTGCGCAGCCGCCGCGCGTAGCGGGCGCGCTCCGCCGGATCGGTCAGGAAATATTTGGTCGTGGTCATGCCGAGCGGCTCGAACAGCGCCGTCTTCTCGAACTCATAGAGCGATTGCCCCGATGCGACCTCGATGACGCGGCCGAGCACATCGATCGAATGACCGTAGTCCCATAATGTGCGCGGCTGCTCGGCGAGCGGCAGCTTCGCGATCCGCGCGGCGAATTCGGCATTGTCGAAATCGCCGAGATAGATGCCGTCATAGGCCGCCTTCACCAGCCCCGTGCCATAGAAGCCGTAGGTGATGCCCGAAGTATGCAGCAACAGATCCTCGATCGTGATCGGACGGACCAGCGGCACCAGATCGAGCACCGGGCGGCCCGACTCGTCCTTGCGCTCGACGCCGACCTTCATGTTGGCAAAGGAGGGGATGTATTTGCTGACGGGATCGTCGAGCGCGATCTTGCCGCGGTCGATCAGGATCATCGCCGCCACGCTGGTGACGGTCTTCGTCACCGAATGCAGCGGAAAGATCGTATCCGTGGTCATGTCGATGTTCGCTTCGACGTCGCGCTTGCCGAAGCATTTGAAATAGATCGGCTTGCCATGCCGCTGGATCAGCAGCGCCGCGCCAGGAATCTTTCCGGTCGCGCTCTGCTCGGTAAGGAAGTCGTCGAGACGCGAGAGCTTTTCCATCGACAGCGGCGCATTCGGTGGCGGTCCGAAGCCTGCGGCCGGCAGCGGCGCGATCAGGCAGGCGAGCATCACGGCAAGCGGCGTCATGATTCGGCGCAATGACACCCGCTTCAGCGCAAACATGCTGCTCCCTCCTGCCCTCCGGTCACCGGCAATTTATTGGATTGCGGCGCGCTGCGCCATCATCTCATATCAGACGGCGGTGCGCGAACGGGCAAATACGAAAAGAGCGACGAATTGTGGGGTGGGCAAAGCGCAGCGTGCCCACCATTCCGAGCACGCCGTGAATGGTGAGCACGCTGCGCTTTGCCCACCCTACCAACCCGGCGATTGCGGCATCACGAATACGGGTCGATCAGCTTCCGCTGCTCGGCGCTGTGGTCGACCAGCATGTCGATGAAGGTCCGCACCTTCGCCGATAGATGATGGCGGTGCGGATAGACCGCATTCAGCGAAAGCTCGACGGGCCGGTATTCCGGCAGCAGGCGGACCAGCCGTCCGGCTTCGAGATCGCCGTGAACCATGAACCCTGCAGCGAGGCAAATGCCGGCGCCCTGCAGCGCCGCCATGCGCAGCGCCTCGCCGCTGTTGGTGATGAACCGGCCGGACACCTTCACCGATGCCGGCGCGCCGCCGCGATCGATGAACCGCCACTCGTCCTGGTAAGGATAATTCACATGGCGGACGCAATCGCGCTCGCTGAGCTCGGCGAGCTCATGCACCGTTCCATGCCGTTCGATATAGTCGTGCGAGCAGCACAGCACGTGGCGCCAGGTGGCGAGACTGCGCACGATCAGGCTTGAATCCGGCGGCCGGATCATGCGCACAGCCACGTCAAAGCCCTCGTCGATCATGTCGACCGTGCGCTCGCCCATCGAGAGATCGACTTTGACCTCCGGATAAGTCTTGAGGAACTCGGCGACGACGGGCGCGACATACGGCACCGTGTGGGTATGGGTATAGACGCGCAGCGTGCCTCGCGGCGTCGAGTGCAGCGCGCCCGCGATGTCGTCGGCCTGCTCGATGTCGGCAAGGATCTGGACGCAGCGGTCGTAATAGGTGCGCCCCACCTCGGTAAGGCTCACCTTGCGCGTGGTGCGGTTGAGCAGCCGGACGCCGAGCCGATCCTCCAGCGCCTGGACGTGGTTGCTGACCATCGTCGTGGACATGTTGAGGCGGCGCCCGGCGGCCGAAAAGCCGCCGCTATCCACCACCCGGACAAAGGCCGTCAGGCTGGTCAACCGGTCCATGAGCGAGTTCCCGATTGTTTGCTCTCACTGGATAATCCTTCCAGTTTTTGCGGGATTATCACAGCGCTGGAGACATCGCATCTACCCCACGGATTTGGCGCCCTCCTGCGTGAGGAGGCGCGCCTAAACGCATGCGGGGTAGCCATGTCGACGACATCCTATGTCACTGATACAAAAGAAAAAATAAGCCTGCGCCCGTCGCGGCTGGCGGTCAGGCGGGCGGCATTGGCGCTGGCTGCCGTGCTCGGCATCGCCGGCATTGCCGATTTCGGCTACGACTACCTCACCACCGGCCGCTACCTCGAATCGACCGATGACGCATATGTGAAGGCCGATTCCACGATCGTCTCGCCAAAGGTCTCCGGGTACATCGCGCAGGTGCTGGTCGGCGACAACCAGCCGGTCACGGCCGGCCAGTTGCTGGCCGAAATCGACGACCGCGATTTCCGCGCCGCGCTCGCCCAGGCCCATGCCGATGTCGACGCCTCCGAGGCCGCGGTGCGCAACCTCGATGCCCAGCTCGCGCTGCAGCAGCCGATTATCGAGCAAGGCACCGCCGACGTCGCCGCCGCCGAAGCCAATCTGAAATTCGCGCAGGAAGAGCAGGCTCGTTACGAGGGGCTGATGAAGACCGGCTCCGGCACGGTGCAGCGCGCGCAGCAGACCGATGCCGCGCTTCGTGCCAACAACGCGCAATTGCAGCACTCCAGATCCGGCCTGCTCGCCGCCCAGCGCAAGGTCGATGTACTCACCACCGAACGTGCCAAGGCGGTCGCCCAGCTCGACCGTGCCCGTGCGATGGAGCAGCAGGCATCGTTGAACCTCAGCTATGCCCGCATCACCGCGCCGGTCGACGGCACCGTCGGCGCGCGCTCGCTCAGGGTCGGACAGTATGTTCAGGCCGGCACGCAGTTGATGGCGGTCGTGCCGCTCGACGCCGTCTATGTCGTCGCCAACTTCAAGGAGACGCAGCTCACGAATGTGCGCAACGGCCAGCCGGTCGAAGTCGAGATCGACAGTTTCCGCGGCACCAAGCTGCGCGGCCATGTCGACAGCCTGTCGCCCGCGAGCGGGCTCGAATTCGCGCTACTGCCGCCGGACAACGCGACCGGCAACTTCACCAAGATCGTGCAGCGCGTGCCGGTCAAGATCGTGCTCGATGATATCAGGCTGAAGGGCCTGTTGCGCCCGGGCATGTCCGCGGTGCCGACCGTCGACACCAAGGCCACCGTGCTGGCCGAGCGCGAAGCCAAAAGCCGGCTCGCCTCCGGCGCCGCGCATCCGAACGGGGGCTAGCGGTGAGTTCATCATGCGCTAGCGGACGAGACTAATGACAACGCTACAGCCCACGCTCAACGCCGCGTCCTCAGCGGACCTCAGCCCAACACCCGCGGCACCGGCCATCCCCGCAAAGATCTGGATCGCGGTGGTCGGCGCCAATCTCGGCGCCTTCATGGCGGTGCTCAACATCCAGATTGTCAACGCCTCGCTGGCGGACATCCAGGGCGCGATCGGCGCCGGCATCGATGACGGCGGCTGGATCTCGACCTCCTATCTGGTCGCCGAGATCGTGGTGATCCCCTTGAGCAGCTGGCTCGCGCAGGTGTTCTCGATCCGCCGCTATCTCCTGACCAATGCTGTGCTGTTCCTCGTCTTCTCGGCGGCCTGCGCGCTGGCACATGACCTGCCGCAGATGATCGTGCTGCGCGCCGTGCAGGGTTTCACCGGCGGCGTGCTGATCCCGATGGCGTTCACCTTGATCATCATGCTGCTGCCGAGGGCGAAGCAGCCGGTCGGGCTCGCGTTGTTCGCCCTGTCGGCGACGTTTGCTCCCGCCATCGGCCCGACCATCGGCGGCTATCTCACCGAGAACTGGGGCTGGCAGTACATCTTCTATGTCAACCTGGTGCCCGGCGCGATCATGGTCGGCATGCTCTATTTCTCGCTGGAAGCGAAGCCGATGAAGCTTTCGCTTCTGCGCGAAGGCGACTGGCCCGGCATCCTCACCATGGCGATCGGCCTGTCGGCGCTGCAGACGGTGCTGGAGGAAGGCAACAAGGACGACTGGTTCGGCTCGTCCTTCATCGTCCGCCTCTCCGTCATCGCGGCGGTGGCGCTGGCGGCTTTCATTGTGATCGAGCTGACCACGAACAAGCCGCTGCTCAACCTACGCCTGCTGCTCCGCCGCAACTTCGGCTTCGGCATGCTGGCCAATTTCCTGCTTGGCACCGCGCTGTACGGCTCGGTGTTCATCCTGCCGCAATATCTGTCACGGATTCAGGGCTACAACGCCGAGCAGATCGGCATGGTGCTGGCATGGACGGGGCTGCCGCAGCTCGCGCTCATCCCGTTGGTGCCGCGCCTTATGCAGCGCTTCGACCCACGCATCATCATCGGGGTCGGATTCACGCTGTTCGCGGCCTCGAATTTCATGAACATCTACATGACCAACGACTACGCCACCGACCAGTTGTTCTGGCCCAACATCGTGCGCGCGATCGGCCAGGCGCTGGTGATGGCGCCGCTGTCGGCGGTCGCGACCGCGGGCATCGAGGCAGAGAATGCCGGCTCGGCATCGGGGCTTTTTAACATGATGCGCAATCTCGGCGGCGCCGTCGGCATCGCGCTATTGCAGACGCTCTTGACCAAACGCGAGCAGTATCACTCCAACGTGCTGATGCAGTCGGTCTCGCTGCTGGAGCAGGCGACCCGCACGCGGATCGAGCAGCTCACGCAATATTTCATGAGCCATGGCGTCGCCGACCATGCCGACGCGACGCACCGCGCCATCGTCGCGGTCGGCAGGATCGTGCAGAAGCAGGCCTATATTCTAGCTTTCAGCGACACCTTCTACGTGATGGGCGTTGCACTGATCGTCGCCCTGTTCGCCGCGGCGCTGCTGAAGAAGCCGGGCGCACTTGCCGGCGGTGGCGCGCATTAGACTAGGGTCTGTTGGGATTCATC
>NZ_PSRR01000129.1 GCF_004296405.1 Bradyrhizobium sp. Leo170
GGGCGGTTCACGATGGCCACGAGCGATCCGAATTCAACAGGATGCAAGCGTCACGACGGCTAAACCGGCGATAGCGGTTGCGCGCGACCAAGTCATATATCGCGTCGCGGTCACCCGTGGGATGAATGGGAGGACCCATGTCCACTGCCAGCGCGGAAGCCTCGCGCGCAATGCGCAGCACGGCTTCGGATTTTAGATGGGCCTGGCCGTTCGCCCCTCGCCGACGCTGCTCGCCCGCGCCAACGAGGCGAGCGAGTAGCAGCAGCTTGCCGATGTCTCTTATGGGGTCATTCGGCCGACTCAGTCGGTTCCTGCCGACGGTTCAGATCCCGCTTCGCCCCGAAAAGCGGACCTGAGCCTGGCTCGCCAAAGCCGCGCGTCGAGGTTGGCCGGACTATCTGAGATTCAAACCCCACTGTCGCAACACACGGCGACAGGGTGAACGGTTTAGGCGCCTGACTAGCCCTCCAGCTAAAGACCACCAATTAGGGAAATGCGCCTCGATCAGCTTCCAAGCAAGCCATCGAACTTCGACGGCGGTGGCGGCGACTTGATGCCGCTGAGCCGCAGTCGCCCGGACGGCGTCAAGCCGAACTGAGCACCGATACGCCGCGAATCGGCCATCGCTTGGCTCGCGATGCGCAGCAGCGGGTTCGTAACCTCCCGCGCTGCCTTTGATCGTCAGCGCATGGCCACGCTCATCCTGCTCGGCCATTCGTTGGATCGCCTCCTCGGCCTGTCTGAGCTGAGCGGCTGCGCTGCAGTAGGCGCTGAACGGTCCGACATCGAGAACGGTGAGTAAACCGAGTCGAAACAATTCGGGCGCCAGCTGATGCCACATTTCCTTCGCGTAGGCATTCAGATGCTCGGGCGGCGGCGGACATTCCTCCGCGCGTGCAGGCTCGGGCGGAACGCGGACGCGGCGCTTGAACGGGTTGCCCTTGAGTAGGCGTAAATGCGGACCTTCAGGCGGCGGACCGGGCATAACAGCCTCCGTTACTCCGTGATGCCGGACAGATTACCACGGTTTGCTTCGCACCGGGGTAGCTATCGGGCCGTGCAAAAGTCCGCTCGTGAAGTCACAACAGACATTAGCTGCTCGCTCTGGATACTTCCGACTCTGGCTGATGCTGTCGAAAAAGTCGAAAATTGAGGGGCTCCGAAAATCTCGCAAAGGTCAGGTTTTGGTTGTCTCGGTCGGCGTAAGCCTCTGCAGGGTATACGAGGGTCTGTGATCGTTTTGCCGCAATTCGATGTGGTCCCTCACATTGCTCCGCATGGGACGCACCAGTGGGCCGACAAATTTCGTTCGTTAGCCAGAAAAGACTTTTTCGACAGCATCGACCCGTACCGGAAGTCGCACCTGCTGGCGGTTAACACGCCACAGCGTCAAGAAGGATAAAAGGTTGGATGCTGCGAATGCAGATCCCTCATTTCTCGCTTGAATTCGTTTCACTTCCATGGGCGCTGGACATTGCATAAGTTCGAGGGGTTGCGGCCTTAGGAGGATCTTACGCCCGATCAGGCGCGCGAGATTGTCCGATCGTATGAGCAGCTCTGGCAAGCGTGAATAAGTCGAGAATTCTTGATCAGAGCTTTCGGATCAAGTGAGACATCTCTTTCACAGCAGGAGTCACCATGAGCGCGGCGGTTACGAAGGATGATGCGCGAATCTTTTACAAGGATTGGGGAAGCGGACAGCCGGTGGTATTCAGCCATCCTTGGCCGCTCAATGCCGATTCCTGGGACAACCAATTGTTCTTCATCGCCTCGCGGGGCTATCGCGCCGTCGCCCACGACCGACGTGGCCATGGCCGGTCTAGCCAGACCTGGCATGGCAACGATATGGATACCTTTGCCGATGATCTCGCAGCGGTGATCGAGGCGCTTGACCTCAAGAACATTATCTTAGTTGGCCATTCAATGGGCGGCGGTGAGGTGACGCGCTATATCGGGCGATATGGTACCGAGCGCGTGGCCAAGGTGCTGTTGGTGGGTGCAACCCCACCCTTGATGCTCAAGACCGAGGCGAACCCGGATGGCTTGGCGCTCTCGGTCTTCGACGGCATCCGGACAGGCCTTAGCGCCGATAGGGCGGATTACTTCAAGGACCTCGCCGTTCGCTTCCTCGGTGCCAACCGGGACGGATCGAGGATTTCCCGAGGGATGCTGGACGAGTTCTGGCTGCAGGCCATGCAGAACGGGCTGAAGGCCGTCTATGACTGTGTAAAAGCCTTTTCCGAGACAGATCTGACGGAGGATCTGAAGAAGTTCGACGTGCCGACGCTATTCATTCATGGCGACGATGACCAGACTGTGCCAATCGAGGTGACCGCCCGCCTGGCGTCAAAGCTCGTCAAGAATGCCAGGCTCAAGGTTTATGCGGGCGGTAGCCATGGCCTCCCTGCCACGAATAGGAACGAATTCAATGCCGACCTTCTGGCTTTCGTTCAGGAGTAGCAAGGCGCAGCAGCTCAACGATCAGCAGTTGGGCAGGGCGGCGTAGTCCGCGAGAGGAGCCAATGTCTCCTACTGGCCCAGGGTGTGTGAAAACGCTCTGTCTAAAGTGATTCGCGCGGTAAGATTCCCGCTGATTTCGCGGGGCATCAGATGAAGCGCTTTGTCGAAGGGTTGGATCGCGGGCAGAGCACACTGTTTCCGGCTTCGCTCGACGAGTATGTGACCGAGGACAACCCGGTGCGAGCTGTCGACGTGTTCGTCGACAGTCTCGATCTCGACAGGCTGGGGTTCGTGGGTGTCCAGCCACTGGAGACCGGCCGACCCAGCTATCACCCCGGAATCATGCTCAAGCTCTACATCTACGGCTATCTTAATCGGGTTCCGTCGTGCCGGCGCCTCGAGCGGGAATGTCAGCGCAACATCGAGCCGATCTGGCTGACGGGGCAGCTGGCGCCAGACTTCAAGACCATCGCGGATTTCCGCAAGGACAATGGCAAGGCCATTCAAGAGGTCTGTCGCGAGTTCGTGGCGCTGTGCCGCAAGCTTGATCTGTTCAGTGAAGCGAGCGTCGCCATTGACGGATCAAAGTTCAAGGCTGTCAATGCGTGGGACAAGAACTTCACCGAGGCCAAGATGAGGAGACGTCTTGAGCGGATCGATGAGAGCATCGCTCGCTATCTCTCTCAGCTTGAAACCGCCGATCGACATGGCGATGCGGTGCCGGAGGCGAAGGTTGAACGGTTGAAGGGCAAGATTGAGAAGCTTAAGGAGGAGATCGTCCGACTTAACGCTATCAACGTGGAGATGATGAAGAGCGAGGACAAGCAGATCTCGCTCTCCGATCCTGACGCGCGCTCGATGGCGACAAGTGGCAAGGACACTGGCATCGTTGGCTACAACGTGCAGATTGCAGTAGATACGCAGCATCATCTCATCGTGGCTCACGAGGTGACCAACGTCGGCAGCGACCGCCACCAACTCGCCAGCATGGCCGACCAAGCTCGTGCCGAGATGGTTGTCGAGACGCTCAACGTCGTTGCCGATCGCGGCTACTACGATAGCCAAGAGATTCTTGCTTGTGAGGCAGCTGGCATCACGGTCACATTGCCAAAACCGCTGACCTCTGGTGCAAAAGCCCGCAGGTCGTTTTGGCAAGCAGGACTTCATCTATGTTGCGGCGGAGGATATCTATCGCTGTCCTGCCGGTGAGCGGCTGACATATCGCTTCACTGTCGAGGAGCATGGCAAGATGCTCCGCCGTTACTGGACGACTGCTTGCCGCACCTGTGCACTCAAAGCTCAGGGCACGACTGGCCCCGAACGGCGTATTCCGCGTTGGGCGCACGAGGCTGTGCTGGAGAAGGTTCAGCAGCGGCTCGATCAGGACCCCAACAGGATGACCTTACGCCGGCCGACGGCGGAACATCCGTTCGGGACCATCAAGGCCTGGATGGGGGCGACGCACTTTCTGATGCGAAGACGACACAAGGTAGCAACCGAGATGGCGCTTAATGTGCTCGCCTACAACATGAAACGCGTCATAGCGATCCTGGGCTGCAGACCACTGCCGCAGGCGATTCAAACGTAAGCGACACATGTAGCGGCGCCGGAGAGTTCAGAACCCTCATTGCCACCCCGATCGAGGCCGCTAAACCGATGCCGAGCATTCTCGGGCCTGTCACTTACAAAGGGGTTCTCACACGCCTGGACGGCCTCTAAGCGGCTGTAGCGAGGCAACAAATAGACGCGTCTCCATATTGCATGTCCATGACCACTCCATCTTGATATTTCCGCGAGCGGTCCACGTCGCTTTGGCAGGTTCATTGACTTAGATCAACCTCGAGCGGCTATAGGAGCGCAGCTTATAAAGCGGCCTCAGGTGTTTGGGCTCGCCACGTCAAGGAAGGCATGACCGCAGGACTGACGCACCGTGCTCGGAGTACTCATCGCGCAGCTTGACCAGCCCGATGTCGCAGCCGGCGTCTTGACGACGTTGGATCCGCGCATCGCGGGGCAGCTCGAGCGCCGCGCCGCCGCGGCGTCCATGACCGTGGCGGATTTTGCCGCGGGTGCGGTTCGCGAATTCGTCGAACATGCCGACGATGATTTGTGGTTTCAGTTGCTTACGATCGTTCGAAAGTCTGATGATCCAAGCCTCACAGCGGTGCAGACCATTTTGACGTGGGTCGTTGCGGAGCGATAGGCGGAGCGTTCCGAGGCTGACCAAGGTGGTCGAACGCGGGCGGCGCCGGCTTGCGCGCGCACGGGGAGCCCGACGTAAGAGCGCACATCGCGAGCACGGCAGGCACCGGAGCCCAACGAATCCACCTCTGGCGCGGAGCCGAAAAAACGTAATGCCACCTGAAACCCCGGCTCTCGGGGGTAGATCGGACTTAGCATGGCCGAACTTCCGACTTCTGCTGCTGGGCCCTAACGCGAAGGTCCGAGCGCACCCTGAGATGGTCCCTCATAGGGGTAGACCGGCAGTAACCGGCCGACTTCCCAAACGACGCTCTTGACCCTGACGAGAGTTAATTGTTCGTAAAGGCTAGTCATTCCGCCACGTGCGCAAGCACGGAGTCGAGCGGCGGCCGTAGCATTCGCCAACAAGAAGAGTCGTGTTGCCTGTGTGCATAGACCGTGGGTTCTCCTCCGGGAACAGGCGACGGCCAGTCCGAGTGATGCCTAGAAGACGCCTGGAAAAAGTCGTGAACAAGGTAGCAGATAACGCTGCAAACCTGCGACTCAAGGCTTTGCCTGTTGGGCTTGGGGCTTTCATCACTCGACCTGGGGAGGGTTGTGATGGACAGACTGAAGCACTCGCTTGAAGACCGTGAAGCGCCAACCTGCCCAACCTGCGGCAGCGAGATGCAGTGGTGTCGATCGGAGCTTGTTAGATTTGTCCCCGCAACCAATCTGCATCTGTTCAACTGTCCGACCTGCCTTCTGTTGGCAGAGTCAGAGACGGTTAGCGAGCCGGTTCAGGTATCTCCCGACAACCTCGCGGTAGCCGGTTTCCGGTTTTTTGCCCTGGCGGCATAGGGGGCAGCGGTTACGAAGCGCGATATGCCGCTGTTACGTCGGGTCTAAGAGAAGACCGCGGCTAAATTGGCTGCCGAGATGCGGGCTGCCCTGCCCTCGATGTTTTTCCGGCGTCTATGAGCCGGAGCGCGTCGCCGCGGCCCGCGAGGGCGACGGCCTGCAATCGCCGGGCAACCAACTCGCCCTTATTCGCGCCAGCCGAAGCCGACCATTGAAACCAGTGTTGAGGCCATGACACTTGTCGTGCTGAGCGTGTTCGACCAGCACGCGCGGGGAAAATAACCGTCGGCGACGCCTGATCTCGTTCCAGCACTGCTCGTCAGGCGCCCGGCAAGTTGATCGAAGAGGACAATTGCTGCGATGAACGAGTCCGGTGAGGGCCCATCGCGACGGATTTGGCAGGTCTCGCTCAGGCCTCCTTTCGCAGGCGAGCTGCCGTGATTTGCTCGCCGCGAGCATTACGGCTTGTGACCCTGGCTGTTCCGATGCCATAGGCATCGCCCGTATCATGCAATGTGGATGGTATAAAGAAGTGCGCGTCAAAGACCTCGACAGTCACGCGGTCAGGGCGCTTCTCGTCAGCCGCGCTCTGCTCGTCAAGATCAAACGGGATCTTGAGAATCAAGTCCGCGGGCTGCTCAAGAACCTTGGGCTTGTTATTGGCCCGGCGAAGATGAACACATTCGCATTGCGTGCCGAAGAGCTCACCGAAGAGCGGCCGGAACTCGCCGTTGCGGTAACGCCGCTACTCACCGCCCGAGTGGCCATCGCGCAGCAGATTGCGGATCTCGACCGCATGGTCATGAAGCTCGCACGCAACAATGCTCAAGTGCGACAGTTCATGACGGCGCCTGGCATCGGCCCTGTCACGGCTCTTTGCTTTCTTGCAACGATCGATGACCCTAGGCGCTTCAAACGGTCAAGAAGCGTCGGAGCCTATGTCGGATTAACGACCCGACGGTACGCTTCCGGCGAGATCGACTGGACGGGTCGAATCTCGAAGTGTGGCGACAAGATGTTGCGCAGCTATCTCTACGAAGCAGCCAACGTACTGCTCACCCGTGTAGCAAAATGGTCGGCGCTCAAAGCCTGGGGCATTCGGCTTGCGAAGCGAAGCGGACTGCGCAAAGCCAAGGTTGCCGTTGCGCGAAAACTTGCCGTCATTCTGCACCGGATGTGGGTTGATGGCACCAACTTCAAATGGTCATCAAAGGAGACTGCCGACCAAACAGCATAAGACTATCGAATCCCGCCGACCGCTGGCGGGAGCCAATGTCCCTGCCGGGACGCTGGCGTTGGTGCGATAGCCCCTGGCTTTGCGATGCTCAAAAGCAAGCGCGCTTCACACATTGATCCGCCAGCGTCATCCTACGCCATTATGCGGAGGGCATGCCCCTACCGCGGAGAGAACCATGAACCCGGCAAGGATGTGTTTGGAGAGTCTTGGCCGCAGGCCCGGAATTAGAGAACAGCCAAGACCCGCAACAGACATCCTTCCTGTGCGATTGAAATGGCCCGCAACTCACGCAAGTGTTGCTGACCTATTGGGAATATCCGATTCAATTGACGATCTGCTTGAAAAGCATATGCTCAAAACGGGGCTGTCCCATCGCACTCGATGAGGTGCAAACATGGCACGGTTACCTCAACTAGCCACAACAGCACTCGCTCTTTTTGCCGCGACCACCCTCTTATCCGCAACAACCACACCTGCCTCCTCGCACGATTGCAGCGATCATCACGATTGGGCTGATCATGAAGAGGACACCAGAAGTGATTTGCGCGAACGCCTGATGGAACGGCTCCAAGCTCGCCTTGAACGGCGCGAGTTGATCAGGGACCTGCTCCGGGATCAACGCGACAGCGGAATGGATGAGGATCATGGAGGACAGCGCCACCGGCTTCGCGATCGGATAATGGAGAGGCTTACAGGTGATGATGATTTACGCGATCGGTTGCGCGAAAGGATCGCGGAGAGGCGTGGCGAGGAATGCTATTTCATAACCAGAAGTCTACGCGACGAAGACGGAGACTTCCTGGTCATCGTTCGCAGGCGTATCTGCCGCGATTAGCCAAGTCCAGCCAGCAACGAGGAGAAATAGAATGAAAAAGGTCCTTCTTGTGGCGATTGGGATTCTACTCGCGCCCCCGCCAGCTTATAGCCAAGGCCGCACCGACTCGGGCGATCGCCATTCGTCATATGGCACACGTGACCACGACCTAGACGAAATATTGGGTGGTCCCGGCGATGAAGGCTTCGCTAGACGCATGCGGCGCGGAAGCGGGTTTGGCTTCTTCATGCGCGCGGGCGATGCGACAATCGCCGTTCGATGTGATCCGAATGATAGTATGAAGGCTTGTGTGGAAGCGACCACGACCCTGATCGAAAAAGCCCGCTCTTCGGTGCCGTCAACAGGCACCCCCAGCCCATCACCAGGTACGTCGCCATCTCGCCCGTAGCAAATTATTAAGAGAGGCGGACTTGCCGGCGGCCCGCCTTTCAGTTCGTTGAACCTTCGTTGCTTCAACTCTGTGCGGGCAAGCCCTTTGACCCGCGCAATGCGTGCCAACAGAAAAAGGGCGTCGCAAAATTGGGGCAGAAAAAAATGGAGGAAGCAATATGACGCAGGCCACTGTGACAAAAGTTGCCATTGCGATTTCGACCTTTGCCTGTGCGGCGCTGCTCTCCTTCAGCTGGTCTGAGCAGCGCGGCGTGACGCTGTCGATCGAAAGCGCCCAAGCGCGGATCGGTCGTCCGTTGACCCCCGTGAGCGTTGCAGGCGTTGCGCGTCGACAAAACCGGCGGGCTGCGTACGGTTACGGGGCCGGCGTCGCAGGCGCCGCCGCGGTCGGCACGGCTGCCGCCGTCGCCGCCACCTCACCTAACTGGGGCTGGGGAGGTAGCCCTTACTACACAGGCGCAGGCTATAATGGCGGCTACGGTACTGGCGGCTATTACGGCACTTATGGCGGCTACCCTGGCGGCTACGCCAACCGCAGCTACGTCACCAGACGGCCAACGCTATTTCCGCGCTACTACGGTGGCTATGGCACTGGCGGCTATTACGGCGCTTATGCCGCTGGCGGCCCCCCTGGCGGCTATTACGGCGGCTACGCCAACCGCAGCTACGTCACCGGACGGCCAACGCTGTTTCCGCGCTACTACGGCGGCGGCTGGGGCTGGTGAAACGAGGGCTTTGCGTTCGGAAGTGGTCAGCTACTATGCAGGCGGCCCCTACTACGGCGGTGGAGTTTGGGGGGCCGGGGAGGGCTTACTACGGATACGGCTGTCGCGGCTGGTGATGCTTGCAAGCCCGGCGCCTTGAGCGGAAGCCAAAACGGCTTGTAGTATCTCTTGTCCGGGAGGACTCAAACAATCGTTTCCTGGTCCAAGCTTGCTGTCACTGAGCGAGCAAGCAATTGGAGTTTGCTGCTAGAAATTGCTGAGCCGATCCCCTTCGCCTAGTGTCCTCCATGAAGGGCGTCGTTGAGATAGATGCAGGTCAGGATCGCAAATACGTAGGCCTGCAGAAACGCCACGAGCAGCTCAAGCGCAGTCAGCGCAACCGTCAATGCCAGCGGCGCGACACCGCCGAGCCAGCCGATCGCGCCGAACGAGGTACCGAGCAGGACCACAAAGCCCGCGAACACCTTCAGCGTGATATGACCGGCCAGCATGTTGGCGAACAGACGTACGCTATGCGACAGCGGCCGTGTCAAGAAGGAAACGATCTCGATCGTGACGACTAGCGGCAAGATATACATCGGAACGCCCGGCGGCACGAAGATTTTGAAGAATTTCAAGCCGTTCTTGTAGAAGCCATAGATCAACACTATGAAGAATACGAGCAGCGCGAACGCGGCCGTGACGATGATCTGGCTTGTTACCGAGAAGGTGTAGGGAATAATGCTAATCACGTTCACGACCAAAATAAACATGAACAGCGAGTAGATCAGCGGGAAGAACTTCATGCCTTCGTGGCCGGCGATGGAGCGGATCATGCTGGCCACGAACTCGTAGCTCAATTCGGCCACCGCCTGGAAACGGCCGGGAACGAGTTGCCGGCGTCTCATGCCAACAATCGCCAGCAACCAAATCACCGCCACCGAGAGCAACATGTAGGCTGAGGAATTAGTGAAGGCGATCGTTTGGCCGCCGATGCGGCCGATTGTGAAGAGGGTGTTGATGTTGAACTGGTGGATTGGATCTATGGTCATGCGCGCGCTGTCCGCTGGACCGGCCCTCTCCCCAACAGTAAGCCTCGATCGATTTACGTGCCCTGTGTTGATCTAGGTCAAGGGCACCCGATCCATACTGGCCTTCCCAGTAGACGTTTCATTGCGTCAAAGGTCACTCCATCGCATCGAGCAGGCGCAATTTCGAGATTGCTCAACAATCCTGACCTACTTCAATCGGGCGATGAGGCCAAATCAATCAAGTCGGATCATGCGCGGCAGGTCCAATCACGACATTGGAGGTCGCACTGCCGAGTCATTGTCGGTCGGGATGAGATCGGGCTCTGGCCATCCTCGACATCGTCGATGATATGTCGGGCTACCAGGTTCCGCTTGGTTCATCAGGCGAAGCCGCCATCTACACCGAGCATTTTCACGAATGGTCATTGCTGCGGAAAATTCTTCTGCGGATGCGAAGCTGGCAGAACTACGTCTTTTTCGAGTCCCTCTAGGTAGGACCGCACGACTGCCGCTTAGTTGGCGAGATGAGATGCGGTTGTCGCGGCGCATGAGTCCGGTTATGGCCGATTGTGTTGAAAAAGTCCTCGCCGCCGTCGGGGCCAATTTTTTAAGAGCCGCTGATGCGTTTAACGCAGTCAGACACAGTGGACCACGCCAACTCGAACAAAATCGATCAGCGACTTTCTACTTTGCATGACGAACGCATTCTCAGAAGAAATCAGCCGCCGGCAAGCTTTTGCGAGAATTTTGCCTTGGTAGCATTTTCGACTTTTTCAACACAATCGGCCCTAAGCGGCGGTTTCCGCGATGACCGCAATCCTTCAGCTCTTGGGAGCTAAGCGGACACGCCTCGCTGGGGAAAATTTCCTCCAACCTGCGGCCGTTAAAGTTGCGGCGCCGCCGCGCTGGAACTCGAAGGACCTTCGGATTTTCAGCACCTCCCCCCCCCCCTTGAACGCTGGCCGCGACCAAAATTCCCGGTCTCGAAACTTTTGCGTACCGATGGTTGCTTTGGCGCCGTCGGCGGACAAATCAGACGTTGCAAGCTCACCGAGGGGGCCGGCACATGCGGCGAGCTGCTTACGACGCGCGGGCTACCGTCGAGATAGCCGCGGCTTCTGAACAGGGCTTCCAGCACCAGGAAGACCTTCTCTGCGAGCATGGGCCGCTCTCGCGGTTTGGCCGGCTTAGTTCACGCTGCGCGTCGACGGCAGCGCCGGCAAGTCGATCGCCTGCCTGCGGTCGAGGTCGACCAGCGCCTGGCGCAGCTCGATTCGAGCCGCCAGGCGTAGAGCGCTCACGGATTATTTGGACCCCGCGCAAACTTCGCATCGTCCTCGGCCGTGATCGCGGCGAGCTGCAGCGCCTCGGCGAACTGCGCTTCGCTCAGCCCGGGATAGCGCGCGTAGACGGCTGATCGGAAAGTCCGGTAGGCGGCGGCTGGATCATCGTCGACGGCATCCGCGTCAGCCTGCCGCTGCATGGCTGCGAGCATGAAGGCGGCGACGTCACGGGAATCGTAGGTGGCCACCATATCCTCCTTTCCGGAGGAGTTGATAATATCACCTCCTGAATCCTTTCCCGAAATGGTGACAATGTCACCGTTTAGGTCGCTCACCCCCTCCGCCTCGCCGCATCGGCGACCATCTCGTAATACGCAAGACCGACCGCGCCGGGATCATCGGCGCGCTCCGCATCGAGCCAGTTCGTCCTCACCATGTATTCGACCACCAGGCAGTCAAACGTCGCCGGTGCGATCCGCTCCCCGTCGCGCTGCCGCTTCCGCCGCCAGCGCCGCTGCTCTTCGCGGTGACCCGAGCGCCGCCGCTCGGCTTTCTCGGCCGGCGATGGTGGCGGTTTGTGGGGCAGACGGCGCAGCATCAGTCGTCTTCTTCCCGCTCCTTCAGCACGAGACAGAAAGCTCGATCAAACGCGCGATATTACCGGGCCGCTGCTATGCCGCGCGTCGAACCGGTACCAGGCGTAATTGTCCTTGCCGGTGTGCGGGGAGCCCTCGATCCACTTCACGCGCCCGATAGCCACGATGTCCGAACACGAAACCATGAACGGTGCCGCCTGTTTGGTCTGCGCCCAGTCGGATTCCAGCAGCAGCCAAGTCGGCGCGATGCGCTGAAAGTGCACGATCAGCCGGTGCAACACCGTGCGGGTGAACGGCGGGTTGGTAATGTTCACAGGGGCTCCGCCATAGGAATCGACCGCGAGCGCGTCCTGGCCGGTGCGGATATCGCCTTGCCAGACGCACTGCAGGCCGAAGGATTCCAGGTGCCTGATCAAGTCGCCGCTGCCGCAACACGGCTCTGCGAAGAAACGAACGCCGCGCAAATGTGGAATCAGCGGCAGTGTCGCCGGCATCGGCGTCACGTAGAAGTCGCGCTCGCGGCGCTCGAACTTGTTTGGTGATCGCTTGCCCATCGCTTCACTGCCTGGTCTTGCGCTCGATGTTGCCGGATTAGTCGACCTCGTAGACCTCGCCGCTGCCGCGGCAGTGGAGCGAGATGCCGGGCATGCAAGAGCAGTCCTGGTGGTCGTAGATGCCGCAGTCCGGAACGTGCTCGATCACGCTGTGCACGACGCGGCCGCGCAGCTGACGCAGCTGGCCATGGGCGGTGATCAGGCGCTGCAGGCAGCCGACTCCCTGCCGCTTGCGGATCCTGGCGCGCTCGGCGCGACGGTCACGGCGATTCATGGCCGGTCCTCCCGCGTCCAGGTCTCGAACAGGGACCGCAGCACGCGGTCAGACTCGGTCTTCAGGGCGTTGGCCGGAATCCCGTTGCCGGCGAGTCGGCGGCCGATCTCGCGCCGCAATAGATCCTCTGGGACCTCGTCCTGCAGCTCGGCCCAGTCCGAGATCTCGAAGGTGAATTGATCGATGGCACGCTGGCTGAGGCCGGGCCAGGCTCCGCCGTTTCCGGCCTCCGGTCCCGGCTCAAAAGGCGTCCCTTCGCTATTTCCCCCCTTTGCAGCCGTCCATCCGTCCGGAGGCCCGTCGTTATTGGCTTTCTTGAATTTTTCATCCGTCCAGCCGTCATCGGGGCTGGACGGTTCGAAAATGCGAGAAGTGCCCATTTCATCGCATTCCGGACGGATGTGCGGTTCGGAAGGGGAGAGATAGCGTGTGAAGGCGTCTTCGAACTGCCAAAGCACGTACCCACGGGCGCGATCCGTCTCCGGGCCAATACGCTCCGGGATGATGCCCAACGGCTTCAACAACCGGGCCAGCTTGTTCGCGGTCAACGGCTTCTTGTTCCGACCCATCTCGCCCCATGGCCGAGATTCCAGCGCGACCAGGCGCTGGACCAGATCCGCAGATCGGATCGTGTTGTGCCTGTTGTCGGGCTCGCGGAAGAGTTCGGGATCGGCAAAGACGTCCCGGATATCCTCAAGCAATTGTTCGAGTTGGGACGCCTCGTCACCGCCGTTCTCCTGCGCCGCCGTGGCCGCGGCGTCGATGCGCCCCGGCCATGGACCGCCGATCACCGTGGCAACCATCTTTAATGTGCGCCAATTGTCGCGCTGGCGGTTGCCGAGCCGCTTGGGCAATTCCGGGTCCGCGGCGCCGACCTCGACCGCGTGATCCTGCGCCCAGCGCGCCGCCTTCCGGGCCAGCACGTCCAGGTGCCCGACCCGGTCAAGCCGGAATGACTCGATTGCCTCATTGGTATCGTTGGGGCGGCGGCGGCGCAGCTCGATCAGAATCGAACGGTCGGACAAAGTCCCCGGCAAGGCCCCGATTGAGGCGAGGACGCAGGGCGCCGAAAGTCGAAAACATCCGCGGCTCGTGATCGTCGCCGGCGGTACGCAGGACCGCGCCGCCCTTGCGGTGACCGCTATTCAGAATCCCCCGCAGCGAATCGTCGCCTTGGCGGCCCCAATATGTGTCGGCCTCATCGCACAACAACGTGGGGCGGAATTTTTCAACCGCCCGGAAGATCGCGCTCGAACTCACGTTCGAGGCCAGCAACGGACGCGGCACCAGGCGCGACGCCGCATCCAACATCGTAGACTTGCCGCAGCCCTTGGTCGCCGACATGACGGACAATCTCGGCGAGATCAAAAAACATTCGACCAGGTGCGCATGCAGAATCCAGCACGCCGCGGCGTGCTTGGCGTGATCATCCAGAACGACGTATTGCCTGATTGCCGCCGCGATGGCGTCGGCGACCTCGACGCCGTCAACCTCCTGATCCCACGGCTTTGGCTCGGAAAGCACCACGGCACGGCCCTGTAGGGCATCGCCGCCGCCAGAAACGCGGTCGCGCTCGGCCTGCACCAGCCGGTCGAGCGTTTGCGCACGACAGCCCATCCGCTTGGCGGCGCCAACGCGCTCCCGGTCGTAATCCGCCGGCCGCAGCTTCGCGAGTCTTGCGATCTCAACGCCATCCGCGTCCGGCCCCACGCCGTCCGGTGAAGCGCCCTCGGCGGCGCGATCCGCCATGGCCTTCTCGATCTGACGGCAGGCATATGCGCGCGGATCTTCGGGCCGGCTCAACAAGTGTGTGCTGATGCCGTTGGCAGGATCGATCAACACCTTGATGATCTCGTCGATCGACTTTCCCTGATCGAGCGAGCCGTTGATCACGCGCCACACCGCGCGACTCTTGTCGCCGCCATAGCTCGCGCCACATCCGTTCTTGATGAGATCCGCAAGGCTGCGATCAGACGCCTTGCTGTCTTCCCCGCGGAATAGCGGCGACTGCTGCTGCTGTTTGTTGGCCTTCTTCGCAGTATCAAGCTCGGTCAAAACCTCGTCGGCGATCAAATCGAGATCCTTGAGCTGATTGAATTGGGGCGCGAGCTGATCGCCGGTAACGGTGATGAAACGCGTGCAGTTGCGATAGATCTCGCAAGCCGCGCCGTTCGCAATTGCAAATTTGCGGTGGACCATCGCGCCATTGCCGGTGCCGAGAATTCGAAGTCCGGCACCGGAAGGCGTGACCTCGCTGTAGCTGCCGCAACGCTCGACAAGTTGCCGCGCCCATTCGTGCAGGATGCCGGTCGCGCTATCGCGGCAGTCGTCGAGATCGAAGGCGACAATGTTGCTGCCCAACAAAGCGAAGGCGATGCCGTCGAAGCCGCCCTGCTGGTAAGCCTGCATCGCGGTCTTGAGGGCCGACCATGTCGTTGGATCTTTGCTGCTGGCTTTCTTCGAAGGCCAGTCGGCGCGGTACGGAACCTTGGTGGGCTTCTTGCCCCCGATCGCTTCCTTGCGCCAGACCAACCAGCGCGCTTCGTTGGCCAGCGGTTCGAGACAGGGCGGGATGATAATAGGATCTGGCATTGGCCCGACTTCCCACATCTCTTGTGTGAGGGACCAACCGGGCTTAAATTCGAGGTGTACATGACGACCCCGACCTCTTGCCCGGTCGGTTTACCAAGAGCCCCAGACGCCCTAACGGTCGGCGTCTGGGGTATTTGTTGTTGTTCAGGCTGATTTGATTTCGGTGTCGGTGCTGGAGACGAAAACCAGCTTCGGTGGTCCCTTCAACCGCGCAAGCTCGACCTTCATTTTGTCGATAAAGCTTTTGACCTGCATGTCATACGGCAACATCTCGTTCACCAAGATCTGCAGTTCGAGCAGTTCGATCTTCTCTTGGGCTTTGGTCTTCATCTTTGCTCCTCCAAAAAGAGGGGCGCCGCCGTGGGCGACGCCCAGGGTCGGTGACTTACTCAGCCGCAACCGCAAACGACGGCGGTGCCGTCATCACATCGATTCGCGCGAGGAAGCGGTCAGCCCCACCGCGGCGGATGCAGGCGTCGATCCAGGCGTCGCTGACCGGCTTGGCGGGCTTGTCGCGGTGGGCGACCACGTTGACATACGCAATCGAGACGTCGGCGAAGGCGCAAAGTTTCTGCTTGGTGTTGGCGACGTCGTCGAGAGAAGCGCGGCCGGCGTGAACGTCGGCCACGATCTGCGCACGCTCAAACTTCGTCAGGCGGGCGCGGCCGTCGTTCTTGGCCGTGTTGGCCGTGCGGTTGCCATTGACGGCGTGGTACAGCATTGCTGCCGCCGTAGTTCCGTTGTAAAGCTTAGTCATTGAGATGCCTTTCCCCCCGGCCCGCGGCCCTACCGCGGCGCCGGGTTTTTGTTGTCGCCAGTTTTTTGAGACCCTCCGCGCAGGCTTGGCGACATCGCCCGCGCGGCGGGATCGGTTATGCGGCCACTTCGGCAGCGGTCGCCTTCTCGCGCTCGGCGCGCCATCGCTCGCTCGCCTCGATGGAAATCAAGCGCCGCTTCCCCAACATCATGCAATCGGGTCCGAGACCGAGCTTCAACAACTCGTAAAACAGGTCCCGGCCGATATTGTGCGACTGGCAAAATTGGTCGACGACAACGCGAACGTCGGCGGCGCTGTCGCAAACGGTGGCATGTTGATCTCGCGCTGGCGCTTCGGCGGTGCCGTTTTCTTGCGCGGCTTCATGCGCGACTTCTTGCCCGGCTTCCGTTTGGCCACGTTGGTTCGATCGCGGGCCATGGGTGGTCCACCTCCTTATCTTCTCTATCGCTTGGGGTACGTTGTTGTCGGCGTGGGAAGATGATGCGCCTGCAGACGCGGATCGCAAAGCTAAAGACGCGGATCGCAACGCTAGAGGTAAATAGCGCTATTGTTTTTTGAGGAGATCGCGCCGCTCAAGCACCGGGAAGACGATCAAGTCCCGGATCGTCTGCCAACTTCCTTCAGGCCGCTTCAGAAACTCCACCGCGATGTGCTTCGCCGCTGTCTGCGGACGCCGCCATTTCTTCTGTGGGTTCTCGTCGAGAAAGCGGCTGTAGCGCTCTTGCGTCTGCTCGATCTCCTGTTCGTCGGGGAGAAGCTGCGACTGCCCCTTATCGCTTCGCGGTTTACGCGTCTTGCGCGGCTTCGGTGCTGCTACGGGCCGTGGAGCAGAATCGCCAAGATCGAGAGGGTGCGGCCGCCGTTGAGGCTTCGGCTTTGGCTGCGGCAGCTTGGCGAGCGCATCCATCATCCGCTGGATCGCAGTCGCTTGCTCAGGCGTCACGGACTGCACGAAGGGAGGATCGTTGGGTGGCGGCGCTTGATGTGCTGCTTTCTTCTTCTTCGGCATCGGCCAGCCCCGGCGTTCTCGTCGGCCCACGAAGCTGGCGCGGTGTTGTGGCGATCTCTTGTCGGTGGCTGTCGGTCCTTGTCGCCCGGTGTTTTAGGACCTCGCTAGGACTTATTGTGAAAAAGCTAGCAATATCAAAGGGAAAATGGTCCTTGATAGGGCACGTGAAGAAAATCAAAGGCCGCGGTGCGGGCCAGCATCGCACCGAGGAAATGCAGCGCGGTGCCGACACCTGCCGTACCGTAGGTGGCCTGCTTTGGGTTGGCGCGGCACCAGGTGACAAAATCTGCAAGCGTCCTTACATCTCCCGGCACTTTCGGACCTACCGTCAGCAAAGTTGGGGTTGAGGCAACGGTCGATACCGGGGTGAAATCCCGCGGCTCATATCTGAGTGTCTTGTAGACGTGCGGAAAGAGCATCATGAATCCAAGCGGGGCAAACAGCATAACCGTTCCGTCGGCGTCGGCAGTCTTAACCGCCTCGACCGCGACACGGCCGGCTGCGCCAGGCCGGGTCTCGACGACGATGCTTTCCGCATAATCGGTCATCTGGCCGGCAATCAGCCTTGCCAGCGCGTCCTGCAACCCGGGCGTGAAGCCCGTCAGTATATGCGCGGTCTTTGCAAGTGGTTGTGCCACGGCGCGCGGCACGAGACCCGCCGCGGAGAACGCGACACCGGCCGCCGACACTGTCAACAAGTCACGACGTGTGATCATCAACTGTCTCCCCCGACCTAGTCCCACTGGGACGAATTCTACCTTTGGATGTACCACGGCCAGGATAGATAGACTTGGCCACCGGCTTACTTTTTCCTTATCGTCGGCTTACTCTTGCGAGCAGGCTTGGACACTTCCACCATTGGCCGTGCGGACAAGTCGCTTGCGCTATTTTTTTGAAGATTTTTCATTTGATACCGCCCGGCGGGAGCTGCGTCGCGGCTCGGATGTCATCGCTATTGCGCCCAAGGTATTCGACTTGCTTGGCTATCTGATCGACAACCGGGACCGCGTCGTCAGCAAAGACGATCTCATAAGCGCCATCTGGCAAGGCCGCATCGTTTCGGATGTGGCTCTAACCACGCGCCTGAATGCTGCGCGCAGGGCGATTGGCGATTCCGGAGACGAACAGCGCCTCATCAGAACCTTTCCCCGTAAGGGCGTCCGTTTCATCGGCGCGGTGCACGAAACGGCTGGACCGGCGGGCGCAACGGTGCCGGGCGGCTCGCCGAAACCAGGCTTTGCCACTCCTGATAAACCCTCGCTGGTCGTTTTGCCGTTCACTAATCTGAGTCCTGATCCCGAGCAGGAATATTTCGCCGACGGCGTGACCGAGAGCCTGACCACGGATTTGTCGCGCATGGTCGGGATCTTCGTGATCGGCCGCAACAGCGCTTTCTCCTACAAGGGCAAGCACGTCGATCTGAAGCAGATCGGTCGGGAACTCGGCGTTCGCTATGTCCTCGAGGGCTCCGTGCAGCGTAGTGGAAGCCGCATGCGTATCAACGTCCAGCTCATTGATGCCGAAACCGGCAATCACCTGTGGGCCGAACGGTTCGACAAGCCGATCGCCGATCTCTTCGACATGCAGGATGAAATCGGAGCGCGTCTTGCCAATCAGCTTGGAACGGAATTGGTCACGGCTGAGGCGCGGCGGGCGGCGCGGGCGCCGCTTCCGGATTCGATGGACCTGTATTTCCAGGGCATGGCGTGTGTGAACCGGGGATCGGACCCCATCAACCTCTCGCAAGCGCGCAAGTTTTTCGAACAAGCCCTATGCCTGGATGCCGGCAACGTCGAGGCGATGGTCGGCACGGCATTCGTCGATGCCATGCGGGGAACGTCCATGCAGACCGGCGACCGGGCCGCTCGCCTCCAGGCGGCCGAAAAGTCCTTGACCGAGGTCCTTGCGCACGTGCCCAACCACGCCATGGCGCATTGCCTCCTTGGCGTCGTTCAGATTTTTACCAAACGTGCCGCTCAGGGCATCGCCGAATGTGAGCGCGCGTTGGCGCTGGATCGAAATCTGGCCACCGCTTACGGCTGGATCGGGCTTGGCAAATGTTATCTCGGTCGGGCCGAGGAAACTGAAGCCTACATCATGCAGGCATTTCGGCTTTCTCCCCGTGACAATAGAGCGTTCACCTGGACGACCAATGCGGGTGTCGCGCAGTCATATCTTGCGGCCGATGAAGCTGCCGCCTACTGGTTCAAGCGGTCCATCGAGACCAATCGGAATGTCGCCGCATTCGTTCACGTCTATCTCGCCGCGGCGTTGGCTCATCTCGGGCGGATCGAGGAAGCGCGGGCTTCGGTACAGGCGGGACTGGCCATCGATCCCAATTTCACTATCTCCCACTTCCACGCCTGTGCGCCGACAGACAACTCGACTTGCCTCGCGCAGCGCGCACGGATCGCCGAAGGTATGCGTAAAGCAGGGCTACCGAACGGCTGAACTGGCGGACGATAATTCCGCAGTTGGAAACTTCTGGAGAACACTAATGCCCTTGGCCGGAAAAGGCATGCTGCTGACGTCGATGGATATCGATCCCGCCGACGAGGCCGATTTCAATCGTTGGTACGACCGCGAGCATCTGGAAGAGCGCGTCGCCATCGATGGCTTCCTGGAGGCGCGTCGCTACGTCGCACATGAGGGAAAACCGAAATATCTGAGCCTCTACTCGACTGAGACCTTCGAGGTGTTGGACAGCCCGGCCTACCGCACCGCACTCGCCAACCAGACCGAATGGTCCAGGGCCAAGATCGCGCGCTTCAAGAACATGATCCGCGGCGTCGCGCGCATCACCGTCAGCCGGGGCACCGGCCGCGGCGCGGCGCTCGGCATCATCCGGCTTCGTCCGCCCGGCGACGGCAGGGACAGACTGCGCGAAGCGCTGCGGGACCAGCTCGATCCCACCAAGCTCGATGGGATCATCTCCATCCACTTGATCGAAAACGACCCTGCCCTGTCGAAGCCGCTGACATCAGATGCGTCGAACGCCGCCGCGGGCGCCGGCGACTGGTTCGTGCTGATCGACGCCACCGATGTGAAGGCCGTCCCGGCCGCTGCGGCGCTGGTGGCTGACAACGCCGCCTACAAGCCGCTGATGATCTCCAGCGGCATTTACCGGCTGATGTGGGACCTCGCCAAAAGCGACCTACCTCGCGCGTGATCCGCGCCGGCGGTGTCACGAATTGTTGCACCGCCGCATAATCTTCATTGAGCCCAACGCCATACGCGTAGCTGCAGCGCGCGAATGCCTGATGTCGCGCAGAATTGGCTTGTGTGCCCGATCTGGAATGGCTCTAATAAGAGACGTCTATGATGCAATTGGAAAACCAGAAGAACGCCCGTCCGTTGAGCGTTCGCAGGCAAAGATAAGGCCGCGCATCTGACTTTGGGTTCCGCGCGGATAAGGTAGGAATGAAACCGACTGATATCTCGGCGCCGGACTACTTTCACAAAGTAGTCGACTGCCAATGGGCCTGCCCCGCACATACACCGGTTCCCGAATATATCCGTTTGATTGCCGAGGGGCGTTACAGCGACGCCTACATGATCAACTGGAAGTCCAACGTGTTCCCCGGCATTCTGGGGCGTACGTGCGACCGTCCATGCGAGCCGGCGTGCCGCCGCGGCCGCGTCGAGGAGAATCCGGTCGCGATCTGCCGCCTGAAGCGCGTCGCGGCCGACTTCAAGGACGATATCAAGCACCGTTTACCACGGCCCGGGCCGAAGAACGGCAGGC
>NZ_PSRR01000130.1 GCF_004296405.1 Bradyrhizobium sp. Leo170
CGGCCGCGTCCGCGTTTACGAGCGGTCCCGGGTTACGCTGGCGCTCCACCCGGGCTACGGGGCTACATCAGCCGAGCCGCTGCCGCGCCAGTTTTGCACCCGCGCCGAGCGCCATCAGCTTGGCTTCCGCGATGTCGCGCCGCATCGGCGCCATGCCGCAATTAGTGGTGGCGACGATGTTGCTCTTCGGCACGAACTTCGCGACCGCCTCGATCACCTCAACCACGTCTTCCGCGGTCTCGACCACGTCGCTCGCGACATCGATCACGCCGGCCTGGACGATCTTGCCCGGCAGCAGCGCGAGCAGCTCGATCGGCACTTTGGAGTTGCGGCATTCGATCGCGACCTGCTGGATCGCGCTCTTGTCGATCACAGGAAAGGTCTCCTCATATTGCCGCCACTCGCTGCCCAGCGTCTGCTTCCAGTCGGTGTTGGCCTTGATGCCGTAGCCGTAGCAGATGTGCACAGCGGTCTCGCAGGTCAGCCCCTCTGCGGCGCGCTCCAGCGCCTTGATGCCCCAGTCGCGGACTTCGTCCATGTAGACGTTGAAGGCGGGCTCGTCGAACTGGATCATGTCGACGCCGTCGGCTTGCAGCGCCTTCGCCTCTTCATTCAGGAGCTCGGCAAAGGCGAAGGCCATCTTGACCCGGTCGCCGTAATATTTGTCGGCGATGGTGTCGATGATGGTCATCGGGCCGGGCAGGGTGAATTTGAGCTTGCGCGTCGTGTGGGTGCGGGCGACGCGGGCTTCATCGGCATGGACACGGCCCTTGAGCTGCAGCGGCGCGACCACCTGCGGCACCATGGCCTTATAGCGGTCCTTTCGGATGCCCATCTCAACCTTGTGGGCGAAATCGATACCCTCGACCTTTTCCAGGAAGCCGTGGACGAAATGCTGGCGCGCCTGCTCGCCCTCGGTGACGAGATCGATTCCGGCATCTTCCTGCAGCTTGAGCGCCAGCAGGGTGGCGTCGCGCTTGGCGCGCACAAGCTCGTCGCCTTGCGCCTTCCAGGGCGCCCACAGCGTGTTGGGTTCGGCCAGCCATTCCGGTTTCGGCAAGGAGCCTGCGATCGTGGTCGGAAACAGCATGTCTGGCCTCCCTCGGTTCGGATTGAGCGCCTGTCTGCCATGTCTTATGATCGGCGTACAGAACAACAAGCGTCTTTATGACGGGACCTTTGGGGAAACCATGATCGACCTCCACTACGCGCCGACGCCGAACGGCTGGAAGATCTCGATCATGCTGGAGGAACTCGGGCTTCCCTATCAGGTCATCCCCGTCAATATCCGCGCCGGCGAGCAGTTTCGCCCGGAATTTCTGGCGATCAGCCCGAACAACCGGATTCCGGCGATCGTCGACCATGCGCCCGCCGACGGCGGCGAGCCGTTCTCGGTGTTCGAGACCGGCGCGATCCTGATCTACCTGGCGGAGAAGACCGGCCGCTTCCTGCCCGCGGATATGCGCGGCCGCTCGGGGGTCATCCAGTGGGTGATGTGGCAGATGGGCGGGCTCGGGCCGATGCTCGGCCAGCACGGCCATTTCGCGCTCTACGCCGCCGAAAAGATCCCCTATGCGATCGAGCGCTACCGCGACGAGGCGGCGCGGCTCTATGGCGTGCTCGACCGTCAGCTCGGCAAGACCGGCGCCTATATCGCCGGCGACTATTCGATCGCCGACATCGCCTGCTTTCCCTGGACCATGACCCACAAGGGGCAGGGTTTTACGCTCGACGACTACCCGAACATCAAGCGCTGGTACGCCCTGGTGCGCGCCCGGCCGCAGGTGCAGGGCGGGCTTGCGATCGGCAAGTTCGTCAAGGAACCGTTCGACGAGGACGCGCGCAAGAACATGTTCGGCCAGCGCGCCAAGGAGATGTTGGGGAAGCAGTAACTACCCGTCATTCCGGGGCGCGACGAAGTCGCGAGCCCGGAATCCATTTCGCCGTTGGCGCATGCGGATCAATGGATTGCGGGCCTGCGCCTTGCGGCGCATCCCGGAATGACGAAAATGGACACAAGGGATATCACAACAGGAAACGCCATCATGATCGAATTCTTCTTCGACTGCTCCAGCCCCTGGACCTATCTTGCCTTCCACAACATCCAGCCGCTGGCAAAGGAGTTCGGCGCGGAGATCTCCTGGCGGCCGATCCTGGTCGGCGGCATCTTCAACACCGTCAATCCGAGCGTCTATGCCTCGCGTGAAACGCCGGTGCCGCTGAAGGCGCGCTACATGAAGAAGGACCTCTCCGACTGGGCACGCTCGGCTGGCCTTGCGATCAAGATGCCGCCGACTGTATTTCCCGTGAACAGCGTCAAGGCGATGCGCGGCTGCATCTGGCTCGGCAACGACAAGATGCTGCCATTCGCGCGCGCGGTGTTCGAGGCCTATTGGGGCGACGACAAGGACATTTCGCAGGATGCGGTGCTGACCGAGATCTGCAACAAGGTCGGCATCCATCCGGCAAAATTCTTCGCCGGCGTCAGTGAGCAGGCGATCAAGGACCAGCTCAAGGCCAACACTGACGAAGTGATGGCGCGCGGCGGCTTTGGCTCGCCGACCATCTTCATCGACAAGACCGACATGTATTTCGGCAACGACCGCTTGCCGCTGATCCGCGAGGCGTTGGAGCGCAAGAAGGAGCGGGCAGCCTGATGCCGAAAGCCGTCGTCTGCCGCGAGCTCGGCCCGCCCGAGCGCCTGCGGCTGGAAACATTTCCGCCGGCGCGATTGAAGTCGGGCGAGGTGCGCGTCGCGATCCGCGCCGCGGGCATCAACTTTCCCGACGTGCTGATGGCGGCGGGCGAGTATCAGCTCAAGCCGCCATTGCCGTTCACGCCGGGCATGGAAGCCGCCGGCGACGTGGTCGAGGTGAATGACGCAGGTCACGTCAGGGTTGGCGACAAGGTCATCGTGAAGATGCGCCATGGCGCCTTCAGCGACGAGGCGGTGGCTGCGCCGTCGCAGCTCACGCGGATGCCGTCGACGTTCGATTATGCTGAAGGAGCGACCTTCCTCGCCGCGCATGGCACGGCCTATCACGCGCTGATCGACCGTGGCCAGCTCAGGCACGGCGAGGTGCTGCTGGTGCATGGCGCCGGCGGCGGCGTCGGCCTCGCCGCGGTCGAGATCGGCAAGCTGCTCGGCGCCGTCGTGATCGCGGCCGCATCCAGCGAAGAGAAGCTTGCGATCGCGAAGGCGAGGGGAGCGGACCATCTTGTGCTCTACGAGCGCGAGCCGTTCCGCGATGCAGTGAAACGCATCACGGATGGCAACGGCGCCGACGTCGTGTTCGATCCGGTCGGCGGCGAGGTGTTCGAGAACTCGATGCGCTGCATCAACTGGGGCGCGCGGCTGCTCGTCATCGGCTTCACCGGCGGCATCGGACTTGCCCGCACCAATCTGTTGATGATCAAGGGCGCCAGCGTGCTCGGCATCCGTGCCGGCGAAGCCGTGCGCCGCAATCCGGCGTTGGGCGAGGTGCGCATCAAGGCGCTGACCGAATGGGCGGAAGCCGGCAAGGTGCGCCCGAACATCTCGCACCGTCTGCCATTGGAGGATGTAGCGAAAGCGATGCGCCTGTTGCTGGAACGCAAGGCGATCGGCCGCGTGGCGTTGATGATGGGGTGATTCTTCTCTGTCATGCCCCGCGAAGGCGGGGCATCCAGTACGCCGCGATCTCTCGGTGAATCTCAACCGCCTCTGGAATACTGGATCACCCGCCTTCGCGGGTGATGACGGGTACTGGCCTCACTTGCCCGCCTGCGCGTAGCCGAGACACGCCCGCACGATCTGGCCGCAGACGGCGTCTCGCGCCTCGCCGATGTCGGTATTCCCCGCATATTGCACCTCCGCGACCTTGCCGCCGACGAAGCGGAGTTGCACGCGGCAATATCCGGTCAGAGGTTGTCCGCCGATGTTCAGCCCGGGCGGGATCGTGAGGGCCGGCGGCGCGATTCCGCCGGGCGCGCTGGCGGCGTGCTCATACATCCAGATTTGGCCGGTGCCGTCCTTGGCGGTTCCAGTCGGCAGCCCCGCGCACATCCGGATATTTGATTGACTAAGTCCGATCAGGCTTTCCCTGCCGCGTCGCGCCCATTCGGCTTCCCGTTCGGCACAGCCGCCCAGGACGAGGGGTGCCAGGATAAGCATCCGCAGGCAAAGTCGCATCGGCACCGATTCAGTGACGGGGTTCGCACAGACGATATCGCGTTGCGGATTTGCAGTGCAGTGGAAGTGCTGCTCGCCTCCATGCGCGATCGGCATGGATCAAAAAGCGAGGTGGCACGTTATCGCTGCCCACTTTAGGAATTCGCTGTGAACTTTCCTTCCCGCAGGAACGTGATCGTCTGCGCGATCGCCTCGTCACTGCGCACCAGCCACGGATGCGACGTGCGTACGACAATATGATCGGTCATGCCGTCGAGCTTCGTGTTCGCGACCGACACACGTCCGTCATGCGGACGGGGCAGGAAGGCCGAGGCGACCGGGTAGATCGAGCGCTTCCCGGCGATGATGCCGACCGGATACTCGATCGGCGGCAACAGCGCCATGGTCGCGGCATCGCGCAGCGTGCCGAGCTGCTGTCCGGCGGGGCCGAAGAATGCGCGGTAGAGCACGACGTTCTTCAAGCGGTCCGCAATCTCGCTGCCGCCATTGGGCGTGCCCAGCATCACCACGCGACCGAGATTTGGCGGCCGATGTTTGGCGAGATAGACGCGCGTCAGCAGCCCACCCATGGAGTGGCAGACGACGTGCATCTGGCCACTGAGACGGCTAGCGAAAGTTTTGATATCGGGATGAATGTCTGCGGCCAATGCCTCGAGCGCCTTGCGGCGGCTGGCGTAATCGAGATTGAGCGTCGCATATCCGGAACGCGCGATCGCGCTTTCCATCTTGCGGAACGAACGGGCTGTCCGGCTGATGCCGTGCAGGAGGACGACGCCGTCCTGTGCCGGCGTCGTCGCAGGCGTGCTCACTTATATTCGCGCTCCTGCCACCACGGGAAATAGTCGGGCATGTCGGACGAGACCTTGTTCTTGAACTGCGCGGGGCGTTTCTCCAGGAACGAGACGACGCCTTCCTTGACGTCGTCCGAACGGCCGCGGGCGTAGATGCCGCGGCTGTCGACCTTGTGCGCTTCCATCGGATCGTCGGCGCCAAGCATGCGCCACATCATCTGGCGGATCAGTGCCACCGAGACCGGTGCGGTCTTGGCGGCGATCTCCTTTGCCAGCGCGCGGGCGGTCGGCAACAGCTCTTCCGGCGGCACCACCTTGCTGACGAGACGGCCCGCAAGCGCCTCCTGCGCCGGGAAGACGCGGCCGGTGTAGCACCACTCCAGCGCTTGTGAGATGCCGACGATGCGCGGCAGGAACCAGCTCGAGGCCGCCTCGGGCACGATGCCGCGCTGGGAGAACACGAAGCCGAAGCGCGCGGCCTCGCTCGCGATGCGGATATCCATCGCGAGCTGCATCGTGACGCCGATCCCGACCGCAGGCCCGTTCACCGCGGCGATCACCGGCTTGAGGTTCTTGAAGATGCGCAGCGTCACCTGGCCGCCGCCGTCGCGCACATTGGGATCGCTATAGTCGACCGCGCCGCTCGCCAGCCGCTTCACCGGTCCGCGCCGCGCGTCGCGATCGAAGGTGTTGGCGCCCGAGGAAAGGTCGGCGCCGGCGCAGAAGGCGCGGCCCTCGCCGGTGACGATGATGGCGCGGATGCCGTCGTCCTTGTCGGCGGCATCGAAGGCGTCGATCAGTTCCTGCTGCATCGTCGCATTGAAGGCGTTGAGCTTGTCCGGGCGGTTCAGCGTGATCGTGAGGATTTGCTCGGCGACCTCGTATTTGATCGTCTCATACGCCATGGTTGTTTCCTTCCTCTCTATATTGTTGGGTCGCGGCAAAAGCCATCGTCATGCCCGGGCTTGACCCGGGCATCCACGTTCTTGCTTCATCGCAAGCGTATAGACGTGGATGGCCGGGACAAGCCCGGCCATGATGGAGTGTGCGGATTATTTCGCCGGCGGCTGCGGCCAGGGCCGTTGCGGGCCGCGCAGGGCCTCGAAGGCCTTGCCCATGCCGAGCACGCCGATGTCGTCGAAGCGGCGGCCGATGATCTGCACGCCGATCGGAAAGCCATTCTTGTCGTAGCCGCCGTTGATCGACAGCGCCGGGTTCTCCGACATATTCCACGGCACGGTATAGCAGATGTGCTCGAACGGCTTGTCGGGATCGTTGAGCGGTGCGGCAAGTTCGGCCGCGAAGTTCACCACCGGCGAGACCGGCGAGATGATGTAGTCGAAATCGCAGAACAGTTTGGCTGCGGCAGCGCGGATCGCCATGGTCTGGTTGAAGCCGCGGATCACGTCCACGCCCGACAGTTTCGCGCCGGCCTCGCCCCATTTGTAGATATAGGGCAGCACCTTTGCGCGCTCTTCCGCTGATAGTTTCGACAGATCGTCCCACATCCGCGCGCGCCAGAAATTGTCGAGACCCTCGAGCATTTGCCGCGTGAAGAAGCCGTCGACCTCGGTGACGACGGCGCCGGCGGATTCGAAGGTTTTCGCCGCCTTCACCACGACGTCGCGCACTTCCTTCTCGAGCGCCTGGCCGACGTCGAGATCGAGCATCAGGCCGAGGCGCATCTTGCGCGGCGACTTCTCCAGCGTCTTCCAGTTGATCTCATGCGCCGGCAGGCTCATGCCGTCGCGGCGGTCCGGTCGCGACAGCACGCTCATCATCAGCACGGCGTCATCGACGATGCGGGTCATGGGCCCAGCGACGCGGCCGAGATAGGGCGGATCGATCGGGATGCGCCCGAGGCTCGGCTTCAGCGCAACCAGGCCGCACCAGCACGCCGGCAGCCGCACCGAGCCGCCGATGTCGGTGCCGAGATGCAGTGGGCCGTAGCCGGCTGCAGCGGCCGCACCTGCGCCCGCGCTCGAGCCGCCTGGATTCTTGCTGAGGTCCCAGGGATTGCGGGTGAGGGGATGGAACGAGGAGAGTCCCGAGGACAGCATGCCGTAATCCGGCATCGTGGTCTTGGCGAAGATCACCGCGCCCGCCTCGCGCAAGCGCGCGGCGGGCGGAGCGTCTTTCTCGGCCGGCACGTGCTTGACGCTGGCCGCGCCCAGCGGCACCGGCTGGCCCTTGGTGGCGACATTGTCCTTGATCGTGACAGGCACGCCGTCGAGCGTACCCATCGGCTCGCCAGCCTGCCAGCGGTCGGTCGAGGCCTTGGCCACTGCGCGCGCGCCCTCCGGGTCGTACAGATAGAGCGCCTTGATGTGCGGTTCCCACTGCGCGACATGCGCGATCACCTCGTCCAGCACCTCAAGCGGTGAGAACTGCTTGGCGCGGTAGCCCGCGATCAGGTCGATCGCGGAAAGATCGTGCAGCGAGGTGACGGCGTCTTCGGGGGCTGGTTTATGCATGGGCACCTACCGGCAAACGAGTCTCGATGATGCGTGCGAACATGCTGGCGCCAACAGGTAGAATCTTGTCGTCGAGGACATAGCCGGGATTGTGCACCGGCACCGAGCCGTCATGGCCGACCCAGAAATAGGCGCCGGGCACCGCCATCATCATGTCGGCAAAGTCCTCGCTGCCCATCTTCGGCTGCGAGCGGGTGATGACCTTCGATGGATCGACCACGGTGCGCGCGACCTGCTCGACCACCCGCGACTGTTCTTCCTGGTTGACGAGCACGCTGAAACCGTCGCGGATGTCGACGGTGATCTCGACCTGGAATGTCGCGGCAATGCCGGCGCAGATCGTGCGCATGCGTTCGCGGATCAGTGCGCGCACCTCGTCGGAGAAGGCGCGCACGGTGCCGCACAGCTTCGCGTCGCCGGGAATGACGTTGTAGGCCGAGCCCGAGTGGATTTGCGTGATCGACAGTACCGCCGCCTGCAGCGGATCGACGTTGCGGCTGACGATGGTCTGCAGCGCCTGGCCGAGTGTCATCGCGATCACGACGGCATCCTTGGAGCGCTCCGGCATCGCGCCATGCGCGCCGTAGCCCTGGATGGTGATGTCGAAGAAATCCGCGCCGGCCATTGCCGGCCCCGGCAGGACCGCGATCTCGCCGTGGTCCAGATCAGGCGCGTTGTGCAGGCCATAGATCTCGTCGCAGGGGAACTTTTCGAACAGCCCGTCCTTGATCATGGCGCGGGCGCCGCCAAGGCCTTCCTCGGCCGGCTGGAAGATGAAATGCACGGTGCCGTCGAAGTTGCGGGTTTCGGCGAGATAGCGCGCACTGCCGAGCAGCATGGTGGTGTGGCCGTCATGGCCGCAGCCATGGAAGCGGCCGGGAATGGTCGAGCGCCATTTCAGGTTGGTGTTTTCCTCCATCGGCAGCGCGTCCATGTCGGCACGCAGGCCGATGCGCTTGTCGCCGTTGCCCTTGCCCTTGAGCACGCCGACCACACCGGTGCCGCCGAGGCCCCGATGCACCTCGATGCCCCAGCTCGCGAGCTTCTCGGCGACGATGCCGGAGGTGCGGACCTCCTCGAAGCCGATCTCGGGATGGGCATGGAAATCCCGACGGATCGCCGTGAGTTCGTCGGCAAAGCCTTCGATGCGTTCGATGGTGGGCATTTGGTCCTTATCCGGTTGAACGTGATGTGTTGACAGGCGCGAAGGCGGGGCCGTTCGGCTTGATGCGGATCCCTGCCCGCAATTTGGTCCACGGCAGCGACGCGGTGTCGGCCGGCATCGCGCCGGGGGCAGCGCAGATCAAGAGCTTCTCGGCGATCGGCTCGAAATCGGCGCGGAAATGCACTGAGCTCTTGTTGACGAGGATCGCCTGTTCGGTCGGCTCGATGCCGACATAGCGGTACATCGACTGGTCCGCGAGCTGCGCCTTGTGCGAGCTGACGACCACCCTGACATCGCCGATGCGCAGGCACGCCGATGGTCCCATATCCATGTCGCGGCCGCCGTAATAGGGGCCGGGCGCCACGAACTTTCCATCCGAGAGCTGCTCGACGACAAAGGTTTCCTTGTAGGGCGCGTCGTCCGGAATGCCCGACTTGCCGCCGAGCGCGAGCGTTACCGTGGCGCCGACGCCCGCGGCATGCGCGGCCTTTGCCGACTGGGGATCGTAGATCACGCCGGTTGCGGCGCGGGTGGCATTGTTGCGCACCAGCGCCCGCAGCATGCCCGTGGTGTCGGAGTCGCCGCCGGCGCCGGGATTGTCCTGGGTGTCGGCGATGATGACCGGCCTGGTCGCGGCCTTCGCCAACGCCATCGCATGGCGCACGCCGTCGTCGGGCGAATAGATGCGGCCGTCGAAATCGTCCTCATGACCGGCGATCAATGCGACAAGCTTGTCGGTGGCGGCATCGGCGTCGGCCTGTGTCGTGCCATAAGCGAACACGCTCGGCCCGCAATGTTCAAAATCGGCCGCGGGAAAGCCCGGCGCAAAGGACAGGGTCGGTACCGCATCGCTCTCCATCGCAGCGAGCTTCTCGTAGATGCCCCTGGTCGGCTGGTCGTTGGTGCATTGCCAACTGATCGGGATCAGGAACGGCAATTGCCGGAATGCCTTGGCGAAACGCTGCCTGGTCTTCAGCAGCAGTGCGAGATGTCTTGCGGACGCGCGGCCGGTGTCGGCCATGTCGACGTGAGGGTAGGTGCGGTAGGCGATCAGCGCATCGGCATGCTCGACCATTTCAGGCGTGACATTGGCGTGCAGATCGAGGCTCGCGATCAGCGGCAGGTCGTTGCCGATCACCTTGCGCACGCGCGCCAGGATCTCGCCTTCACCGTCGTCCAGGTGCTCGGTCACCATCGCGCCGTGCAGGTCGAGATAGACGGCGTCGAGCGGACCTGCATTGGCGATGCCGTCGACCATCTCCTTGACGATGCGCTCGAACGCATCTTCGGTCACATGCGCCGACGGGCTTGCGCCGCACGAGATCGTCGGAATCAATTCCCAGCCATTGGCTTCGGCCGCCTCGACGAAGCCGGCAAGCCCGACATTGATCTTGCGCATCACCTTCAGCACGTCGGCGCCATGCGCCATCGATGGCCAGCCGCCGCCATGCACGAAATCATCATAGGTCGCCTTGGTCGGCGCAAAGGTATTGGTCTCGTGCAGGAAGCCGCCGACGGCGATGCGGGTCATTGATCAAGGTCTCTCGGTTCGTGAAGGGCGACGTTAAGCGTGTCGCTGCGGCCAGCGCAAGCGGCGAAGCATTCCGGATTTGCATGCCGCATGGGCGTTGGGAATTGGCTCATGCGCCCAGGCCGTCATTGCGAGGAGCGCAGCGACGAAGCAATCCATGTCCCCGCAAGTGGCGGCATGGATTGCTTCGCTTCGCTCGCAATGACGGGCGGGACTACTCCGCGGCCTCGGCCACGGGCCGAAAATTGGCAAAATCCCAGCCGCGGCCGGGTGCGGCATCAAGTAGCGCCTTGGTATAGGCCTCTTTCGGGTGAGTAAGCACTTCCGCCGCCGGCCCCTGTTCGACGACGCGGCCATGCTGCATCACAACGACATCGTCGCAGATTTGCGCCGCAACGCGCAAATCGTGGGTGATGAACAGCAGCGCAATGCCGAGCCGCTTCTGGATTTCATCCAGAAGATCCAGCACCTGCGCCTGCACGGAGACGTCGAGCGCGGACACCGCCTCGTCCGCTACCAGCACCTCAGGGTCGAGCGCGAGCGCGCGCGCAATCGCAATGCGCTGGCGCTGGCCGCCGGAGAACTGGTGCGGATAGCGCGAGATCGCGTCCGCCGGCAGGTGCACCAGCTCGAGCAGTTCGCGCGCTTTGCTCAGCGCCTGCTTGTGCGGCATGCCGTAATTGATCGGGCCTTCCGCGATCGACTCGCCGACGGTGACGCGCGGGTTGAGCGAGCGATAGGGGTCCTGGAAGATGATCTGGATTTTCTTGCGGTGCGGCTGCAGCAGCCGCCGCGACAGTTCGGAGATTTCGCGGCCGACCAGCCGCACGCCACCGGAGGTCGGGTCGATCAGGCGCACGATGCAGCGCGCCACTGTCGATTTGCCTGAGCCGCTCTCGCCGACGATGCCGAGCGTGCGGCCCTTGCGCAGCGTCAGCGTGACATCCTTGGCGGCCGCGACCTCGCGGACTTTGCCAAGGAAGGAGCGCTCGCGATAGACCTTGCAGAGCTCGTTGGCCTCCAGCACCACCGGCTCCCTGGTCTCCTCGCGCGGTGACCGCGGCACCAGGCTCGGCACCGAGGCCAGCAAGTTGCGGGTATATTCCATCGACGGATTGCGCAGGATGCCGTCCAGCGGCCCGCTCTCGACCAGCCGGCCGTGACGCATTACCGCGACGCGGTCGGCGATCTCCGCGACCACGCCCATGTCGTGGGTGATGAACAGCACCGCGGTGCCATGGTCGCGCTGCAGGTCGCGGATCAGCGTGAGGATCTGCTTCTGCGTGGTGACGTCGAGCGCGGTGGTCGGCTCGTCCGCGATCAGAAGCTTTGGCTCCAGCACCAGCGCCATCGCGATCATGATGCGCTGGCGCTGTCCGCCGGAGAGCCGGTGCGGATAGGAAGCGAAGATGCGCTCCACATCCGGCAGCCGCACCTGCTCCATCATCGCCAGGATCTTCTGCCGCCGCGTGCGGGCGTCGAGATCGGTGTGCACGCGCAGCACTTCGTCGATCTGGCGGCCGACCGGCACCACCGGATTGAGCGCCGTCATCGGCTCCTGGAAGATCATCGCCATCCTTGTGGCGCGCAATTGCCGCAAGCGCCGGTCGCTCGCGCTGAGCAATTCCTCGCCCACCAGCTTGACGCTGCCGCCGGTCGGGATCAGCGAGCCCTTCTGCAACAGGCCCATCACCGTGAGCGAGGTCACCGATTTGCCGGAGCCGCTTTCGCCGACCAGACACAGCGTCTCACGCTCGCGGACCTGTAGCGAGATGCCGTCGATGATGCGGCTTGCGCCCGGCTTCTTACCGAGGGCGACGACGAGATTGTCGATGTCGAGGACGGTGTTGGTCATGCACTCACTCTCTCGTCATTCCGGGGCGCCCGCGAAGCGGGTGAGCCCGGAATCCATTTCTCAGCTTGCGCTCGTGGCCTGATGGATTCCGGGCTCGCGCTTCGCGCGCCCCGGAATGACGGCTTCAAATGCTTTGAAGCCGTCACTTCCCGCTCCCCCGCTGCTTCATGCGCGGATCGAGCGCATCGCGCGCGGCGTCGCCGATCAGGTTCACGGAGAGGATCGCGATCGACAGCAACAGGCCGGGCCAGAAGATCAGGGACGGCTTGATCTGAAAATAGGCGCGTCCTTCGGCCATGATGTTGCCCCAGGTCGGCGTCTCCGGCGAGATACCGGCGCCGAGGAACGACAGGATCGCTTCGGTGAGCACGGCGGAGGCGCAGACATAGGTGCCCTGCACGATCAGGGGCGCGATCGTATTCGGCATCAGATGGCGCCACATGATCTTCGGCAGGCTGGAGCCGAGCGAGATCGCGGCTTCCACATAGGGCTCCTCGCGCGCGGTGAGCACCACCGAGCGCACCAATCGCGCCACCCGCGGCACCTCGGGAATGGTGATCGCCACCAGCACGGTCCAGATGCTTGCGCCCGACAGCGAGACCACGGCGATGGCGAGCAGGATGCTCGGGATCGCCATCAGGCCGTCCATGATCCGCATCATCACCGCGTCGACCCATTTGAAGAAGCCGGCGACGAGACCGATCACGAGCCCGATGCTGATCGAGAACACGGCGGCGCCGAGGCCGATCAGAAGCGAGATCCGGCCGCCATAGATGATCCGTGACAACAGATCGCGGCCAAAGGCGTCGGTTCCGAGCGGGAATTCGGCGCTGGCCGGCTTCAGCCGCAGCGCCGGTGCGAGCTGCACCGGGTCGTGCGGCGCCAGCAATGGCGCGAAGATCGCGATCAGGATGATCAGCGACAGGCAGATCGTCGCCACCGTCATGATCGGCGTCGAGGTCAGGAATCCGAAGCGTGGCCGCAGCGGCGTCGTGATCGGGAGCGACGGCTCGGGGAGGGTATCGATCGCCATCAGTAGCGGATCCTTGGATCAAGCAGGGTATAGGCGAGGTCGATCAGCAGGTTGACGGCGACATAGATGCCTGACGTCAACAGGATCATGGCCTGGATCACCGGATAGTCGCGCGCCAGCACCGCATCGACGGTGAGGCGGCCGATGCCGGGCAGATTGAACACACTCTCGGTGACGACGACGCCGGAGATCAAAAGCGCAAAGCCGCTGCCGATCACGGTGATGACAGGCACTGCCGCGTTGCGCAGCCCATGCCGCAGCAGCACGCCCATCTCGCCGATGCCCTTGGCGCGTGCGGTGCGGATGTAATCCTCACCCATCACATCAAGCATTGAGGCGCGCGTCATGCGTGCGATCAGCGCGACATAGATGAAGGACAAAGCACAGGTCGGCAGGATGATGCGCTGGAAGAACGGACCGAAACCTGCGGCAATGCTCTTGAAGCCCTGCACCGGCACCCAGCGCAGGTCGATCGCGAAGATCTGGATCAGCACGTAGCCGATCACGAACACCGGCACGGAGAAGCCGAGCACGGACAGTCCCATCACGAAGCGATCGATCCAGGTGCCGTGCCGCCAGGCCGCGATCACGCCGAGCGGCACCGCCACCACGATCGAAAGCACGATGGTGGAGAGCGCGATCGAGATCGAGGGCTCGATGCGCTGGCCGATCATCTTCAGCACCGGCACGTTCGAGATCAGGGATACGCCGAGATCGCCGTGCAGGAGTTTTCCGATCCAGGTCACGAACTGGACATAGATCGGCTCGTTCAATCCAAGCGAGGTGCGGATGCGCTCGAGCTGCTCGGGCGTTGCGTTGTCGCCGGCGAGGATCGCCGCAGGATCGCCCGGCGTCAGCCGCAGCAAGAGGAACACGAACAGCGCCACCACGCCCATCACGGGAATAGCGGCAAGGATTCGGCGAAGCAGATATCCCAGCAATGTCGATCCGTCAGATTAGGGTCATTAGGAGTGACGTCGGCCGTTAACCTGAGTTCCGTCACCAGCGTAGCATTTCAGCAATTCCCGTGCCATCGGGCGCCGATGCGTCTTCAAACCTCCGTCATTCCGGGATGCCCCCGGAATGACCCGTCACAGCTTGGAGGTAGCGTAGCCCGGATGGAGCGCAGCGCAATCCGGGTCTTCGCTTCCCCGGGTTACGCTTTCGCTTCACCCGGGCTACGTGTCACTGCAAGGTCGCCAATAACCCTGCCATCAGCCGGCCGCGCTCGGCAAGGCTGTCGACCTCGATATGTTCATTGAGCGTGTGTGCATCGGCACCGCGCACGCCGAGTCCGTCGAGCGTCGGCACGCCCATCGCTCCGGTGAAATTGCCGTCGGAGCCGCCGCCCTTGCTGCCATGGGGCAGCCTCAAGCCCATCCCTTCCGCAAGCGCGCGGGCCTTTTCGTAAAGCGCCATGGTGCCGGCATCCGGCTCCCAGACCGGGCGGGTGACGCCGCGCGTCACCGTGAAGGTGACATCATTCGACGTGCCCGACAGCGCCAGCATGCGCTCGACGCCGCGGTCGAGATCGGCCTGGCGCTTGGCCATGCTGAGTGCCTCGCCGGTGCAGGTGGTGGCGACACAATTGACCCATCGGCCGCCATGGACGATGCCGACCGAGAAGGTGCAATCTTCCGTGGTCATGCCGTCGATGGCGAGGATCTGCCGCGCCATCTCGCGGATCGCTGAACGGCCGGAGGAAAGCGTCGCGCCGGCGTGGCTCGGCCGTCCCGTTGCCTCCAGGTTGAAGCGCGCGATCGCATAGCGGCCGGTGACGACGCCATTGTCGGCGGTGCCGGGCTCCGGCACCAACACATATTTATTGCGCGCGGCTTCCGCCTCGATGATGTCGCGCGTCGAGGGCGTGCCGACTTCCTCGTCCGGCGTGAACAGCACAGTGATCGGCAAGGGCGTCGTGAACGACGCGCGGGTCAACTGCCGGATTGCTTCCAAAGTTAGATAATTGCCGCCCTTCATGTCGAAGATGCCGGGCCCGAAGCATTTATTGCCTTCGCGCCGCCACTTCAGCTTCTCGATGGTGCCGACCGGGTGCACCGTGTCGAGATGACCCGCGATCAGGATGCCGGGTTCGCCGAACTTCGGATGGGGAAAGCGCGCGCGCACGCAGCCTGCAAAGCCTTGGCGGCCGGCGATGCGCTCGATCGTCGCACCCATGATCGCCATCTCGCGCGCCGCAACGTCGAGCATGCGCTCGACGGCCGCCGCGTCCCAGGTCGGACTCTCGCACTCCACCCAGCTACGCAGGCCCTGCAACATCACTTCGGAATCAAAGGGAAGATTGGCTGGATTCATGAGGTCTCTCTCTTCGTTGCTGCAGGTGCGTAACGCAGTCAGATCGCGATTATCGAAATCGGCCTTTCGAAGTTGTAGCGTCAAACGCGGCGAGCCGCATCATTCGTTTGTGTACATCCGATCTCGACCAAAACCGGATTGACGCAATACACGCTTGGTGCAAGTCTTGAATCTGCAGGTCTTGCAGCATGTTAGTCCGCACAAATAACGGACCGATTGCACAACGAATAAGCCGGCATTGATCAGTTTCACGTCAGGAGAGACATGAATGTTCCAAACGTCCAGTTGGAAGCGCAGAGCGCTGACGTCAGCGTTATCTATCGTTGCGCTCTCGGTGGCGCTGAGCGCGCAGGCGCTCGCGGCCGGCAAGACCATCACCGCGGTGATGCATTCGGATTTGCGCGTGATCGATCCGATCATGACCACGGCCTACATCACCCGCGATCACGGCTACATGGTCTATGACACGCTGCTCGCGACCGACTCCAATTTCAAGATCCAGCCGCAGATGGCGGACTGGAAGGTCTCCGACGACAAGCTCACTTACACTTTCACGCTGCGCGACGGATTGAAGTGGCATGACGGCACGCCGGTGACGGCGGAAGATTGCGTCGCCTCGCTGCAGCGCTGGGGCAAGGTCGACGGCATGGGCCAGAAGCTGATGGACTTCACCGCCAGCCTCACCGCGACCGACGCCAAGACCATCACGCTGAAGCTGAAGGAGCCCTACGGCCTAGTGCTGGATGCGATCGGCAAGCCGTCGTCACGCGTGCCGTTCATGATGCCGAAGCGTCTCGCCGAGACACCGCCGGACAAGGCGATCCCCGAGCAGATCGGTTCCGGCCCATTCAAGTTCGTGCAGGCCGAATTCCAGCCGGGCGTGAAGGCGGTCTATGAGAAGTTCAAGGACTATGTGCCGCGCAAGGAGGCGCCGAGCTGGACCTCCGGCGGCAAGGTGGTGAAGGTCGATCGCGTCGAATGGATCACCATGCCTGACGCGCAGACCGCGGTGAACGCGCTGCAGTCCGGCGACATCGATTTCATGGAGAACCTGCCTTTCGACATGCTTCCCGTGCTGGAGCCTAACAAGGATCTCAAGATCGAGGTCTTGAACAAGTTTGGCTTTCAGACGCTGGGACGCATGAACTTCCTTTATCCGCCATTCGATAATGTGAAAGTCCGTCGCGCCGCGTTCCTGGCGATGAACCAGAAAGACGTGCTTGATGCGTTGGTCGGCAATGCAAAGTACCAGAAGGTCTGCGGCGCCTTCTTTGGTTGCGGAACCCCACTTGAGACCGAAGTCGGTGCTGAGACCCTGGTGAAGGGCAACGGCATGGCCGAAGCCAAGAAGGCGCTCGCCGAGTCCGGCTATGACGGTACGCCCGTCGTGGTTATGGCGCCCGGCGACGTGACCACGCTGAAGGCTCAACCGATCGTCGCTGCGCAATTGCTGCGCGATGCCGGCTTCAAGGTCGATCTGCAGGCCACCGATTGGCAGACGGTGGTGACCCGCCGCGCCAGCCAGAAGCCGCCGAAGGAGGGCGGCTGGAACATGTTCTTCACCAACTGGGTCGCGGCCGACGTTGCCAATCCCATCGTCAACGCTTCCATTACCGGCCGCGGCAAGAACGGCGGTTGGTTCGGCTGGGCAGAAGATGCCAAGATCGAAGAGCTGCGCGACAAGTTTGCCCGTTCCGCCTCGCTGGACGAGCAGAAGAAGATCGCCGCCGAGATCCAGAAGGAGGCCTATGACCAGGTGATGTACGTTCCGCTCGGCCAGTATCTTGTCCCGGCTGGCTGGCGCAAATCGCTCACCGGCGTGCTCGACGGCCCGGCGACGCCGATCTTCTGGAACATCGACAAGAGCGAGTAGGGCGCTTCATCGAACGGAAAGCAAAATGGCCGGGCTCAGACCCGGCCATTTTCATTTCAAGCGTAGCTCGTGTTCACTCAGCAGTGACTCTCGCGCACGCGCTCCAGCCCTTCATTCAAGAGCGGCGGAGCGGGTTCCGGCAGCGAAGCCGGCGTGCGCGTCTCTTGCTTCTGCTCGCGCGGTTCCGGATGCTGTTCCGCCGCCTGTTGTTCCCCTGGATAGTCTTTCGCCATGTCATCGCACTCCAATGCTGCATCACAACATTTTCGGCGAGAGAATGTTCCGGGCCGCTGCGCGCGGCGATGGTCTCTAATCTCCAAATTTACGGGAACACAGTCATCGTCGCGAAATCGCCGAGTGCCGTACCTGGCGACATCGAGGCGGCGTACAACGCGACGAGAAACAGCCTGGATAAGAACAGAGCACCAATGATGATCGCTACGCGGCCGATCCAGGCTGTCTTCGCGAGCCGATCCTGCTCCGAACTTGCCATCGTCACATCTCCAATCCATACGCGTTGAGATTTGACAGCCGCAAGATTGCGGTCGGCGCGCAAAGACTAGTTTTCGATGGCAAGCGTTGATGTGAACCCAGCCACACCTGACGGGAACGTGATGAGGGAGCGTGCGCGAGCGTGTTGTCGCCGTGTAGCAACTCGAACGTTCTCGTGCTCCCGCAAGCAATCAAAGCGTGCTGAGCTTGCGCTTTGCGTCGAGTCGTTTCGGACTATCTTGTGAGAGTGCGCGCAGTGACGCGATCCGATTCATCATGGTCTCTCGCTCAAGAACCTTGGGCTAGGCGAGTGACTAATCATTCTCTACAGACCGCGTTCGCGTGCGTCTTGGAGAGCCTTGTTGCGCATCTCGGTGAGCACAGTCTCAAGCTTGTTGACGTCAGGGCGACTGAACTCGTTGTACTCAGAGAAGAGAAGGTCAGCGAGCTTGCGTCGTGCCTTATCGTCAGAGAGCTTGGCGATTTCGCGGACTAGGCCCGCGGCACGGGACGAGTAGACGTCTCGGCCATGTGTGACAATGTCCGTGTACGGGTGATCTCCTGGCTTTCCATTTGGCATACACCTCCTCCCGATACTTCTCGGCGGCGTCCTTCTGCAGCTCAGATCTACACTTCTTGGGTCGATGCGTCACGCCACCAAGTTTATAAGTGCACGGCCTAGCGCGACTTGCTCGCGCGACGCTTTTTGCGCGGAACGGGCTTGGCATAGTAAGGATTGACCACGCACTGAGCCGCCCGGCCTGAGGCCGATGCCTGGCACTGGGGTATCGAGGTGTAGCGACATTCGAAGTAGTAATCCACCATGCCCTGGTAGACCTGCAGGCAGACCGGATAGTTCGGATCATAGGTCTGAGCTTGGGTAGGCGTTGCCCTGCTGAGCATCACGACCGTCAGGATAGCCAAAGCCAGAATGCGCATCATGATATCCTCATTCCTGATCGGTTATGGTCTGGGTCCAGACCGCCTTGTGCTGGCTGACTTGCCGGCGCTGGTCGTATCGTCGTGGGTAGCCAAAGGATTCAAAAGGCGCCTGATTCGATTGGTGCGGGCGGTGGGACTCGAACCCACACGACGTTGCCATCGAGGGATTTTAAGTCCCTTGCGTCTACCAATTCCGCCACGTCCGCGTTCGTCGGGAGAGGGATATCTAGCGCGTTTGGTGGCGAAGTGGAAACAGGATAATTGTCGCCGAATACATGTTATTTCAACAGTTTAACGCGGAACGCGACAGCGCGCGAAGTCTTGCGGATCGCGCCGCGCGGTCTCCGCCGTCCCGCGCCAGCCTCAATCCCGACATTTCCCGCTGCTTTAGCCAATCTCAACACTTAACCGTTTACCAAGGCGCCATGTCCATCCGCACCTTCCGCCACCTGCCGCCGCGCGCGGCCGTGACCGCCGCGCTGCTTGCACTTGGCGGCCTGCTTTGCGGTTGCGCCCAGATGGGCGAGACGCTCAGCCCGGCCTTCGTCGATCCCGCCAAATACGATCTTTACGATTGCAAGCAACTCGAGACCGAGCGCACGACGCTGGCGGCGCGCGCGGCGGAGTTGCAGGGGCTGATGTCGAAGGCGGAGACCGGCGTCGGCGGCGCCGTTGTGTCGGAGGTGGCCTACCGCAACGATTACGTCGCGGTGCGTGCCCAGCAGAAGCTCGCCGAGGAAAACTGGCGGCGCAACAAATGCCATGAGACGATCGTGGCGGCGCCGGCGCCGATCGTGCCACCGGCGCCGCCTGCGCCCGCCAGAGGAGCGCGTTCGTCAGCGCGGTGAGCCGCCTTCACGCCCGCCAATCATAGATCCAGTCCTGCCGCGCCAGCATTCGCTGCGGGCCCATCGCCCGGATGACGAGATCGCGCGTGAGCGCCATCGGTCCGGTGAGGTGATAGATGCGCCCCTGTCGCTGCGCGGTGCGCCGTACCCGATCGACGCGCCCGCGGCGCAGCCTGGTGTAGCGCTTCAGCGCAGCGGGAATGCCGGAGATATCCTCGCCGGTGCAGCCAGAGAGGCAATTGGCAAGCACGGCGGCATCCTCGATCGCCATGCCCGCGCCTTGCGCGGCAAAGGGCAGCATCCCATGCACGGCGTCGCCGAGCAGGGCGACCGCGCCCGCGCTCCATTCGCTGACCTCCGGCATCGTGAACAGCGCCCAGCGCCGCCATTCCTCGACCGCGCCGATCAGCATCTGCGCGGTGGCGGGCCAATCCGCGGAGAACGCGTTCTTGATCTCGTTGGCATTGCCGGCCTCGCTCCAGCCCGGCCGGTTCCAGGTTCCCGGCACGATCGCGACCACATTGATCCGGCGTGCCGCGGCAATCGGATAGGCGACCAGATGCGCGTTCGGTCCCATCCAGAGTTGCACTCGCGGCGAGGTGTATTCGCGCGGCAGCGCCTTCGCATCGAGCGTGCCGCGCCAGGCGATCAGGCCGGAAAACCGTGGATGCAGTTCCGGGAACAGGCGGCTGCGCACGGACGACCAGATGCCGTCGGCGCCGATCAGCGCCGCCGCCAGCTCATGCTGCCGCGCGTCGCCGCAGCGCGCGGCCACCGTCAGTCCCCTGGCATGGTCGGCGACATCCTCGAACTGCCAGCCCAGGCGGAGTTCGATGTCGGGATGGTCCTCAACCTCTGCCTGCAGCGCTCCCTGCAAATCGGCGCGATGTATCACCCAATAGGGTGAGCCGGCGCGCGTGCTCGCGGCCTCGCCGAGCGGCAGGCGGGCGATCTCACCGCCGGCGCGCGCGCTGACGATGCTGATCG